>NZ_JBHMEC010000050.1:0-820 GCF_042430665.1 Roseovarius ramblicola | reverse complement strand
CGGCGCGGCGGTGGGTGTTGAAGACCGTTTCAAGGTGTGTTGAAGGGCTCCATATCGGCTACGGAGACAACCCGTATGCCTGTGCAATGGGCGCGGCCTGCGCCTTGGCGGCGCGCAGGATGCCGGGGTAATCTGCCGGGTCAGACACCTCTTCCAAGGCCTTGTCGGTGGCCAACCAGAGACGCCGGGTGTCGAGCATGATCGCGCGGAACCTGTCGGCCTTCTCGACGATCCTGTCGGCGTGCTCGGTCGGTGTGCGCCCCTTGGCCGCCGCGTCCGCGGCGAGCATGTCTGCCTGCTCCTGCGTGGCCGTGCCTGCCTTGTGAGCGCGTGCCATCGCCTCTTCGCCCTCCCAGCCCTTCTGCACGACACGCGGATACTCGCCCTCGATCTGGGCGGTGAGACCGTCGATCCAGCGGGTCATCGCCATCTTGGCCTGCTTGAGCGTGAGCGAGACATCCTCGACGCGCCATGTCCAGCTCCAGACGCTGTCGATCAGCTCCGGCGTCTCGTTGATTATCGCCACGGACAGATCGTCGGTCTGCGGTTCGGCGAGCATGCGCGGCCGGTAGCAGTTGTATTGTGCCAGGAAATCGTCCGGCAGCCGCCCGCTCGGTGCCCGGGCGGGCTTGACGTCGAGCCGGAGTTGGCCCTCGGAATAGGGCACGGGCGTGCCGTCATAGACACGGATCAGTTCAGGGTGTGCCATGCTTCGAAGCCCTCCACGGTATCCACGATTTTCCGCTCGATGCGGCAGAGTTTTTTCAGCCTGTCCCTGGCCAGCGCGAACTGTTCGGCCACCGCCGCCGGGACATCCGCG
>NZ_JBHMEC010000049.1:0-1139 GCF_042430665.1 Roseovarius ramblicola | reverse complement strand
TAAGCGAACGAGATATACAGAAGAGCAGATCATCGGCATTTTGACCGAGCAAGAGGCCGGCGCGAAGTGCGCTGACCTGTGCCGCAAGCACGGCATGTCGGAAGGGACCTTTTATGCGTGGAAGGCGAAGTTTGGCGGGATGACGGTTTCCGATGCCAAAAGGCTGAAGGCGCTCGAAGATGAGAACGCAAAGCTGAAGAAGCTTCTGGCCGAGCATATGCTGGATGCTGCGGCGATGAAGGAACTGCTCTCAAAAAAATGGTAAGGCCCGCCGTGAAGCGCGAAGCCGTTGCGCATCTGCAGGCCAGGTTGGGCCTGTCGGAACGGCGGGCCTGTAAGATTGTCGGCGCGGATCGCAAGATGATCCGTTACCGTTCCTGTCGTCCCGCGGACACTGAGTTGCGGGGCAAGCTGCGCGATCTGGCGAACGAGCGGCGCCGGTTCGGCTACCGGCGCCTGTTCGTGCTCTTGCGCCGCGATGGCGAGCCGTCAGGGATCAACCGCATCTATCGGCTGTATCGAGAAGAAGGGCTCATGGTGCGCAAACGGCGCGCCCGGCGCAAGGCGGTGGGAACCCGTGCCCCGATCCTGGTCGAGGCACGGCCAAACGCCCGGTGGTCGTTGGATTTCGTCCATGACCAGCTCGCCTGTGGCCGGCGGTTCCGTATTCTGAACGTGGTTGATGATGTCACACGGGAATGCATCGCAGCCATCCCGGATACATCGATCTCCGGGCGGCGTGTTGCGCGGGAATTGGCGACGCTGATCGAACGGCGCGGACCGCCTGGCATGATCGTCAGCGATAACGGCACCGAACTGACCAGTAACGCGATCTTAACCTTTGCCACGGAGCGCAAGCTTGAATGGCATTACATCGCGCCGGGCAAGCCCATGCAGAACGGCTTCGTCGAAAGCTTCAACGGGCGCATGCGCGACGAACTCCTGAACGAGACCATGTTCCGCAACATGGCCCATGCCCGCGCCGTGATCCGGGCCTGGGCCACCGACTTCAACGAAACACGCCCGCATTCGGCGCTTGGCTATCAAACGCCCAAGGCATTCGCCGAACACCTCACCACCGCAACCGACACCCGCGCTGCGCCATCTGAAAGCTCCGCACGGATGTCGGTTGCTCCACA
>NZ_JBHMEC010000048.1:0-723 GCF_042430665.1 Roseovarius ramblicola | reverse complement strand
ACCGTCGAGATTGAAGGCCACACCCGCGATCACGCCGGGGCCGAACACATCCAGTCCCGCGACGTCGAGGCGGTCGGGCCATCCGTGCTTGTCGATCGGGAACGCGGCGGTCTCCACCACCTTGGTGCTCGCGCCATCGTCCCACCAGACCTGCCAGCCGCGCGTTTGCGGGGGCGTGCCCTCGTCCCACCTGACCAGGCCGCCATTCGACAGTCTGAAGTTGACAGGCTTGCCGGGTGCCACCGCAGACAATGCCAGTTCCGCCTCGGCCCCCGGCGCGCCCGTGGTGTCCAGCGCCGCCAGCCGGATGACCGTGTCCCGCGCCGCGACGCCGGCGGCGACAAGCTCGTCGATCGTCAGGTCGATTTCCGGTGCGGCCCGGAACAGGAAACCGATAATCCCGGCACTCGCGTCGCGGAACTCGAAGCGGTAGCTCGCCGCCCCGGCAACGGGATCGGCCGTCACATGCAGGCGGGTTCCAGAGGAAAACAGGCCCGGCGTCACTTCGGCAAAGCCGGTCGGGGCCGTGAGTGAGCCACCAGCCACGCTCTCGGATATCCATGCGCCGCGCAGGCCATCGCGCGTCGCCGCGGCGCGCACATCGGTCAGGCCCGCCGGAGTGGGTGACACCGTAAGCGAGGGGTCGGGCGATGACCCGAGCGGCTGCCAGACGAGACCGCCATCGGTCGAGTACTCGAACAGGAACTCAAGTGCCTCGACATC
>NZ_JBHMEC010000047.1:0-1779 GCF_042430665.1 Roseovarius ramblicola | reverse complement strand
CGGGCTGCGCGCGCCCGGCGCGCAGGGCGGCCTGCAGTACCTCCCAAAAGGACATGCGCTGGTCGATGACCGTGTCGAAACGGTCGCCGCGCGCGGACCACGTCGCGTGCAGGGCGCTGAGCTCGTCCATGTCGATGTCGCCAAGGCGGTCGTGGCTGCGGGCGATCTCGGCCACCGCCCAGGCGATTTCGCGGGTGGGCTGGGGGGCGGTCCAGGCGGTGCCGTCCCAGACCGGCAGCTTGCGGGTCTTGACCGCGCGCACCTGACGCGCGGATTGCCCGGCGAACTCTTCGCCCACCTCGACGCGCACCGCGAGCAGCTCGATGCCCGGCCAGACCCGGCCTCCCGGCAGGATCCCCTTGAGCCCGGCCCACACGCCGTCGTCGAAGGTCTGATCGTCGCCTGCGGCGGTCTGCCGGGTCAGCCTCATCCGGTATCGCCCCTGCGTCACGAACCATTTGTGCGAGGACCGCAGCGCCGAGCGCGTCGCTCCGGTGAAGGTCAACGTCTCCAGCGCCACCGGCGCGCCAAGCGGCTGATCGTCGTCATCGATCATCTGGGACTCGACCAGTATCTCTACGGTGCGATCCTGGTTGTTGCCGTTGTTGTCGATTTCCACGAGTTGCCGGAACGCGATGTCGATCTCCAACGCCACGACCGTCTGCCCGGCGGGGGAGGCCGTGTGCCAGCCGACCGTTTCCTGCGGCGACAGGGTCAGGCCGGTCACGTCGCCCTGGGTAAAGACCGCTTCCTCCATCAGCGTGACCGGCTGTCCGGAGGTGACATGCTCGACGGACACGCCCGGCAGGTTGCCGGTGAGTGCGCCGTCGCGCCATGCCGTGACGTTGCCGAGCCGCACCTCTTCGAGCGCATGCTCGCCGACGCCGAGGGCCAGGAGCTGGTAGATGACCTGCGCGTTGCTCTCGAAGCGCACGAATGGCGGGCTCACATCGTCGAGCTGGTGGATATGCCGCCCGAGCTGGAAGGGGATGGGCGCGCCGGGGCGCGCGATGGACGATTGCGCGCGGGTCGCGAAGGTCGGCGATACCTCCTCGGAGAAGTCCGAGAGCGCGGGCGGGCCGGGCGGCGGAAGGATGGCGTTGACCACGAGGCCGCCGGCAAGATTGAGCGCGCCGAAGGCCAGCGCTCCGGCGGCCTCGGTCCCGATGCCGAGCGCGGAGGCGATCCCCGGCCCGAGGGCCGGTGCGAAGAACGCCGCTGCCGCCAGCACGGCAATCTGCAGCACGAGGCGCAGCGGATTGGAGCCGCCGCCGCCCTGCGGCACCTGCGTGATGACCAGGCGCTGCCCCTCTGCGACCCGCGCCGTCGCATAGTCCTGCGGGCGCACCGCCCCGAGCACGCGCAACACATCTTCCAGGGCGTCGGGATCGTCGCTGTCCGGCCAGGCGGGCACCTGCGCATCGTCCCCGTCGCGCAGGAACACGGCGACGGTCTCACTTTCGAGGCCCGCCCGGCGGAGCACGTCTTGCACCGTATCGCCCGGCCGGGCCGCGACCGGCACCGCGCGGTGCGCCTCGAGGAGGGCCTCCGGCGCGGCCCCGTGATCCATCAGCAGGTCGAGGCCGGGCACGTAGAGCGCGCGGGTGGCATCCGCCGCCGCGCGCCCGCGCCTGCGCGGCCCCGGCGTCCAGTATCGCATCTGCCAGCCCATGGTACGGATCGCGTCAGGCCGGTCATAGACCATGCCCGCGCCGCGCTGGCAGTGCAGGATGCCGCCTGCGATCCAGACACCGACGTGATTGGCGCGGCCCATGCGGC
>NZ_JBHMEC010000046.1:0-757 GCF_042430665.1 Roseovarius ramblicola | reverse complement strand
TGGAAGGGCCATCGCTCAACGGATAAAAGGTACGCCGGGGATAACAGGCTGATACTGCCCAAGAGTCCATATCGACGGCAGTGTTTGGCACCTCGATGTCGGCTCATCTCATCCTGGGGCTGGAGCAGGTCCCAAGGGTACGGCTGTTCGCCGTTTAAAGAGGTACGTGAGCTGGGTTTAGAACGTCGTGAGACAGTTCGGTCCCTATCTGCCGTGGGTGTAGGATACTTGAGAGGAGTTGCCCCTAGTACGAGAGGACCGGGGTGAACGTTCCACTGGTGGACCTGTTGTCGTGCCAACGGCAGTGCAGGGTAGCTATGAACGGACAGGATAACCGCTGAAGGCATCTAAGCGGGAAGCCCCCCTCAAAACAAGGTATCCCCGAGGGCCGTGGTAGACCACCACGTCGATAGGCCGGAGATGTAAGCGCAGCAATGCGCTCAGTTGACCGGTACTAATCGCCCGACAGGCTTGATTTGATCCAGTAACAACAAGACTGGGCCAATAAGCATACACACCAATACGTCAAAACCTGACATGGACAGCCCGGAAACGGGCCGATTGTATCACTCGGGGGATTCCCCGGTTTGGTGGCCATAGCACGAGCAAAACACCCGGTCCCATCCCGAACCCGGCCGTTAAGTGCCGTCGCGCCAATGGTACTGCGTCTCAAGACGTGGGAGAGTAGGTCGCCGCCAAACCTGGAAATCCCCCGAACCTCTCAAAACGATACCAAAAACAAAACACCGCGGGATGG
>NZ_JBHMEC010000045.1:0-610 GCF_042430665.1 Roseovarius ramblicola | reverse complement strand
CACGGCAAGACGACTCTGACGGCGGCGATCACGAAGTATTTCGGTGATTTCCGGGCCTATGACCAGATCGACGGCGCGCCGGAGGAGAAGGCGCGCGGGATCACGATCTCGACGGCGCATGTGGAATACGAGACCGAGGCGCGGCACTACGCGCATGTGGATTGCCCCGGCCACGCCGACTACGTCAAGAACATGATCACCGGCGCGGCGCAGATGGACGGCGCGATCCTGGTGGTGAACGCCGCCGATGGCCCGATGCCGCAGACGCGCGAGCACATCCTTCTGGCGCGCCAGGTCGGGGTTCCGGCGCTGGTGGTGTTCCTCAACAAGGTCGACCAGGTCGATGACGAGGAGCTTCTGGAGCTGGTCGAGATGGAGGTGCGCGAGCTTCTGTCGAGCTACGATTTCCCCGGCGACGACATTCCGATCATCGCGGGCAGCGCGCTGGCGGCGATGGAAGGGCGCGACCCGGAGATCGGCGAGAACAAGATCCGCGAGCTGATGGCGGCTGTGGACGAGTTCATCCCGACGCCCGAGCGCGCGATCGACCAGCCGTTCCTGATGCCGATCGAGGACGTGTTCTCGATCAGCGGCCGGGGCACGGTGGTGA
>NZ_JBHMEC010000044.1:0-514 GCF_042430665.1 Roseovarius ramblicola | reverse complement strand
GGACGATCTCGGCGGTGCCGAGGGCCGAGAAGCTGTTCATGAGGGCGATGCGGATGTGGATTTCGGCGGTCTGGCGGTCGGGGTCTCTTGCGGCGATGCGCTCGCCGAAGGCTTTCAGGTAGCGCATCCTCGCCTCGATCCTGCTGCGGGCATGGTATCCAGTCCATCGCTTCCAGAGTGCCCGCCCGTAATATCGCGTTGCGCGCAGGGTTTCGTTTCTGGCGCGTGCGGCCGGGCAGTTCTCTTTCCACAAGCGTCCGTTCTTGCGGATCGGGATGATCGGAACGGCGTCACGCTCGATGATGGCCTTGTGGCAACGGCGCGTGTCGTAGGCGCCATCGGCGGTCACGGTGCCGATCTGCTCGTCCTCCGGAACCTGGCCGAGCAGGTCGGGCAGCACGGGGCTGTCGCCGTCGCGACTGGGGGTGAATTCGACGGCGCGGATGTCGGACGTGGCCGGGTCCATGGCCAGATGCACCTTGCGCCATTGGCGACGGCCCTGCATGCCATGCTT
>NZ_JBHMEC010000043.1:0-2500 GCF_042430665.1 Roseovarius ramblicola | reverse complement strand
CGAGGCGTGGACGGCATGTTCAGGGCTGCTTCCTCAACCCTTTGCATGTATCCCGGTCGGAACGAGCGGCGTTGTCCAAGTCAAGTACACTGACCATGCGTCATCGCGAGATGACGCGGGAATGTATGCTTTTGGTTCGGAAAAATGGCGGTGGTTTGTTACCAGCTTCCACCGCCGCGCAAGAACTTGTCCTCAAGTAGCCGCAAGGCGGTAGGACACTAAATTGTCCTCAAGTAGCCGCAAGGCGGTAGGACATTCTAAACAGTCTTGCTTTTTCTGGATCAAATCAAGCGCGAGAAGGGCGTTTGGTGAATGCCTTGGCAGTAAGAGGCGATGAAGGACGTGATACTCTGCGATAAGCCATGAGGAGCTGAGAATAAGCTTTGATCCATGGATTTCCGAATGGGGCAACCCACCTGACAGTTGGTTATTGATTGCCTTTGGCAATCAATAACGGGCTGAGACAGGGACTTGTTGACTGAATACATAGGTCTTCAAGAGCAAACCCGGGGAACTGAAACATCTAAGTACCCGGAGGAAAGGACAGCAATAGCGACTCCCCTAGTAGCGGCGAGCGAACGGGGACCAGCCGAGCCCGATAAGTGACCAGAATGCGTTGGGAAGCGCAGCCAGAGCGGGTGACAGCCCCGTACGGGAAGCTTTGAGGGACGTATCAAGTAGGGCGGGACACGTGAAATCCTGTCTGAAGATCGGAGGACCACCTTCGAAGGCTAAGTACTCCTTACTGACCGATAGCGAACCAGTACCGTGAGGGAAAGGTGAAAAGCACCCCGACGAGGGGAGTGAAACAGTACCTGAAACCGAACGCCTACAATCAGTCGGAGCTTCCTTGCGAAGTGACGGCGTACCTTTTGTATAATGGGTCATCGACTTGGTCTGTCCAGCAAGCTTAAGCCGTTAGGTGTAGGCGCAGCGAAAGCGAGTCTTAATAGGGCGCATGAGTTGGACGGATCAGACCCGAAACCGAGTGATCTAGGCATGACCAGGATGAAGGTTGGGTAACACCAACTGGAGGTCCGAACCCACACCTGTTGAAAAAGGTCGGGATGAGTTGTGCCTAGGGGTGAAAGGCCAATCAAACTCGGAGATAGCTGGTTCTCTGCGAAATCTATTTAGGTAGAGCGTCATCCGAATACCCCCGGGGGTAGAGCACTGGATGGGTAATGGGGCCCCACAGGCTTACTGATCCTAACCAAACTCCGAATACCGGGGAGTACTGGATGGCAGACAGACGGCGGATGCTAACGTCCGTCGTCGAGAGGGAAACAACCCTGACCTACAGCTAAGGCCCCCAATTCATGGCTAAGTGGGAAAGCAGGTGGGACGACCAAAACAACCAGGAGGTTGGCTTAGAAGCAGCCATCCTTTAAAGATAGCGTAACAGCTCACTGGTCTAAACAAGTTGTCCTGCGGCGAAGATGTAACGGGGCTCAAGCCATGAGCCGAAGCTTAGGATGCCGCAAGGCATGGTAGCAGAGCGTAGTGTGATACAGTCTCATTCCTCTTTTGCGGGCTCGCCCGCATGGGAGGGGCGAGGCTTTCGATGAAGCCGGGGCGTGAGCCATCCGGTGGAGAGATCACTAGTGAGAATGATGACATGAGTAGCGACAAGGAGGGTGAGAGACCCTCCCGCCGAAAGTCCAAGGGTTCCTGCTTAAAGCTAATCTGAGCAGGGTAAGCCGACCCCTAAGGCGAGGCCGAAAGGCGTAGTCGATGGGAACCAGGTTAATATTCCTGGGCCAGGAAGAAGTGACGGATTGCGGAGGTTGTTCATCCTTATCGGATTGGATGGGCCGCTGAGCAGTTCCTGGAAATAGCTCTTCCATGAGATCGTACCCTAAACCGACACAGGTGGACTGGTAGAGAATACCAAGGCGCTTGAGAGAACGATGTTGAAGGAACTCGGCAAAATACCTCCGTAAGTTCGCGAGAAGGAGGCCCGGGTTCAAGGCAACTTGGATCCGGGGGCACAAACCAGGGGGTGGCGACTGTTTACTAAAAACACAGGGCTCTGCGAAGTCGCAAGACGACGTATAGGGTCTGACGCCTGCCCGGTGCCTGAAGGTTAAAAGGAGAGGTGAGAGCCTTGAATTGAAGCCCAGGTAAACGGCGGCCGTAACTATAACGGTCCTAAGGTAGCGAAATTCCTTGTCGGGTAAGTTCCGACCTGCACGAATGGCGTAACGACTTCCCCGCTGTCTCCAACATCGACTCAGCGAAATTGAATTGCCTGTCAAGATGCAGGCTTCCCGCGGTCAGACGGAAAGACCCCGTGCACCTTTACTACAGCTTCGCACTGGCATCAGGATTGTGATGTGCAGGATAGGTGGTAGGCTTTGAACCCGTGACGCCAGTCGCGGTGGAGCCACCCTTGAGATACCACCCTTCGCACTCTTGATGTCTAACCGCGGCCCCTGATCGGGGTCCGGGACCCTGCGTGGCGGGTAGTTTGACTGGGGCGGTCGCCTCCTAAAGCGTA
>NZ_JBHMEC010000042.1:0-1109 GCF_042430665.1 Roseovarius ramblicola | reverse complement strand
GCACGCGCCTGAGTTCAAAGCGAAGGTCGCGCTGGAAGCCCTGAAGGGCGAGGAGACCGCCGCTGAGCTGGCGAGCCGGTTCGGGGTGCATCCAACGATGATCCACCAGTGGAAACGTGCGCTCCTTGAAGGCGCGTCCGGTGTGTTCGAGCGCGGCGGCCGGAAGAAGCCCGAGATCGACGAGGAGCAGGTGAAGGAGTTGCACGCCAAGATCGGGGAGCTGGCGGTGGCCAACTCTTTTTTGGAACGAAAGCTCAAACCCTGGGGCGGGAAGTGAGGCGCGGCATGATCGAGCCCGATCACCCCCAGCTGTCGATCGGCCAGCAGTGCAAGCTGCTGTCGATTTCGCGCTCGTCCTTTTACTACACGCCAAAGGGAGAGACCGAGCAGAACCTCGATCTCATGCGTTTGATTGACGAGCAGTTCCTGGAGACCCCATTCTTCGGTGTCAGGCAAATGACCTGGCACCTGCGCAATGACGGACACCTGGTGAATGAGAAGCGTATCCGTCGGCTGATGCGCCTGATGGGACTGATGGCGATCTACCAGAAGCCCAACACGAGCAGGCCGGCCAAGGGGCACAAGACCTATCCCTACCTGCTGAGAGGTCTGCGTGTGGATCGTTCAAACCAGGTCTGGTGCTCGGACATCACCTACCTGCCCATGCGACGAGGGTTCCTTTATCTCGTCGCCATCATGGACTGGCATACCCGGAAGGTTTTGGCCTGGCGCATCTCGAACACGCTGGAAGCCGACTTCTGTGTTGAGGCATTGAACGAGGCCATCCACAAGTTCGGCCCGCCCGAGATAATGAATACGGACCAAGGATCTCAGTTCACGTCCTTTGCCTGGACGGACCGGCTACGCAGAACCGGCGTACGTATCTCGATGGATGGAAAGGGGCGCTTCCTCGACAACATCTTCATCGAGCGACTGTGGCGGACGCTGAAATACGAATGTGTCTACCTGCATGCCTGGGAGACCGGATCAGAAGCGAAGGCGGGCATCCGCAAATGGATGACCTTCTACAACCACGAACGCCCACACTCAGCCCTTGGCGGCAGACCGCCAGCCGTGGTCTATTGGCTGAGAAAAGACGAAACCCAACC
>NZ_JBHMEC010000041.1:0-1060 GCF_042430665.1 Roseovarius ramblicola | reverse complement strand
TCGCGTAGCGCCCCTTGGTGCTGAGTTTCATGGCCCCTCCTCCCCGGTGCGGTGCGACACAGATTGACCTCGGGCGGCGCAGCGCGTATCCCGGCGCTCGACCGTGCCGGTGCCGATGGTCCCGCTTGCCTAGAGCGCGGCCCCCGTGCCGTCAAGAATTACGCCCGCGCAGGGTGCCGCGCCGGACAGGGACGTCAGGACGGGGACAGGAAGAGAGCACAATGCCCGAGGTAATCTTTGCCGGCCCCGAGGGCCGTCTCGAAGGCCGGTATCACCCGCAGCGCGACCGCGACGCGCCGATCGCCATCATCCTGCACCCGCACCCGCAATTCGGCGGCACGATGAACAACAAGGTGGTCTACAACCTGCACTATGCCTTTCACGGCATGGGCTTTACCGTGCTGCGCTTCAACTTTCGCGGCGTCGGGCGGTCACAGGGCGAATACGACCAGGGCGTGGGCGAGCTGAGCGACGCCGCCTCGGCGCTCGACTACCTGCAATCCATGAACGCCAATTCCAAGCATTGCTGGGTCGCGGGCTTTTCCTTCGGGGCGTGGATCGGCATGCAACTGCTGATGCGGCGGCCCGAGATCACCGGCTTCGTGTCGGTGGCGCCGCCCGCCAACATGTACGATTTCTCGTTCCTGGCGCCGTGCCCCGCCTCGGGCCTGGTGATCAACGGCAGCGCCGACCGCGTCGCCCCGCCCGCCGATACCGGTCAGCTCGTGGCCCGGCTCAAGGAGCAGCAGGGCATCACCATCACCCACGAGCAGATCGAGGGCGCGGACCATTTCTTCCGCGAGCCCTACATGGACACGATGGTCGAAACGGTCACCGGCTACGTCAAGCGCCGCCTGACCGAGACCACCCGCTGAGGCCGCATCATGGGCGTGACCGAAGACCTTGCCGACGAGTTGGCCCGCGACGTCATCAAGGCGATCGAGGCCACCGGCGACGAGGATATCGTGGCCGAGATCACCCGCGTGCTCGGCGCCTCCTCGCAGACCGCCGAAGAGGCGTTCCTCACCGCGCTGCGCGTGCGCCGCGCCAACCTCAAGGC
>NZ_JBHMEC010000040.1:0-11046 GCF_042430665.1 Roseovarius ramblicola | reverse complement strand
TGCAACCCAGCTACCATGATGGAATAACGAGATGAATCCCTCACGGGATTTGTACAACAGAGCCGGTCTCGACTGAAAAATCTCTTTCATAAGATGCATTTAGAAAGTATGTTTAGTGTTAGTTTCGACTGTTTCAGTATTTGGTCTGCATTGTCAGGTTGGAGTGGGCGACAGGGAATTGCCGAAATGCGCTTTCTATTGGAGGAATGCTCATGATCCTCGTTGCTGGAGACCTGCCGATTGAGATCACAGCAGGCTGGCCGCTGACGTCCAGGCCCGGGCGCGGTTCCGCCCTCCGCGCGGCGCCCGATCCGGAAACGCTGTACAGAGAACTCGACAGGCATCACCCGTCCTTCATCTTCTGCCTGCCCGAGCGGAGCAGCCTGCGCGTGGAAGTTATCCTCGATATTCGCGACCGCCTTGCCCCGGACGTGCCGGTGATCTTCGCGAGCGTTGCCGAGGCGGAAGCGGTTGCGCGCGCCAACGAATCTTCGGTCACTTCGACCGACCCGGCCGCGCCGCCACACTGTGCCGTTCATTCGCTCTCTTCCGCCTCTGCCGCTCTGCGCGCCGCCCGGCAGGCAACGGCAAAGCCCCACCATCGCGATGCCCGTCTCAACAGTTTTCTGGATCACGTGCCGATGGCCGTGCTGACAATCGATCCGGAGCGGCGGATCCGTCTCTTCAACAAGGGTGCCGAGAAGATCTTCGGCTACGAGGAGACCGAGGTGCTCGGTCAAGACATGAACATGCTGATACCGGAGGGTAAGCGCGCGCGCCACGATGCGCATGTGGCGCGATTCAAACGCTCCGCAGAGGATATGCGTTTCATGGGCGAGCGCAGCGGGGTCACGGCCTTGCGAAAGGATGGCACCGTGTTCCACGCCGAAGCCGCGGTGTCCAAGGTCCTACTCGGAGCCAAGCCCCATTTTTCCGTTTTTTTGACCGATGCAACACGCCAATGGGAGGCAGATGCGGCACGCCGCCGGAGCGAGGCCGCCCTAGCCCGCGCGCAACGTGTCGCCCAAATCGGCAGTTGGGAATTCGATCCGGGGCGGGGCGCGCTCGAATGGTCAGAGGAAATGGTGCGTATTCACGGCGTCCCCGGGGATCCGGAAGCGCCCGACATCGAGGATTTCTTACGGAACGTGCATGCTGAAGACCGGGACAGGTTCCGTCGCTTGGTGGACGGCGCTCTTCACAGGGCCGAGCCCTTCCAGACGGAAATCCGGATGCAGCCCGAGGGCGCGGCTGCGGAGGTCGTGGATGCTCGGGCCGATATTCAGGCCGACGAACACGGCGATGGCCGTGAACACATCGTCGGGACCAGCCAAGTGATCACGGCCCGCAAGGAGGCCGAGGCGCGCTTTCGCGCCGAGCAGGAAACACTGCGGCTCGTCACTGAGTTGACCACTGACAACATATGGGAGTGGGATATTCAGGACGACGCCTGGCAACTCGAGAAGGGGCGCTCGGCGGGTCCAGACCAAGACCGCCCCGGCGCTGCGCTGGATTTCGACGCCGTGATGGCAATGATCCATCCCGAGGACCGGGAATCGGTTGAAACCGGCCTGCGTCTCGCCGTCCAGGGCGACGTGGAGAACTGGCAGGCGGAATATCGTAGCGTCGGCAGGGATGGCTCTATACGGGAGTTTGAGAACCGTGCAACGATCATCCGCAACGCCTCGGGCAAGGCCGAGCGCCTCGTGGGTGGCCTGTCGGACGTGACCGAGTTCCGCCGACTCGACCGGCAGTTCCACGAAGCCCAGAAGCTGGACACGATCGGCCAGCTCACGGGTGGCCTCGCACATGATTTTAATAACTTGTTGACCATCATACTGGGCAGTGCCGATCTCCTGATGCAGTCATTGACTGATGGACGGGAGCGCGACCAGCTTGCCAGCGTGATCGATGCGGCGGAGCGCGCAGCGAGCCTGACGGACGGACTGCTCGCTTATTCACGCCGCCAGCCGCTCGAGCCGGAGACCGTTGATTTGAACCTTTTGCTCGAGTCTTCCTTCCAACTCCTCCGTCGGGGGATCGAGGAGGGTATTCGGATCGACTATCACCTGAAGGCGTCGCCATCGGTGGTATCGCTCGATCGCGACCGGCTGCAGTCCTCGTTGCTGAATCTTGCAATCAATGCCAGTCACGCGATCGGAGAGCGCGGGCAGATTACGATCGAGACCTCGAATGCCGTGCTGGATGCGGCATATGCCCAGAGACACACCGAGGTTGTGCCCGGATCCTATGTTGTGCTTTCGGTATCCGATAACGGCTGCGGGATGTCCCCCGATGTTCTTGCACAGGCGTTCGATCCGTTCTTTACCATGAAGGGCTCCGGGGTCGGCACGGGGCTCGGGTTGAGCTCGGTCTACGGTTTCGTGAAACAGTCGGGCGGTCATGCCAAGATCTATTCGGAGGTCGGGCACGGCACGACGGTCAAGCTCTACCTTCCGGGAAACGAGGGTGAGGCGGCCGACAGGGATGTCCCAAAGCCGCCGGAAAGCGTGATGGCCCAAGGAGAGCGTGTCCTTGTCGTGGAAGACGATGACGACCTGCGCCGGCACGTCGTCGCCCAAATGGAGCGAATGGGGTACACGGTCATCGCGGCGGCGGATGCGCGGGCCGCGCTCGACACGCTCGAAGCGCGAGACGACATCGCCCTCCTATTCACCGATGTGGTCATGCCGGGCGAGATGAACGGCGCCGAGTTGGCGCGGCATGTCCAGACGCACTGGCCAGATGTGAAAATCCTGTTCACCTCAGGCTACACCGAGAACGCGATCATCCATGACGGCCGACTGGACAAGGGGGTGAACCTGATTAGCAAGCCTTACCGATTCATTGACTTGGCGGTCCGTTTGCGAAAGGTGCTTGAGAGCGCGTGAATGGCTCTCAAACAATAAACGGCGTTCTGCTATTCCCCAGATGACTTGGCACATGCAGGCGTGGCTGCTGCATCGGCTCAATCACTGAGTTCGCACGGACCTGTCCTGAAAGTGCGGTGTGATTGCGATGATACAACCAACAAAAGCAGACCGTCACTGAAGTGCGGAAGAAAGGCAGCAAAGGTGAAGGTTTTCTGATGCGGGTCGCGGCGGAACGCTGCTCACTCGCGCGACCACGACCCGCTTTGGAAAACCTTCACCTTCTCGACCGATGCTGCACCTTGCATCGACGGCAGCTATGCGCAGAAAGGGGGCTTTGCAAAGTTGGGCCATTTCCCAACAGCGGACCTTCGTGTTAAGCGCAACGAAATCGGGCTCTGAGCCCATACCGGTATCCCCGAGACGCTGATCCGTCTGTCGCTGGGAATTTAGGACGCGTGCGACCTGATCGCGAATTTGGAAGCGGCGTTGGGGTGATCGGCCCGCACCGCGTCGTGCCTCACGTCTCGCTCACGAAGGCGGCCAGCGCCATCGGCAGGGGCCAGCGGTTCATCGTATAGACGTGGAGCGACGGGGCGCCGTAGGCGACAAGACGGCGGGCGTGTTCGACCGTCATCGCCGCGGCGAGATAGGGCTCAAGCTCGGGTGTGGCCTTGGCCTCGGCGAACAGCCGGTCGAGCCAGTCCGGCACGGCTGTCCCGTTCATCCGGGCGAAGCGCGTGACCCGGGGCCAGCGCTCCAACGGCATGAGGCCGGGTATGATGGGCGCGTTGATGCCGTTGCGCGCGCAGGCCTCGGTGAAGCGGCCATAGGCAGCCGGATCGAGGACGAACTGACAATAAGCAGCGCCGGCCCCTGCGTCCAGCTTGCGCTTGAGGTGGTCGATATCCGCCTCGGCGCTCTCGGCCTCGGGGTGCGTCTCGGGATGCGCGGCCACAGCGATCTCGAAGTCGTGCCGCGTACGCAGGGCGGCGACAAGCTCGGAGGCATGGGCGAAGCCCGGCGGGACGTGGACGGCCTCGTCGGGTCGATCGCCGCGCAAGGCGAGGATGTGGCGGATGCCCGCCTGCCAGAGCTCGTCCGCCGTCTCCAGCACCGTGTCGCGCGTCATGCCCAGCGAAACGAGGTGCGCCATCACGGGGCGTCCCGTGCGCGCGGCGATCCCGGTCGCGGTCTCGATCGTGAGCGCCCGCGTCGCGCCGCCTCGGCCCATGGTCACCGAGAAGCCGTGCCCGGCCACGGGAGCGAGCCGATCGATGGTCTCCTGAAGCGTGGTGTGCCCAGACTCCTCCTTCGGGGGAAACACCTCGAAGCTTAGCGGCAGGCTGCCGCGCGCCTCGTAAAGGCGGCGCAGGAGGGCGTCCTGCGGCTGGCCGGCGTGGAATGGCACGTCCATGCGGTGGCTCTCTCATATGTGGGCCGTGCCCGGCGCGGGGCTGGGACGGGGATAGGCAGGCTTCGGCCACCCTAACCATAGAGGGGGAGTGGAGAAAGGGGAGGGCTGACGTAACTGAGGTCAACGACTTCAATGCTGTAGGTTTCTCGGAGGCCACGCGAGGCGGTCGAGTAGCGCGCGGTATTGTCTGGCGTCCGAGAAGCGCAGATAGTGAGCTTTGAAAAGGCTGGGCCATTTCCCGATAGCTACCCCTCGTGGTCTGTGGGGCAAATGCCGGGTGAGGACGCCAAGCGAACGTGTGAAAGCCTTTTTTTGTTCCGAACAATTGGCTTTGTAATTGCAGGGAAACGTGTTCTCCTGCCTGCATGCAGAACGACAGCTCCGGCTCTTCTTTCTTTAACTCGCTTCCAACACAAACAAACTTTGCTGTCCTATCAAACGCAAACGTCTATACGCCGCTGCCCGAACATTGGTGGGTCGGAACGTCTGACATCATTGGATCAACCGAGGCAGTTTCTAATGGTCGATACAAAACAGTCAACATGGTCGCTGCGGCCGTGATATCAGCACAGATCAACGCGCATGACGGCGCGTCCTTTCCCTTCATATTTGGCGGAGATGGTGCCGGATTTGCGGTACCTGAAGCATGGAGAGATGATGCCGCTCAGGCATTGGCCGCGGTAAAACTCTGGGCACGTGAAGAGTTCGACATAGGCTTGCGAATTGGGATGGTGCGCGTCTCAGACGTGCGTGCTGCGGGGTTTGACGTGATGGTCGCAAGGTTCCAAGTGTCTGACGGCGTGGATTACTCGATGTTCTCGGGCGGTGGTCTAACTTGGGCAGAAGCACAGATGAAAGCGGGTGCCAATCTTGTGCCGGAAGCACCGGCGGGCACCAAACCCGACCTGACTGGCCTGTCATGCCGATGGAACCATTTGCCAAGCAGGTACGGCACAATCCTATCAGTCATTATACTACCGTGCGACGGCACTTCGGCGGTTGTGTTTTCCGATATTGCAAGTCGTGTTCTGAGCATCGCACGCAATCTTATGCGCGAAGGGCACCCAGTCGACGAGAATGGTCCGGGCGTTCGCTGGCCTCCGATTGGCGCTGCTTTGGAGACTTATGCGCGGCGGGGTGGCGGCACACTGAGGGCGGCCCGCCGAAAGACTCTGCTTGAAAGCTTCGTGGCGTGGACGCTCATCAAAACAGGATTGGTCATAGGTGGCTTTGACGCGCGCCGGTATCGCCGCATGGTGGGCAATAACGCCGACTTCCGCAAATTTGAAGACGGTTTGAAAATGACCCTTGATTGCGACCCAGCAACCGAGAAAAGACTACGGTCATTGCTGGTAAAGGGTTCTGAGGCCGGAATAATTCGGTATGGGATACACACTCAATCAGAGGCGATGATGACCTGTATCGTTCCAAGCATCTTGGCGGACAATCACGTGCATTTTGTCGATGGTGCATCCGGCGGCTATACGAAAGCAGCTCAAACGATGAAAGGCCCAATGAAATTGTAAAATGAATGGTTTTTCAGGGCTTTTGGTCCGAAGCTGCCATCCCCCATGAGTAGGCAAAGGGCGCGTTTAGGCGATCCTGCGCACTTGGAAACGAAGATATATAAAGCTGCTTCGGCCCGCACATCGGTTACTCGACAGACGCACTGCGAAGGTCCGCTCTGACCAGCCCCGCGGTCTCACGCCATGACCGCTTCGGGCTAACACACGTCATCGGCGGCGGTGTCGCCAAAGACAGCTCCGTCCCACGCCGCCAAGACGCCCCACGTCCCACCCACAGTGCCCCCGGAAAGGGCCCCCTTCGGCGGGTCACGGGAGGTTCTGGCTGGGGTGGTAGGATTCGAACCTACGGTACACGGTACCAAAAACCGCTGCCTTACCACTTGGCTACACCCCAGTGTGCTGCGCTCATTACTCCGGCGGTTTGGCCGGATCAAGAGCGCAGCGGAAAAAAAGTGAGCGCGGGCGGCGGCCTGTGCCGCGCGCGCGTCCTGCGCTGCTCAATCGACGATTTCCTCCGCGCCGACGCCCCAGAGCGCGGCCTTCTGCGCCCAGCCGTCATGCCCCCCGGCGGAGAGCGCGCACCACGCCGGGCTGCATTCCGACAGCCGCGCGATCACCCCGGTTTCGAGCCGCGCGATCACCATCGCGCCGGGCTCGGGGCGGGCGTGGAGGTCCAGCAGGTCTTGCTCGACGAGGACCGTGCGCACCCCCGACAGGAGCGAGTAATGCACCCATCCGCCCGCGCCGTCGCGGTCTTCGACGCGGCGCCAGTGGCCGAACTCGGCGGTGATGCGCAGCGGCATGCCGCGGCGCTTGTAGACCCAGTCGATGCGGTGGGTGAGGCTGGGGCCGCGGCGGACATTGGCCTCCGGCGCCTTGAGCGAGACGTAGCGCGGCATCGGCAGCCCGGTCTCCGGCCCGCGGTCCTGCGCCGCGACCGCGGCCGCGCCAAGGGCCGCGACGAGAAAGGCCATGACAAGCCGCCGCATGATCGCTCCCCGATTTCTGCCCGTTCCACCGGCAAGGGTTCTTGTGCCCCGCCTTGTCCTGCGCCACTCTGCCAGCACCGCGCGGGAAAGAAAAGCCGGAGGAGGGCTGCCATGCCGTCAGAAACCCTGAGTGTTGTCGTCACGCGACGCCTGCCCGAGCCGGTCGAGCGGCGGATGCAGGAGCTGTTCGACGTGCGCCTGCGCGAAGACGACGCGCCCATGACCCGCGAGGATCTGGCGGCGGCGATGCAGGAGGCGGATGTGCTGGTGCCGGTGATCACCGACCGGATCGACGCGGGCCTCATCGGGCAGGCGGGCGAGCGGCTCAAGCTCATCGCCAATTACGGCGCGGGCGTCGATCACATCGATGTCGAGACGGCGCGGCAACGCGGCATCCTCGTCTCGAACACGCCCGGCGTGCTGACCGACGACACCGCCGACATGACCATGGCGCTGATGCTCAGTGTCACGCGCCGCCTTCCCGAGGGGCTGGCGGCGATGCAGTCGGGTGACTGGCGCGGCTGGTCGCCGACGGCATTTCTCGGCGGGCGCATCGCCGGGCGGCGGCTGGGGATTCTCGGCATGGGGCGGATCGGGCAGGCGGTGGCGCACCGCGCTGCGGCCTTTGGCATGCAGGTGCATTACCACAACCGCCGTCGGCTGCGCCCCGAGATCGAGGAGGAAACCGGTGCGACATACTGGGAAAGCCTCGACCAGATGGTGGCACGGATGGACGTGCTCAGCATCAACTGCCCGCACACGCCCTCAACCTTTCACCTGATGAACGCCCGGCGGCTGCGGCTGATGAAACCCGAGGCGGTGATCGTCAACACCAGCCGCGGCGAGGTGATCGACGAGAACGCGCTGACCCGGATGCTGCGCGCGGGCGAGATCGCGGGGGCCGGGCTCGATGTCTACGAGCGGGGTGCCGAGATCAATCCGCGCCTGCGCGAATTGCCCAACGTGGTGCTGCTGCCGCATATGGGATCGGCCACCCGCGAGGCGCGGGTCGAGATGGGCGAGAAGGTCATCATCAACATCAAGACCTTTGAGGACGGCCACCGCCCGCCCGATCAGGTCGTGCCGGCGATGCTCTGAGCGGCGGTGGATTTCGGGATATTCCTTGCCACCGCGCCGGGGCTGGAGGCGGCGCTGGTCGAGGAGGTCGCGGCGCTGGATCTCGGCCCCGCGCGGGCCGTACCCGGCGGTGTCGGGATCACCGGTGGCTGGCCCGAGGTGTGGCGTGCGAACCTGCAGGTTCGCGGCGCGAACCGTGTGCTTGCCCGCATCGGGGAATTCCGCGCGATGCACCTCGCGCAGCTCGACAAGCGGGCGCGCAAGTTCGATTGGGAATCGGTGCTGCGCGCCGATGTGCCGATCCGGGTCGAGGCGACCTGCCGCCGCTCGAAAATCTACCACGCCGGGGCCGCGACGCAGCGCATCGCGCGCGCGATCACCGAGACCCTCGGCGCGCCGGAGGGGGGCGAGGGGGCGATCCGGGTCATGGCCCGGATCGAGGACGACCTCGTGAGCCTGAGCATCGACACCTCGGGCGAGCCGCTGCACCGGCGCGGCCACAAGCTGGCCACCGGCAAGGCCCCGCTGCGCGAGACGCTGGCGGCGCTTTTTCTGCGGCAATGCGGCTATGACGGGACCGAGCCGGTGCTCGATCCGATGTGCGGCTCGGGCACATTCGCGATCGAGGCCGCCGAAATCGCCTGCGGCCTCGTGCCCGGGCGCGACCGGCGCTTTGCCTTCGAGGATCTCGCGACGTTCGACGCGCCCGCGTGGCAGGCGATGCGCGCAGGCCCCGCGCCGCGCGCCACGGACCTGCGATTCGCCGGGTTCGACCGCGACGCCGGTGCGGCACGCATGGCGACCGATAACGCCGCGCGCGCGGGCGTGGCGGGGTGTACCGCCTTTGCCTGCCAGCCTGTCTCGGCGCTCACCCGTCCCGAGGGGCCGCCCGGCCTTGTCATGGTCAACCCGCCCTATGGTGCGCGGATCGGCAACCGCAAGCTGCTCTTTGGCCTCTATGGCAGCCTCGGCGAGACCCTGCGCCGCGAGATGCGCGGCTGGCGCGTCGGGCTGGTGACGAGCGATGACGGGCTGGCGCGGGCGACCGGGTTGCCGTTCTTGCCTCCGGGCCCGCCGGTGGCGCATGGTGGGCTCAAGGTGACGCTGTGGCGGACCGAGCCGCTGTGACAGGAGGGCGAAAGATGCGCGCGATCCTTGCAACCCTTGTCTGCCTCGGCCTGCCCGTGGCCGCGCAACAGGCCGCCGACACGGTCGCGCCCGAGGGGCCGGGGGCGGGGGCGCTGCATATTCCCAAGATGCTGCGCGCCTCGGCAGAGGCCAAGGCGGCGGGCCGCCCGGCAGTGGCCGGGGACTGGATGATCGCCGCCGCGCACCCGCGCGCAGTCGAGGCGGGGGCCGGGGTGCTGCGTGCGGGCGGAACGGCGACGGATGCGATGGTCGCGGCGCAGGCGGTGCTGGGGCTGGTGGAGCCGCAAAGCTCGGGCCTGGGCGGCGGCGCGTTCCTCGTCTGGCATGACGGGGACACCGGCGAGATCACCACGCTCGACGGGCGCGAGACCGCCCCCCTCGCCGCCACGCCAACGCTGTTTCAGGACGCCAATGGCAAGCCGCTCGATTTCTTCGAGGCGGTGGTGGGCGGGCGCTCGGTGGGGGTGCCGGGCACGCCCGCGCTGATGGCCGAGGCGCACGAGCGCTGGGGCAGGGCGGACTGGTCCGGGCTCTTCGACGACGCGATCCGGCTGGCGGAGGAGGGCTTCGCGGTCAGCCCGCGCCTGGCGGGACTGGTGGCGCGTGATGCCGGGCGGCTGGCGCGGTTCGAGAGCACCCGCGCCTATTTCCTGCCCGGGGGCGCGCCGCTGCGCGCCGGCGAGACCTTGCGCAACCCCGCCTATGCCGAGACGCTGCGCATCCTGGCGCAGCAGGGGCCGGAGCCGTTCTATACCGGCGACGTCGCCGCCGATATCGCGGCGAGTGTGCAGGGGGCTGCGGGCAATCCGGGGCGGCTGAGCGAAACCGATCTCGCCATCTATGCCGTGCGGGAACGCGATCCGGTCTGCGCGCCCTATCGCCGATACGAGGTCTGCGGCATGGGCCCGCCCTCGTCGGGCGGTGTCACCGTGGGGCAGATCCTCGGGCTGCTTGCGCCCCATGACCTTGCCGCGCTCGGTCCTGACAGCGCCGAGGCGTGGCGACTGATCGGCGATGCCAGCCGACTCGCGTTTGCCGATCGGGGGCGCTACCTCGCCGACAGCGATTTCGTGCCGGTGCCGGTGCGCGGGCTGCTCGATCCCGGCTACCTGCGGGGCCGGTCGCGCCTCTTGCGCGGCGACGACGCCCTGCCGGAGGTGGCCCCCGGCACGCCCGAATTCGATCATGCGCTGGGCTGGGGCGACGGGGAGACGCTGTCGCAACCCTCGACCTCGCATATCTCCATCGTCGACGCGCATGGCAACGCGCTGTCGATGACCACCACCATCGAGAACGCCTTTGGCTCGCGGCTGATGGTGCGGGGCTTCCTGCTCAACAACGAGTTGACGGATTTCTCCTTTGCCAGCCATCAGGACGGTCGCGCGGTTGCCAATGCCGTGGCCCCGGGCAAGCGCCCCCGCTCGTCCATGGCCCCCACGATCCTGCGCCGCGACCGGCAGCCGGTGCTGGTGCTGGGCAGCCCGGGGGGCAGCCGGATCATCGGCTATGTCGCCAAGACCATCATTGCCTGGGCGGATTGGGGGATGGATGTGCAGGAGGCGGTGACGCTGCCGCATCTCGTCAACCGCTTTGGTCGCTATGACATCGAGCCCGCAGCGGCGCGGCTCGCCCCGGCGCTTGAGGGGATGGGCTATGAGGTGGAAGCGCGGGCGCTCACCTCGGGGCTGCACGCGGTCGAGATCGGGGAGCGTCTGACAGGCGGTGCCGACCCGCGCCGCGAGGGGCTGGCCTACGGCGAGTGACAGCGCGCCACCCGCCGCCGAAAGATTCATTTTTTTCGAAAAAACCTCTTGCGACTCTCCGCAGCTATCCGTAGATACACCTTCACCGACGCGGCGGAGACGCCACGACGGGCCGCTCGACGGGCCGACAGGTTGCGAAGCGGAATAAAACTCTGAGGCAGACGAGGCGGGGCGCGCCGGGCAAGTTGGGCGCACTCTGTTTTGATTTTGTCTCTTGCTCTTTGACATGATGTATATCTGAAGAGATATGTGGGC
>NZ_JBHMEC010000039.1:0-10756 GCF_042430665.1 Roseovarius ramblicola | reverse complement strand
GCGGGCGGCACACGCCGTTCTTTGCCAACTACCGTCCGCAGTTCTACTTCCGCACCACGGACGTGACCGGCACGGTGGAGCTTCCCGAGGGCACCGAGATGGTGATGCCCGGCGACAACCTGAAGTTCGCCGTCGACCTGATCGCGCCGATCGCCATGGAGGACGGCCTGCGCTTCGCCATCCGCGAAGGCGGCCGCACCGTCGGCGCCGGCGTCGTCAGCAAGATCATCGAGTGACAACCTTAAGGGTTCGATGAGGGAGGCCGGGCGGCCCGGCCTCCCTCCTATCAACTCCAAAGCCGCGAAAGGCTAGACCAATGCAAGGCCAGAACATTCGCATCCGGCTCAAGGCGTTCGACTACCGCGTGCTGGATGCCAGCACGCAGGAAATCGTCAACACCGCCAAGCGGACCGGCGCGCAGGTGCGCGGACCGATCCCGCTGCCGAACAAGATCGAGAAATACACCGTTCTGCGTGGCCCCCACGTGAACAAGAAGTCCCGCGACCAGTTCGAGATCCGCACCCACAAGCGGCTCCTCGACATCGTCGATCCCACCCCGCAGACCGTGGACGCGCTGATGAAGCTCGACCTCGCTGCCGGTGTGGACGTGCAGATTTCGGTTTGAGGGGGGCAAGGTGATGTTGCGCTCTGGTGTGATCGCGAAGAAGGTCGGGATGACCCGGCTGTTCATGGAGGACGGACGGCAGGTGCCGGTGACCGTCCTGCAACTCGACAAGCTTCAGGTGGTGGCACAGCGCACCCCTGAGCAACACGGCTATTCGGCCGTCCAGCTCGGTGCCGGCACGGCCAAGGCCAAGCGCACGAGCCAGGCCATGCGCGGCCATTTCGCCGCCGCCAAGGTCGAGCCCAAGCGTCGCGTCGCGGAATTCCGCGTCGCGCCCGAAAACCTGATCGATGTGGGCGAGGAAATCACCGCCGATCACTACTTTGAGGGCCAGTACGTCGATGTATCGGGCACCTCGATCGGCAAGGGCTTTGCCGGTGGCATGAAGCGGCACAATTTCCGCGGGCTCGAGGCCACGCACGGTGTCTCGATCAGCCACCGGAGCCACGGCTCCACCGGTCAGTGCCAGGACCCCGGCAAGGTGTTCAAGGGCAAGAAGATGGCCGGCCACATGGGGGCCGCCAGGATCACCACGCAGAACCT
Source organism: Roseovarius ramblicola (assembly GCF_042430665.1). Taxonomy (NCBI): domain Bacteria; kingdom Pseudomonadati; phylum Pseudomonadota; class Alphaproteobacteria; order Rhodobacterales; family Roseobacteraceae; genus Roseovarius; species Roseovarius ramblicola. The sequence continues at coordinate 9,588 of NZ_JBHMEC010000039.1, read as the reverse complement.
GCAGGTGGTCCGCACCGATGCCGAACGCGGCCTGATCATGATCAAGGGTGCCGTGCCGGGATCGAAGGGCGGCTGGGTGACGATCAAGGATGCGGTGAAGAAGCCGTTCCCGGAGAGTGCCATCCTCCCCGCCGCGCTGAAATCGGCGGCTGAAGAGGCGCGCCGCGCCGCGGAAGAAGCCGCTGCCCAGGCCGCCGCCGAGGAAGAAGCCGAAGCCAAGCGTCTCGCCGAAGAGCAGGCCGCCGCCGAGGCTGCCGCGCTCGAGGAGGCCGAGGCCGAAATCGAGGCCGAGAAGAAGGACAGCGAGGAATGAAACTCGACGTGATCAAACTGGACGGCGGCAAGGCTGGTTCGGTCGATCTGGGCGAAGACGTCTTCGGCCTGGAGCCCCGTTCCGACATCCTGCACCGCGTCGTCCGCTGGCAGCGCAACAAGGCACAGGCCGGCACGCACAAGGTCAAGACCCGGTCGGAAACCAGCTATTCCAGCAAGAAGATCTATCGCCAGAAGGGCACCGGCGGCGCACGCCACGGCGACCGCAACGCGCCGATCTTCCGCAAGGGGGGCATCTACAAGGGCCCGACCCCGCGCAGCCACGCGCATGAGCTGCCCAAGAAGGTGCGCAAGCTTGGCCTCAAGCACGCGCTCTCGGCCAAGGCGCAGGCGGGCGAGCTCGTGGTCATCGAGGATGCCGCCAGCGACGGCAAGACCGGGACCCTGGCCCGCCAGGTCAGGGATCTGGGCTGGAAACGCGCGCTCGTCATCGACGGCGCGCAGGTCAACGCGGAATTCGCGCGCGCGGCGGCCAATATCGAGGGTCTCGATGTGCTGCCGTCGATGGGCGCAAACGTCTATGACATCCTCAAGCGTGACACCCTGGTGATCACCAAGGCGGGTGTCGAAGCACTGGAGGCTCGACTGAAATGAGTGCCAAGGCAGAACATTACGACGTGATCCGCAAGCCGGTCATCACCGAGAAGGCGACGATGGCGTCCGAGAGCGGCGCGGTCGTCTTCGAGGTGGCGATCGACGCCAACAAGCCGCAGATCAAGGACGCCGTCGAGGCGCTCTTCGGGGTCAAGGTGAAGGCGGTCAACACCACCATCACCAAGGGCAAGCAGAAGCGTTTTCGCGGTGTCAAGGGCACCCGCAAGGACGTCAAGAAGGCCTATGTCACGCTCGAAGAGGGCAACACCATTGACGTGACCACGGGTCTCTAATAAGAGACCGCATTCGCGCCGCCCCGGCTATTGTCCGGGGCTGCGTTATTTCCGGGGACAAGGGGCGCGTGCCGCCCGTTCCCGCGAGCCGGGCACCTGCGGGGGCCTATAACCGCGGCGGGGTGAACCCCGCCCTACATAGCGGCCCGTTATGGGTCGCGTTTGCAAACGGAAGACAGAAAGCATGGCACTCAAGTCGTATAAGCCGACGACGCCGGGCCAGCGCGGGCTGGTGCTGATCGACCGTTCGGAGCTGTTCAAGGGCCGCCCCGTCAAATCCCTCACCGAGGGTCTGACGAAATCGGGCGGTCGCAACAACACCGGGCGGATTACCTCGCGTCGTCGCGGGGGCGGGGCGAAACGCCTCTACCGGATCGTCGATTTCAAGCGCACCAAGCTTGACGTGGCGGCCACCGTCGAGCGGATCGAATACGATCCGAACCGGACCGCCTTCATCGCGCTCATCCGCTACGAGGATGGCGAGCAGGCCTATATCCTGGCGCCGCAGCGTCTGGCCATCGGTGACACGGTCATCGCCTCGGCCAAGGCCGACATCAAGCCGGGCAACGCGATGCCGTTCTCGGGGATGCCGATCGGCACGATCATCCACAACATCGAACTGAAGCCCGGCAAGGGCGGTCAGATCGCGCGCGCCGCGGGCACCTATGCGCAGTTCGTCGGCCGTGATGGCGGCTATGCGCAGATCCGGCTCTCGTCGGGCGAGCTGCGTCTCGTGCGGCAGGAGTGCATGGCCACCGTTGGTGCCGTCAGCAACCCGGACAACTCGAACCAGAACTACGGCAAGGCCGGCCGGATGCGCCATTATGGCAAGCGTCCCTCGGTGCGTGGCGTGGTGATGAACCCGATCGATCACCCGCACGGCGGCGGCGAAGGCCGCACCTCGGGCGGCCGCCACCCGGTCACACCCTGGGGTAAGCCCACCAAGGGGATGCGCACCCGCAACAAGAACAAGGCGTCGCAAAAGCTTATCCTGCGCTCGCGTCATGCCAAGAAGAAGGGCCGTTAACACATGAGCCGCTCTGTATGGAAAGGCCCCTTCGTCGATGCCTACGTCCTGAAAAAGGCCGAGGCAGCACGCGAATCGGGGCGCAACGAAGTCATCAAGATCTGGTCGCGCCGTTCGACCATCCTGCCGCAATTCGTGGGCCTCACCTTTGGTGTCTATAACGGGCGCAAGCATGTGCCGGTGAACGTCAGCGAGGACATGATCGGCCAGAAATTCGGCGAGTACTCGCCGACCCGCACCTATTACGGGCACGCGGCGGACAAGAAAGCGAAGAGGAAATAAGCCATGGGCAAGGATAAGAATCCCCGCCGCGTGGCGGATAACGAGGCGATGGCCAAGCTGCGGATGCTGCGTACCAGCCCGCAGAAGCTCAACCTCGTCGCGGCGATGATCCGCGGCAAGAAGGTCGAGAAGGCACTGACCGACCTGACCTTTTCCAAGAAACGGATCGCGCAGGACGTGCGAAAGTGCCTGCAATCGGCGATCGCGAATGCCGAGAACAACCACGGGCTGGATGTTGACGAGCTGATCGTCGCCGAAGCCTGGGTCGGCAAGAACCTCGTGCTCAAGCGCGGGCGTCCGCGGGCGCGCGGTCGCTTTGGCGCGCTGCGCAAGCCGTTCTCGGAACTGACGATCAAGGTGCGTGAAATCGAGGAGCAAGCCTGATGGGTAACAAAGTCAATCCGATCGGTATGCGCCTGCAGGTCAACCGCACCTGGGACAGCCGCTGGTATGCCGACACCAAGGATTATGGTGATCTCCTGCTCGAGGATCTGAAGATCCGCGACTTCATCAAGCAGGAGTGCAAGCAGGCGGGCGTCAGCCGCGTGATTATCGAGCGTCCGCACAAGAAGTGCCGCGTGACGATCCATACGGCGCGCCCCGGCGTCATCATCGGCAAGAAGGGCGCGGATATCGAGACGCTGCGCCGCAAGCTCGCGAAGATGACCGACAGCGAGCTTCACCTCAACATCGTCGAGGTCCGCAAGCCCGAGCTCGACGCGGCGCTGGTGGGCGAGAGCATCGCGCAGCAGCTTGAGCGTCGGGTGTCGTTCCGGCGCGCGATGAAGCGCGCGGTGCAGAACGCCATGCGCATGGGCGCGCTCGGCATCCGGGTGAACGTTGCGGGCCGCCTCGGCGGCGCCGAGATCGCGCGGACCGAATGGTACCGCGAGGGCCGGGTGCCGCTGCACACGCTGCGCGCCGATATCGACTACGCCAATGTCGAAGCGACGACTCCTTACGGGATCATCGGCATCAAGGTGTGGATCTTCAAGGGCGAGATCATGGAGCACGACCCGGGTGCCCGCGATCGCAAGGCCCAGGAACTGCAGGATGGCCCCGCCCCCCGTGGCGCCGGCGGCCGTCGCTGAGGAGGAATGACAGATGCTTCAACCTAAGCGCACGAAATTCCGCAAGCAGTTCAAGGGCCGCATCAAGGGCGAGGCCAAGGGCGGCTCGGATCTCAACTTTGGCTCCCACGGGCTCAAGGCGACCGAACCCGAGCGCGTGACCGCGCGCCAGATCGAGGCCGCGCGCCGCGCCATGACCCGCCACATGAAGCGTCAGGGCCGCGTCTGGATCCGCATCTTCCCGGACGTGCCGGTGACGGCCAAGCCGATCGAGGTCCGCATGGGCAAGGGCAAGGGCTCGGTGGATCGCTGGGTCTGCAAGGTCAAGCCCGGCCGCGTGATGTTCGAGATCGACGGCGTCAGCGAAGGCGTGGCGATGGAGGCCCTGCGCCTTGCCGCCATGAAGCTGCCGGTCAAGACCCGCGTCGTGGTCCGCGAGGACTGGTGAATGGTGGGGTTGAACCCCACCCTGCCATATGCCCCCGCGCGAGTGATCGCGCGGGGTTTTTTCTTTGCGGCAAGCAAGCGGACGGGTGGCATGCGCCCCACCCAAGCTCATCCGCCGAGGATGTCGTCCACCGCGCTTTTGTAGCTGTCATAGCTCAGAGCCGCCCTGTTTCCGGCCACCCCGTGATAATAGCTGCGCCCTTTGGCCGTCGGCAGGCCGGCCCAGACCTTGGCGAGGTTGAGCCGGAACGCCGCGCGGGAAATCTCGCCACGACGAACCGCGTCGAGACCCGCATCGTCGAGCAGCATGTCGGCCAGCCGGTCCTGAACCGAGGGGCTGAATCGCGTGTCCGGCCCGATCCCCGCCCGCGCCACCAGCCGCCGGAGAGTGGCGGGAATGATCTGGTAGCGTCCGATGGCGTGATGCTGCCCGGGCGTGGCGTCGATCCAGCCGAAGATGTTGCGCAGGCTCATCCGCGTCGGTCGCCGGGGCGGGAGGGCGTAAGCCCCGTCCTGCACGGCGTCATAGCCCGCCGCGCCGGCCTCGGCCCGTGCTATGAGGTCCCGCAGCCGGGCACGCACCGGTGTGCCGGAGGCCCCGCGACCGAGGAGGTCGCGCGCCCGTGTGCCGTCAAGAAGCCCGCCCGTCCCCCGACCCGGGAACAGGCTGCCGCGCGGGGCGGGTGCCCCGGTGAGTCGCGCGATCAGAGGCGTGGCCGCGACATCGAACATCGGCCCGCGGCCGACAAAGCGTCCGCCGGTATCCGGCCCCGCCTGCGCCGATGCCGGACCGAGGGCCAGCCACGCGAGCGCCGTCAGTCGAATCACGATATGCCGGATGTTGCGAGCCATCGCCGCAGACTGCCGCGAAACCGTTGAGAAACCCTTGCGCGCGGCCCTGACTGCGCTAAGAGGCGGGCATGGCCGATATCCGCTCGCTCTTCGTGACCCGCCTCTACCATGCGCCCCTTGCCGAGCATGGCCCCGCCATCGACCCCGCCGAGATGGCGGCGTCATGCTATTCCATTGCGGAGGATGACGAGGCCGGGCAGGACTGGTGCGAACGCGAGGGCTATCCCGGCTACACCTCCTACGCCTCGCTGACGGACCTGCCGTGGCGCTTTCCGGTCTTCGCCGATCTCGTCACGGCGCTCGACGCGCATGTGGCGGCCTTCGCCCGCGATCTTGAATTCGACCTCGGCGAGCGCGGCCTGAAACTCGAGGATATCTGGATCAACATCCTGCCCGAGGGCGGTACCCATTCCAGCCACATCCATCCGCATTCGGTGATTTCCGGGACCACCTACGTGGCCATGCCCGGCGGCACCTCGGCGCTGAAGCTGGAGGATCCGCGCTCGGCCCGGATGATGGCCGCGCCGCCGCGCGTGCGGGACGCGCGCGAGGAGATGCGCGGCTTTGTCTACCTGCGCCCGGAGGTGGGCGACGTGCTGTTGTGGGAATCGTGGCTGCGCCACGAGGTGCCCATGAACATGAGCGAGGACGACCGCATCAGCGTGAGTTTCAATTACGCCTGGCAATAAGGGTGGGTTGCGAAGGCGGCAACGGTCGTTTCGGCGCACATCCCGTGATCGAAGCCCCGCGATTCGGATGCCGGGGCGGCACGCGCCCCCTGAGGCGACGGGTGCCGTGGACAAGCGTGCGCGATCCGGACTAAACCGGAAGACGGGACGAATGCCCCGGCGCGGCAGGCGGCGGCCAATCTGAGCGGGGAGACGGGTATGGAATACGTCACGCAGATACTGGAGGTCCTCGCGCTGGCCTTCGTGTTCCTTCTGGGCACGGCGGTGCTCGGGATTGTGCTCTTTTACATCATCGACCGCACGCAACCCGGCGACGCGATCCGGCGCAACTATCCGGTGATCGGCCGGTTCCGGGGGTTGTTCACCAAGCTGGGAGAGTTCTTCCGGCAGTATTTCTTTGCCATGGACCGCGAGGAGATGCCGTTTAATCGCGCACAGCGCGACTGGGTGGCGCACGCGACGCGCGGCAAGGACAACACCGTCGCCTTTGGCTCGACGCGCAACCTGGGTGTGCCCGGCACGCCCATCTTCGTGCCGGCGGTGTTCCCGCCGCTCGACGGCCAATTTGCCGCGACCGTGCCGATGGAGATCGGGCCGGGGGCCGCGCTTCCCTACAAGGCGAAGTCGATCTTCAACATTTCCGGCATGAGCTATGGCGCGATCTCGCGTCCCGCCGTCGAGGCGCTCAGCCGTGGCGCGGCACAGGCAGGCATCTGGCTCAATACCGGCGAGGGGGGGCTGAGCCCGTATCATCTGACCGGCGGGTGCGACATCGTCTACCAGATCGGCACCGCGAAATATGGCGTGCGCGATGCCGGGGGGCACCTGTCGGATGAGAAACTGCGCGCGGTGTCGGACAACCCGTGCGTGCGGATGTTCGAGATCAAGCTGGCGCAGGGGGCCAAGCCGGGCAAGGGCGGCATCCTGCCCGGGGCCAAGGTCGATGCCGAGGTGGCGCGCATCCGCGGCATTGCCGTGGGCGAGGACAGCATCTCGCCCAACCGGCATGCGGAGGTTGACGATTTCGGCGATCTTCTCGACATGATCGGCCATATCCGCCGCGTCACGGGGCGGCCCGTCGGCTTCAAGACGGTGATCGGCTCGTCGCAGGCATGGGAGCCGTTCTTTGAGCTGGTGGCCGCGCGCGGAGAGGATTGCGCGCCGGATTTCATCACCATCGACGGCGGAGAGGGCGGCACCGGGGCTGCGCCCATGCCGCTGATGGATCTCGTGGGCATGCCGTTGCGCGACGCCTTGCCGCGCATGGTGGACCTGCGGGACCGTTATGGCCTCAAGGACCGGATCCGCATGATTGCCAGCGGCAAGCTGGTCAATCCCGGCGACGTGGCCTGGGCGCTTTGTGCCGGCGCGGATTTCGTGACATCGGCGCGCGGCTTCATGTTCAGCCTCGGCTGTATCCAGGCGCTCAAGTGCAACCGCAATACCTGCCCCACCGGCATCACCACCCATGATCCCTACCTTCAGCGCGGCCTCGTGGTGGAGGACAAGTACGTCAAGGTCGCCAGCTACGCCCGTTCGATCGTCAAGGAGGTCGAGACCATTGCCCACTCGGTCGGTGTGGCCGAACCGCGGCTGATGCGGCGGCGGCATGTGCGGCTGGTGCAGGCCAACGGCACCTCGATCCGCTTCAACGAGATCCGGCCGAGTTACAGCCCGGACGCGCCTTTGTGATCGGACACGGTGAAACCCGCGGCTGGTGATGCGCGTGTCTGCCCCTATATTTCCTCGTAACGGATCAGGAGGACGTGATGGCCAACCGCTGGAAGAATGACCTGAGTGAACGCTGTGTGACGCCCGAAGCGGTTTACATGAACCGCCGGCAGGTGCTCGCGGGTGCGGCCGGGATCGGCCTTGTCGGGGCGGGCAGGCCCGCGCGCGCCGAGACGCTCGAGCCGAACGAGTGGGAGGACATCACCTCGTACAACAATTACTACGAGTTCGGCACCGACAAGGGTGATCCGGCGCGCCATGCCCATCGGCTGACGATTGCGCCGTGGAGCGTGCGAATCGACGGTCTGGTGGACCGTCCCGGCGATTACGCCTTCGAGGATATCATGGCGAAGATGGTCGTGGAGAAGCGCCTCTACCGCTTCCGTTGTGTCGAGGCGTGGTCGATGGTGGTGCCGTGGAACGGGTTCGAGCTTGCCGACCTGCTGGAGGTGGCGGGCGTGCAGGGCGCGGCCAAATACGTGGCCTTCGAGACGGTCCTGCGCCCCGAGGAGATGCCGGGTGTGGCCTACCCGGTGCTCGACTGGCCATATGTCGAGGGGCTGCGGCTGGATGAGGCGATGCACCCGCTGACGATCATGGCCACGGGCATCTATGGCCGCGACATCCCCAACCAGAACGGCGCGCCGCTGCGCCTCGTGGTGCCGTGGAAATACGGCTTCAAGTCGATCAAGTCGGTGGTGCGCATCACGCTGACCGATGCCGAGCCGCCGACAAGCTGGAACAAGGCCAACCCGCGCGAGTACGGCTTCTACTCCAACGTCAACCCCGAGGTGGACCATCCCCGCTGGAGCCAGGCGACGGAGCGGCGAATCGGCGGCGGGCTGTTCTCGTCGCGCATTCCGACGCTGATGTTCAACGGCTACGGCGACGAGGTGGCGCGCCTCTACGAGGGTATGGACCTCACCCGGCACTTCTGATGTGGGCCGACCGGATCAACCGTGCGGCGCGGCGTGTGCCGGTCTGGGCGCTTTGGCTGACGGGGCTCGCGCCCGCCGTGTGGTTCTTCTATCTCGGCATGACCGGCGGGCTCGGGGCAGAGCCGATCAAGGCGCTGGAGCAGGAGCTGGGCAAGGTGGCGCTGCAGCTTCTGGTGGCCGGACTCGCCGTTACGCCGCTGCGGCGGTATCTCGGCCTCAACGTCCTGCGCTTCCGGCGCGCGATCGGGCTTTTGGCCTTTACCTATGTCTGCCTGCACCTCGCCGTCTGGCTGTTTCTGGACGTGCAGGATGCCGCGCGCATCCGGGCCGATATCGTCAAGCGCCCGTTCGTGACCGTCGGGTTCACCGCCTTGATGCTGATGATTCCGCTGGCGGCCACATCCAATGACCTGTCGTTGCGTCGGCTCGGCCCGCGCTGGCGGCGGCTGCACCGGCTTGTCTATCCGGTGGCGGTGCTGGGCGCGGTGCATTTCATCTGGCTCAGCAAGGGGTTTCAGTTCGAGCCGCTGATCTACCTCGCCGTGATTCTCGGGCTTCTGGCATTGCGGCTCTCGCCTGGAAAGGTTTTGGCAAGATCCGTGCGCTAGACTCGGGGCATCTTCAAACGGAGGCGACCATGCCACCCAAGGTGACGCGCCCGGAGGGCTATGCCGGGCTGATGGAGCGGATGGCCAAGACGCTCGGGCTTGACATCATGCGCGAGGCAGAGGCGCTCGGCCTGTCAGAGGCCGATATCGAACGCCTCATGCACCGCTGTGCCGGATGTTCGGAGCCGGAGGATTGCAGCCATCGTCTGGCTGCGCCCGGGGAACGGCCGCTTCCACCGCGATACTGCCCGAATCGCAAGTTGCTCCTGTTCCTCACGGCGCAAAATCGCTCGGACGACTCCTGAAGACAGCATCGCCCGCCCGCGTTCCCGACATGCTGGGGACAGGTTTGTGGATAACCGGAGCGCGCAAGGCGGGATGCCGGGAGCGGCGGAAACAAAGTTGCGCCGCACCCCGCGATATTGGCGGAAAAATCTCGCAACCCGTTCATTTCAGGTTGAAATTCGACTGAGTGCAAAAAAAGCCGTCATCCTCAAAAAAGGGGGTTGCGGGTTCCGGGCTCTCCCCGTAAACAGCCCCTCACCGGCGGCGCTGAGGCGCATGTCGGGCCGCCAAACGGACTGACGAAGCAGCCGCTTCCGACGAGCGCGAGGCAAAAACACCGAGGTAAGATCGGCGGGCTGGGCCAACATAGATGGCGCACTCTGTTTTGATTTTGTCTCTTGCTCTTTGACATGATGTATATCTGAAGAGATATGTGGGC
>NZ_JBHMEC010000038.1:0-57794 GCF_042430665.1 Roseovarius ramblicola | reverse complement strand
CGATCAGCAGGTGCAAAGAGTAGCTTGATTTACGCCAGATCCTGTCCAAGAGACGGGGAGTAGCTCAGCAAACGATCCGTCCAGGCGAGGGACGTGAACTGCCTGCCCTGATCGGTGTTCATGATCTCGGGCGAGCCGAGCTTGTGGATGGCCTCGTTCAGCGCTTCGACACAGAAGTCGGCCTCCAGTGTATTCGAGATGCGCCAAGCCAAGACTTTTCGAGTGTGCCAGTCCATGATCGCGACGAGGTACAGGAACCCTGACTGGCTTTGTACCTAACGAAGCACGACGACACTGCATTTGGCATGGCGGACGACCCGCGCTGCAGTCGATCCGAGCAGGAGGCCCGAGAGGCCCTCACGGTGGGAAGCCACGACGATGCAGTCCACGCCGTGCTTGCGTGCCCAGGTCAGGACCGTGTTGGTCGGATGTCCCGACACGACATGCGTCTCGATACGGTCCGAGGGCATCGCTGTCTTCAGCGCCTTTTCAAACCGCTCGATGCTCTCCTGGATCTGTTCTTTCGGAAAGTAGGAACCGACATAAGAGGGCAGTTCCTCCACCACCGAAAGGACGACAATTCGACCGTCCTCGGCAAGAAGGCGCTGCGCGGCGGCTATCTGGTCCCGGCAATCATTGATGTGATCCGGTGCGATGGGGACGAGAATATTCTTGTACATTCAAACCTCCAGCTTACTTCAGGATGCCTGGCAGCCAGGTTGCGATTTGCGGAAACAGGAAGATCAGCGTCAGGCCGATGAACTGCAGCGCCACGAACGGGCCGACGGAATTGTAGACATCTCCCATACTGACATCGCGGGGCAGCACCCCCTTGATCCAGAACAGGACGAACCCGAACGGGGGTGTCAGATAGGCGATCTGGATATTGACGATGAACAGCGCCCCGAACCACAGCTTGTCGATCCCGAGGGCATCGACGATGGGAATGAAAAGCGGCGTGCAGAGCATGATGATGGCCCAGTCGTCCATAACCATGCCCAGAACCAGGATGATCAGCATCATCATCAACAGGATGCCGGTGCTGCCGCCGGGCATGGCAAGCACCAGATCGGTCAGCAGGTCCTGACTGCCCATCGTGTTGAAGACATTGAGATAGACGGTCGCCCCGATGAGAATCCATAATCCCATGCCGCTCAGCTTGAGTGTGGAGACCAGCGAATCCTTCAACACCTTCCAGGTCAGCTTGCCGTATATCAGGTTGATCAGAAATGCCCCGGCGGCCCCGAAAGCCGCAGCCTCGGCCGGCGTCGCCACCCCGCCCCAGATCACGCCGAGCACGATGGCGATCAGCACCGCGAAAGGCCAGATGCTGAGCATCGCGCCGAGTTTTTCCTGACGGGTGAATTTCTTGTCGCTCGGCAATGCCGGCCCCAATTCGGGCTGAAGCCTGCAGCGGACGCCGATATAGATCGTGTAGAACGCCGCAAGCATCAGCCCGGGCACGACGCCCGCCATGAAGAGGTCGCCGATCGAGACCTTGGCAAGCAGTCCGTAAAAAATGAACGGAACGCTCGGCGGGATCAGCGCGCCCAGGGCCCCGCCAGCGGCGATCGAGCCTATCGCGATGCGGCGGTCGTATTTGTAGCGCATCATCGAAGGATAGGCGATCTGGCCCATGGTCGTTGTGGCAGGCGGGGTGATCCCGGTCACCGCGGCGAACACCGTGCAGACCTGGACCGTCCCCATGGCCAGCCCGCCATGGATATGGCCGATCAGCTTGTAGACCGCGTCATAAGCAGCTTCGGCGATCCCGGAAAACCGTATGAGTGACCCCATGAACAGGAACAGGGGCACCGTCACCAGAACCGAGTTCCAGGGCGTCGAATAGAACGCGCTCGGCACCGAAAGGAGGGCGCGCGGCTCCAGCAGGAGTGCAAACAACGCGGCCGTGCCACCCAGCCCGAATGCAACAGGGAGCCCCATGAATAGGATCACGAACAGAACAATGAAATACAGCGCGGTAATGAGTTCGAGGCTCATGTTTCATTCTTTCCTTGCTCAAAACGTCCCGTGCCCCTCCGGTCGCGTGTGTTCGCAAAACGGTCTGGTGCCTGATTGAGGGAAACCGGGACGGACTGCGCTTCACCACGGCCAGGCGTCGCAGGGCCAGCCGGATCGCGCCTCTGGCCCGGCTGCCGGGCCAGAGACTTGTTTCAGCGTGCGGTCACGCGTCGTTATTGCGCGTTTTCCTTGTCTTCGAGGAACCGCTTGAAGATCTCGACGCCCTTCGCGTTGCCTTCGGAGGCGTCTGCGATCTGCGGCCAGACTTGCTCGATCGCGACATCGCGCATACGTGCGACTTCCTCGTCGCTCATCTCGATCACCTCGCCGCCGGCATCGCGCAGAATCTGCAGGGCTTCATCCACACCTTTCGCGTGCATCCTGCTGGTTTCGAAATAGGTTTCCTTGAACACGCCGTTTATCTGCTCGCGCTGCCAATCCGTGAGATCGTTCCAGCTCTGGAGATTGATGTATATCTCTTGATGCTGCGCGGGGTTCCAGCCGGGCATGATCGCGTAATCGACCACCTCGTGGAACGACATGTCATCGATGCCGCCGGTGTCCCAGTAGGTGCCTTCGATCGTGCCAAGCTTGATCGCCGTGTAGATTTCACCGGCGTTCATCGAGACAGGAGAGCCGCCGACCGTCGAATGGAAGATCGCCTGCGGACCGCCTGCACGCATCTTGCGCCCTTCGAGATCCTCGATCTTCTCGACCCGGAATTTCGTGAACATCGCGTTCGGGCCCTGATTGGTCCAGCCGCCCCAGTACAGATTGCGCGCGTTTGCCGCCTCCTGCACGATGTCGCCGACGCGATAGTCGGGGTTGCCCCACATCACCTCCCAGGCTTCCTCGGTGCTGTTTGCGCCCATCGCGAGACCAAAGGCCAGCATGCCTTCGGGCATGTCGCCGCCATAGACCGATCCCCAGCCTGCATAGCCGTCGGTCACACCTGCGGCAGCCGCGCCGAAGGCTTCGGAGCCGCTGACCAGCGCACCGGCAGGTTCGACCCGGATTTTCACGGTGCCTTCCGTCGCTTCTTCGACGGCTTCGACCCAAGGAATCACGCCGTTGTCCCAACCGGCATCCGTCTGGTCGAACGCAGGCTGGAACGTCCACTCGGTGACCTCATCAGGCGGCCCGTCCTGCGCCGCGGCCACGCTCGCAACGAGAGCCATGGCCCCCGCCCAAAGGGCTGCTTTTCCAAATTCGTTCATCTTCATGACACGTCCTCCTTGCTGATGGTCAATTCATTTTTTGTTGGCCCCGGAACCGGCGATGCCGTGCCGAAGGCAGATCGTTCAGCCGCGTCCAAGCAGTGTTGAGAGGTTGCGGATCAGGTGTTTCACAAAAACCAGAAGCACCAGCCCCCCGGTGACGGGGATTACAAATTTGATTGGATAGATCGGGATCGGAATGGATGTCGGAGTGTGTTGATTGAGCATCAGCGAAAGCGAGGCAGCCACGTAGCCCTTCCAGATCAGGATGACCAGGAACAGGATCGCGAAAGGCGCCGTCAGAACATCCAGGAGCGCCTGCTTGCGGCTGCTCGCATTGGCATAGAAAAGATCGAGTTTGACGAAGCTGTCGTGCTGGAGCGCATAGACACCACCGGCGCAGGCCAGCAGGACCATCGCCGCCTGCAAGGTTGTTCCGATCCACTGAGACGGCGCGTTGAGCGCATACCGCATGAAGACGTCCGTCACGCCAAACACCATGCAGTAGAGTATAAGGAACCAGCCAACGCGGCCCATTATTTCCGATATCGCGTGGGTGATCCACTCAAGCGCGCGTATCACCATTTTGCACACCCGGTCTGGCTCACGTCCGTCTCCGTCCCTGAAGGCTTCACCTGACGGTGGAGAGGAGTACCGCCTGTCGTGCCCAAGCGCTCCGGTGCGCGAGATGCACAGACCTCGTCACCGGTCGCCTCAAGGAACCTAATCGTTTCGCACCGCCCCGGACTCATGCGAGCCATCCCTCCGCAGTCAACGTATTCAAGTGTTTGAGAGGTGCCGCGGACTGTCACGGACCGCTCTCGCCTCCGTGCAGGAAACGACATGGCCAGCGGCGGAGAAAGCTACAGATGACGGTTAACAGGGGTACAGATTGCAATGATAACCGCCCCTGCCTTGCGTGTGTGACCCGCCGGCGCGCACCACAGGCAGCCCGGTGCACGATTTGTCCGTCCCGGCAGCCACGCCGCCGAGGGGGCATCCGGACGGAACCGACACGACCCGGCCCCGAAGCGTACCTGCCGGGAACAAAACCGATTGCGAAGCAGCAAGATGCAACGCATCGGTCCCGACGAGTTGGACCGTTGTGGCGGGGGCAGGGCGCACGGCACGACGGGGCGTGCCCGCAATGTCAGGCCCCAGTCCGTCTCGCGCCGGTGCGGTGCCATCAAGACCGGCGAGCGAATCTGTCCCCTTGCCTGCCCTGAACTGTACCTGTCCCGGAGCCCGTGTATCGCATTACCAATGAGTCAGTATGCACGGCAGCCGCGTCAAGGTCGTCTTGGGGCGGGACGCGTCCCCGAGCATGAGATGCGAAGCTATGGAGGCCCCAATGCACCCTATCGGTCACTTTATGTCGAACCAGCCATGGTCGGGCACATCCGACCGTACCGGCGAGATACGCAACCCCGCGACCGGCGCGGTCACCGGACGGGTCTCGCTGGCGAGCAAGGCGGATGTGGATGCCATCGTTGACACCGCCGCGGCGGCGTTGCCCGGATGGGCGGCCACCCCCCCGGCCAGGCGCGCCACTGTAATGTTCGAGTTCCGCGACCTGCTCAAGACGCACACCGACGAGCTGGCGGAGCTGCTGTCAGCGGAACATGGCAAGACCCTCCCAGATGCCAGGGGAGAGATCGCCCGCGGAATAGAGGTGGTTGAGTTCGCCTGCGGCATCCCCCAGCTCCTCAAGGGGGAATATTCCGAAGCTGTGGCCCAGAATGTCGACAGCTTCAGTGTGCGGCAACCAGTCGGCGTCGTTGCCGGGATCACCCCGTTCAACTTTCCAGCCATGGTGCCGCTGTGGATGTACCCTGTGGCTATCGCCTGCGGGAACACCTTTGTACTCAAGCCCTCCGAAAAGGACCCGGGCGTCGTCATGCGCATCGCCGAACTGCTGGCGCAGGCGGGCGTGCCTGACGGTGTCTTCAATGTGGTGAACGGCGACAAGGAGGCCGTGGACACCCTTCTCGACAATCCCCGGATTGAAGCTGTCAGCTTTGTCGGCTCCACACCGATCGGCCACTACATCTATTCGCGCGGTACAGCCAACGGCAAACGCGTGCAGGCTTTGTGCGGCGCGAAGAACCACATGGTCATCATGCCCGACGCCGATATGGATCAGGTGGCCGACGCGTTGATCGGATCGGCCTACGGTTCCGCCGGGGAACGCTGCATGGCGGTGTCCGTCGCGGTTCCGGTGGGGGAGCAAACCGCCGACCGTCTGGTCGGGGCGCTCGAGCCCCGGATCCGCGCCCTGAAGATCGCGCCTTATACCGACCCCGGGTCCGAACTGGGACCAGTCATCTCGAAGCAAAGTTATGACAAGATACACAACCTTATCGCGGATGGTATCGACCAAGGGGCGAACCTCGTGGTCGATGGCCGCGAGATCGCTCTGCAGGGTTACGAGGAGGGGTATTTCATCGGTGGCTGCCTGTTCGACAACGTGACCACGGACATGTCCATCTACCGGGAAGAGATTTTTGGTCCCGTCCTCTCGGTCGTGCGTGCCGCAGATTACGAAACCGCCGTAGGGATGATCAACGACCACGAATACGGCAACGGCACGGCCATTTTTACCCGCGACGGCGATGCAGCGCGCGATTTCTGGGCGCGGGTCCGCATCGGGATGGTCGGGGTGAACGTGCCCATTCCGGTGCCGGTCGCGTATCATTCGTTCGGGGGGTGGAAGCGTTCGCTATTTGGCGATCATCATATCCACGGCATGGAAGGCGTCCGGTTTTACACGCGGCTCAAGACCATGACCACGCGCTGGCCCTCGGGCATCCGCACCGGGGCGGAGTTCAATTTCACGGGCGGCAAGGACGTGTGAGAACACGTCCGGCCACGGAAGCGGCACCATCATTTCTCCCATGGTGCCGCTTCCATCTTCGGGTGACTCGGACGCTGCCGGCCTTGGGCCTGGACATACGCAGGGAATGGCCAGCGGGCGGGCCTTGCGAAAGCCCCGCCCAAGGGGTGATGCAATCCAATAGCTGAAATTCGGATAGTACTTGTCCATACTCGACGGAGCATCAGACGCCGGAGCTATGGGATATGACGCAACGTTTGACCATTGACAGGACATCGTCCAGCGGACTACGCGACCAGATTGTCTCGCAGATTTCGCGATTGATTTTTCAGGGGCTCATGCCGCCCGGGCTCAAGCTCGCGTCATGCAGGGAGCTTGCCAGGGAACTCGCTATCTCGATCAACACGGTCGTCTCCGCGTATCGGAAACTCGAGGAGGAGCAGCTCATCGAGGCCCGGCCCCGCTCCGGGTATTTCGTCACATCCGAACGGGGTATGCGCGTGGACGCCGCGAAACCGGAATGTTCCAGGGCAAGGCGTCGCGCACCAATCGGAGACAAGATCAACACGCTGCGGCGCGCGGACGATATCGACACGATTTTCCGGCCGCAGGATTGGCACGCCTATGACTATCCGTTTGTCTGCAACCAGATTGATGAGAGCAGTTTCCCGGTGTCGGAATGGCGCGAATGCACCCGGCTGGCCATGAACCGCAAGGACCTCAAGATCTGGTCTGCAGACGGGTCTTATTCGGATAGCGTTGAGCTGATCGAACAGGTGGGCCAGCGGATCCTGCCGCGCCGCGGAATCTTCGAACCCAGCAGGTCCATTCTGATCACGCTCGGCTCTCAGAACGGGCTGTTCATCACAAGCCTGTTGTTTGGCGGGCGTGATCGTATCGCGGCCACGGAGGACCCCGGCTATCCCGACGCCCGCAAGATTCTGCGTTCGAATTTCGGGGCTTTGCGATCTCAGCCCGTGGATGAACAGGGAATGGTCGTCGACGAACGGCTGCGCGATGTCGACTTGGTTTTCGTGACACCCAACCGTCAGTTTCCGACGACCGTCACGATGTCCGAACGTCGTCGCCACGAGCTTCTGGAGGCGGCGCAGGAGTATGATTTCTACATTGTCGAGGACGATTACGAGTGCGACGTCGATTACCGGCATTCCACCCCCCTGCCGCTTCACAGTCTCGATACGACGGGCCGTCTGATCTACCTCGGCAGCCTGTCCAAGGGCCTCTCGCCCGGTCTGCGGTTGGGTTACATGACGGCCCCTGCGGAATTCATCGCCTCCGCCCGCGATTGCCGGGGCATGATGCTCCGCCACCCGCCGATGATACTGCAACAGACGGCGGCCCTGTTTATCCGCCTCGGCTACTACGATGGATTGCTTCGGAGGGTTCGCGATGAGTACCAGCAACGCTGGCACCTGGCTCGATCCGTCCTCGCCGAAAAACTGCCCGGCCTACTCAGATCCGGAGAGTTCGGTGGCACGAACTTCGTCATGGCAAGTGAACATGCTCGTCTGGATGCCACGACGATCAGCCGTGCCGCCCGGAAGAGAGGCGTCATCGTGGAGCCGCTCGCTCCCTGCTTTGCCGACAAGGCACAAGGCAAGAAGTTCTTTCGCCTTGGCGTTTCATCGATCCACCGGGATCTGATCGAAGAGGGCATAGACGCCTTGTGCGCGGCAATTGGAGATCTGGAACGGGCCGTTGATGGATAACGGCGGGATGACTGTTCGCTCCCCTGAGGCGCAGAGCGCGGTCGCTGACTGCGCGCAGGTCAACTGTGGCGTCGCCAAGAGCACCTTCGAGAAGCTGGCAAACGTAGCCAAGGGCGGCCCCCGCCCTGTCAGATCACCGGGCCATCTACGATGCGGACTCTACGGGGAGCAGGTCACGTAGCACCACGCCTCCCGCCTCAAACGCAAAGATCGCCCCGATGGGCGCTATGGCGTTGATATTGCGTGTTTTTTTGGTTGCGGGAGGGCGCCTTGGACTTTGTTTGCCAATCGAAGCGTATGGGATACGTTTATTCCCATAGACTGGGTGGAAGACGCTCAGATTTTTCTTTTCAATTGACTATCACTCGGACCAGGTTGCTCGCGAACGACCCAGTCGCCGTATGATGCCCTGATTGCTCCCTTCTTCGAAACGAGCAGTCAGAACACTTGGAGCAGGGTCAATCATATTACGCTTGAGCATAACGACTCGCTCAAAATCAGGTGTAAGTACCCACACTGTACCGTCTTCCGCGATCTCTACTCTGTAAGCTCGGCCGGGAACCGGATCAATCTGCCGCGAGGCCGTATCAATATTCCTACGCCATTCCCTGGATGTCCAACGCTGGCTGGTGCGGTTGAGCATTTCGGCCCGAAACTGAGCCCAAATTGACGCCGTCTCCGGCGTCGGCCAATCACCCGCATCTGTGAGGGCGGCGATCTGGTTGGTTTCGAGCCAAGCAACTAAATCCTCAGTGTCCAGGACCACAGGGTTCTGGTCGTTAATGGCAGCGATTGCCGCCGCCCTCGAAGGAAGGCCCGCCCGCACTAGCAGCGCCATCATGTAGCGGGGCAAGCCGGTTTCGAGACACGCGGCGGCTGTCCCGGCAATGGTCTCCGGTTGCCATCCGAGCGCGACACGTCTGGTGCGCAGTGCTTCAAGCGCCCAGACGAGCCGGTAGGTGAACACGTCCTCGATGAAGCGCATATTGTCCGGGCCTATGTCGCGCACTGGCGTACCGGAAAGCCACGCAGCGAGAACATTGCGCCAGTTGGGTGGAAGAGGATCGTCCGGGACAAAGGGACGAATAGCGAGCATGCGCTCGGCGAGGTTAGTAAGCGAGGCAAGAAGCATCTCGGCGTCGCCACCTAATGCCGCTTCGTCAGCGTGATCGAGCAGAACGGCAAGTTCGTCGGCCATTTCGTCGAGCGTCAGACCAGCTTCAAGACCGACTCCCATTGCAAAATGGCCACGCCGCTGGTTGGCGGTAGTCTCAGACCAGATCAGCCCCGACCGCGCCTTGAACAAGTTAAGCTGGCGCTCACGAAGGTCGTCCTCGCGACGGGCAAGCTGCCGCGCCCAGAGTGACCCATTCAAAGCTTCGTCGATCAGCCGCGGCAAGTCCTCGTCGCCAGCGTCAAGCGCCTCCACCAAACCAAATATCGCGTTGTCAAGCTTCTCAAGCAGAAGTTCGAAGGGCTCATCATCCTCTTCATCGACGTGAATGTCCCATGCATCGCGGTTATTCGCGAGATATTCGAAGGCGTCTGCGCGGTTCAGCGCTCCGCCCCGCGCAAGCCGGTTAAGGATTTCGCTGGCAATTTGAATGAGCCCGCTTTCAAGCGTCCTTGCCCTTGATGCATTCACAAGATTGCGCCATGCCAGCCTGCGCCAGCGCAGCGGCTCGTACATAACATGAATGACAAGCCCTTCGAGATCGACGAAAGCGCGCCCGGCCCGGCCGGCAACGTTCGCAAATTCTTCCCCTGTCAACGGCGCTCCTGCTCGATACAGATTCGGTACTAGCAGGACTGCTGCATTAAGATTGAGCCCCTGCGCCAAAGTCGGCGAGGCAACCGTCACCGTCAAAACACCATCGCTAAGCAGGCGCTCCACCTCGCGAAGGAAAGGGTTAGGAAGGCGCGCATGGTGAATGGCGACACCCAGGGCAAGGCACTGTACAGCAGGATGTTCCGCACCAAGCCATTCGGCCCCAACCGATCTGGCGCGCTCTATCGCGTCCCCGTCGTCAAGGAGCGGGATAAGGAACCCTCGCCTGGCAAGATCAACAATCTTTCGGGCGTAGCTCTCGGCATGATCCCGCTGCGTACAGAAAACGAGGGTCCGCTTGCCTTCTCCGGCAAATGTCCATGCCGCGGCCATAGTCAGTTCGAAGTTGTCTTTCGGGAAGGGCGTCCGCCGGGGATGGATGGGCGGCTGCTGTTTCACAAAATCCTGTATGAACGGGCCGTCGTCATCGAGATCGAAGGTAAGGCGTGCTCCCTGTCCGCCCCAAGCTAACGTCCCGAACCGTTGGCGCGTCGGACGCCAGCCGGATTTCACCGCCTCGCCTTCGGCGTCGCTCCGCACCCATCTAGTGAGATCGTCGAGCTGCTCCCCATCAGGCAGGATTGCCGAAAGACAGACGATGCGACGATCGTCAGCATCCTGACGGCGCAGAAGTCTTTGCACCAAAATCTCGTAGCGAAGTTCCCGCTCGCTCGGCCCTATTAGATGCCCTTCGTCAAGCACGATCAGACCGACATCGTCGATCAACTGCGGATCACTTCTGAGGGCAAAATCCAACTTTTCAGGCGTAGCGATTACAATCTCCCGCGACCGCAGCGCGTCCTGGTCACCCGGCATCGCTCCGCTCGCGCCATAGAGCGAGGAGACCGAGAAACCAAGCGGACCAAAAGTTTTGCGAAATGAACGCTCGGTTTGTGCTGACAGCGCCCTGAGCGGTGTCACGAGCAGCACCCGTTTCTCCGCGCTCAGCGACATGAGGGAACAGATTTCTGCGACGCGAGTCTTTCCAGCGCTGGTTGGAAGAGCCACCACTAGGTCGTCGGTCAAATCGGTCGCCCGACGGGCAGCACCGATCTGCGATGGCCAGAGTTCCACCTCCGCCGTCTTCCTTGCGTAAAGCGAGGCAAGAAACATCTCTCGAAGCTCTGCATAGCCATCCGCACCATCGGGCCCGACTTCCGGGAGCACCTGATGGAGGCTGTTGGCCCATAAATCATCGATCAGATTCAGAGCGACGCGGATGATCCACCATAGCGGAACGGCACCGACGTGATTGGCGACGCGTAAAGCGCCGCGGAGCGTTTTATGGGCCTCTTCGTGCATCGCGGCATCACCCGTCAGCAGGGCAAACTCGAAGAATGCAAACGCCCGATAAACTGCTGTCGTCAGGATAACCGAAAAGACTTCATCCGTTTCGCCTTGGCCGTCCTGCAATGCGGTTTGAAGAGCGCCGTCGCTATGGGCTGGATCGCGAAGCCACGTTTCGGCCTCGCCACGCAGAGCTCCAAGATCACTGAGCAGAAGGCGCATGATGGCGCGCTCCGCAGGCGCAAGGTTCGCTTCTTCCTCGGCCTGTGCCATGAGCGAGAATGACATCGCCGCGTATCCAGCAAGATGATAGGAAGCGGCGCCCATCACGCGCAGAAACCCACGCTGTGGCATTGTAGGCGAACCATTGCGGACAAGCGCCTCGAAAACGTTGCCTGCCGTCAAAAACCCTTCGCGCCAGACTGTGGCATCGCCTTCCCGCCTCTCACGGAGTGCCAGCGACGCCCTGAGCAGCGAGAAACCGTATTCGGAAAGGTCGGTTTCAAGGCTCGCCGCAAAGGCCGGAGCACCTTCGGGAAGCTGTCCATTCCGACGAATGATTGCGCGGGCCTCTCCCCGTGCGAGGAGCCGTCCCCGAATGTTGGGCTGCCCAATGGCGCCGATGAATTCTTGCAGCTCCTCAGTCGTTTCCAAGATTCTCGGCCTCTTCGTAAACCCAGGCTATGAAGGCCTGGTGGTCGTTGATCCTCAGGTTCACGGAAACATGACCGTGTGCATCTTCAGCCCCGTCGAGGTCGGTTTCGAGATCGGCGATCCGGTCGTTGCCTGTCAGGGTAAACAATCCATGCGTAACATCGCGGGCCTTTATGGTGCCCCGGCCAATAGCATTTCGAATCTGGCGGCCAAGCGCCTCATCTTCTTCTCCCCCTTCAAGCAACCTGTCGGAAACGAACAAGAGCGAGATCGGGGTTGGACGCCCTTGATCGTCGTTCAGCCGGGTTCGAGCGGTCGTGATCACTGCCGCGCCCATTGCCTGCCCGCTTTTGGCCTCGCCCTTCAAATAGGAGAGGCGTCCCTCCAATTCCTCTATGCCGAGGAAATCATCGCCACGCAGCGCCATTTCACGCCCGTCCTTGTAGCGCAGTCGGCGGACGGGCATGCGGAAACCTGTCTGGTGTTCCATGAATTCCGTAGCAAGAATTTCGCCAACTTCACCCGAGCGCGTTCTTGCATCAGTTGGCAGGCGCTCTCGTAGAATCGCAGCGGCACCTGGAAAGCCCAGCTCGGCGATATCGTCCGCAATGCGTCGTGGGTCGTCGTAGTGAGCGCGCACACGCTCGATGAGATCGACTTGGACAACAGCCCTGCCGCCTTCCTTCTCAGCTAGCACATAGAGGCGTTTTCGCTCTCCGTGTTCAGCCTCCTCGATGTCCAGCCAATCTTCAATCATCAATACACACTACTTGAATTCCTTCGCACATCGATCGGACTTTGTGCATCACTTTCTAAAACTTTTCCCTCTTCACAAGACGAGCTTGCGTTGGATCATAAGCGTAGCCCTTAATCGTTCCGTCTTTAATTCGCTCCACTGCGTGATCAACAACAGAAAGCGGTACAAGGAACCACTCGCGTGGAACGACAGGATTGCCGAAGCGGTCCATGATCTCGATATCGAGCCGCGCGGGCTCGAAGATACGGTGGATCAATTTTTCCAGCCTCGTGCGGTTGATATTGTAAAGCTCGTAGGTCGCCACGACCTCGACATCTGCCATCATGAATGTCGGCTGGAGGCGCGCGCCCGCGATGCGTTTTTGGACGCTCATGTTCGTGACGCCTATCTTGTGAACAAGATCGCGGTTTTCGGCGACAACCGGATGATCGGACTTGCTGCGCAGGACATAGATCGTGCCGCTGGCCTCGTCGCCATCGATCGTGTGATCCGCGAACAAGGGACCGGCCACGGGATCGGTGATGCGTCTGCCCGCTTCATCCTTGTTAAGTGCACGCTGGAGCGAGCGCATGAGCATGCTGCTCTCCGTGCCATTATCGAAGATCACGCGCAGCCGCGCATCAGTTCGGCCTTGGGCTGTAATGGTGGTTTCGCCCATATCTGCGACATAGGCCTTCTGGCCGCCAACAATGAAAAACCGTCCCGGCTGGATTTCGGCCTTCATCTCGAAAGGGCGTGTCTCGCGCAGGCCGCTGTCCAGCTCGCTCTGCACTTGCTCGAAGAGCGGCCTGAAGGTCTCGAAGTCCTCGCACTTTTCGCGGTTCGCGATTTCCTCTGCGGCTTTTTTCTCGGCGCTCGTCCGAACATGCTTGAGCTCCGTGATCGGCGGAGCCTCAGCCTCGACGCCGAGTTCCGCCAAAAGGGCATCGTCATCCAACTCGTCCGTCGCTGATGACGATGATGGTGCTGACCCTGCCAGCAATCCCTGGTGATCGATCGGTTCGACCAGTTCCCGACAATCCGCCTGTTCGCGGATACGATCCAGTCGAACGGCATACAGGCGCTCAAAGATATCACGGTCTTCGCCATGCTGCGGCGCGCGGCCATGTTCTTCGACAAAGCGCTGAATCTCTTCGAAGCCCGCGATGATGCGCTCTTCACGTGGCGTGCGGGTCTGCGCTTTCTTTTCTTCAACCTCGACGCCAAGCTCGGCCAGAAGCGCATCGTCGTCCTCGGTAAATTCCTTAACCATTGGCGGCCTCCGCTTTCATGCGAGCAAGGAATGCCACGCCTTCAGCCATCTTCTTTTCCCATGCGTCAGGCGAAGTGATCGAGGGCAGCCGCCCGCGCTCCTGCTTGAATTTCACGGCGCGCCGCGCCAGGTCGCGCGCTTCCTCGGGCGTGAGTTTCACCTTCTTCGCCGAAATAACGGCCTGAACCTGTTTCAGGCTATCTTCACTCATCGTCTTGGCCAGGATGGCATAGGCTTCGCTGAACGGGTTGATCCGGTCGATCAGGTCGATGTCCAGATCGCGCACGTCCATGGCAAATTTCCGGACGCCGTCGATCAAGGCGGTGTTCCCGCTCTTGTCGGCGTCATCGGTTTCGAGCGCCGCTTCCTTGGCCTTCTGCGTGAGGTTCAGCGCTGCGATTGCGTGCTGGCGCACGGCTTCCTGATCGCCTTCGTCAAGCTCGGGATACTTGTCTTTGATGATCTTGCCCATGCGCACCTGTGTCAGTTCTTCGGGAACAAGTTCCTCGTCAAACAGGCCGCGCTCAACGGTGGTTTTGTCCTGCGCGAAGGCCGCGATCACCTCGTTCAGGTCCTCTTGACAGATGCGCTCGGCTTCCTTGCTCTTCGGCTCGACAAGCCCCTTGATCTCAATCTGGAACTGGCCACTGTCCTCGTTGAAGCCGACATTGCATTCGCCTTCCTTGTAGCCGCCTTCGCCATAGTCAAAGCCTTCGATCGGCCCGCTATCAGGCTTCTTGGGCGTGAAGTTGAAGCGCGGAGCAAGTACCTGCTCCATGAGCAAGCTGGCCGCGATGGCTTTCAGCGTGTCGTTCACCGCCTCCGTTACGGCTTCCTCTGCCGCGTCCGGCTCGGCGATCAGGTTGGTAAAACGGGCGTTTGTCTTGCCTTCCGCATCACGGGTGGCGCGTCCGATGATCTGAACGATCTCGGTCAGGCTCGATCGATAGCCAACGGTTAGGGCGTGTTCGCACCAAATCCAGTCGAAGCCTTCCTTGGCCATGCCCAGGGCAATGATGATGTCCACATGGTCACGGTTGTTCTTCTGCGCAGGGTCTTTGAGCGCCGCCGAAACCTTTTCCCGCTTGGCCGGATCGTCATCGACTAGGTCGGCGATCCGCAGCACGCGGCCATCCGCGCGCTGCACAAGCTGGAAGCCGGTGGCGGGGTCAGCGCCCTGCCAGTCGCCCAGCTCCTCGATGATGTGCTCAACTTCCCTGATCTTGTCCTTCGTGCTCTCGCGGGAGTTGACCGACGGGATATGGATGATCGTCTTCTCGGCAGGGTCCAGCACCTTCAGGATGTCATCGGCATAGGCACCGGAGTAGAAATAGTATCCGATATCCAGCGTCTTCAGATATTTGTAGCCGTTGAGCTGCTCATAGTAGGTGTAGGTGACGGTATCGAATTTCGCCTCGTCATGGGGCATGAGCACCGGCTCGGTATCGCCCCGGAAATACGATCCGGTCATGGCGACGACATGCACCTTGTCGCGCGCGATCAACTCGGTAAGCTGCGCGCCCAGCTTGTTATCGGGGTTGGCCGAAACATGGTGGAATTCATCCACGGCGATCAGGCGATCGTCGAAAGCTTCGACACCGAATTTCTCAACGGCGTTGCGGAAGGTGGCGTGCGGGCAGACGAGCACGGCGTCATTGCTCTTCAGGAACGCGCCCACAGAGTCGGCCTTGCTGCCGTCGGCGCCAGGCGCGTTGCAGAGATTCCATTTTGGCACGACATGCCAGTCCGTCCAGAACCCGAAGTCACTGAGCGGCTCGTCAGCAAAGCTCGACCCGATCGACTTTTCCGGCACCGTGATGATGGCCTGCCGGAGACCTTGATTATGCAGCTTGTCCAGCGCGATGAACATGAGCGCACGGCTCTTGCCCGACGCGGGCGGCGACTTGATAAGGAGATATTGCTCGCCGCGCTTTTCAAAGGCACGCTCTTGCATCGGGCGCATGCCAAACTCGTTTGACTTGGTGGAGCTACCAGTCTGGGCATAGGTGACAGCTACGGATGGAACCACTTTATCACTCATTAAAATACTCCCCACTTTCTTCCCCCCTTCATAGCAAAATCGGCATCAATCTTCTTACTATTCCTCAGCCACACCTTCTTGTCCGCATCAGAGCCAATTCTGATCTTGAACCTTCCAGGCGCCACACACCTGAAGATAAGGTTCTTTTTATCATAGCTATCTGGTCCATTCACGCCAGGTATCGGCAGAACGAGTTTGTCCATCTTGTTGTCGCTGTAGGTGACAGAGTAGTCATCAAAATTACCTCCACCAAAAGACATTTCCACCGTGCCAATCGCGGAATTCTCTGGAACCACTGTCGGGGGAAATCCGAAAAAGACTCGAGTCAATCGCTTCATCATCAATTGATTTCCTGGTAAATGGGGGCCACGATTTTTTGTAATATTTCCAGCCTCAATCCAAAAGTTTCGACAAACCCGAAGCTTCTGTAAGTCACTATTCTTGAGCGCACCGTTGGTGGGATGATCAGAAGCAATATCATCTTCCGTGATAGCTGGACTTTTTTGCCTATCAACACTCTCAAAGATGCCAGAGTACCATGAGAGGATTTTGTCGCTTAGGGGCGACGCTCCGTCCCATGCGGCATCGAACCATTTCTGAGAGTTTTGTATTGACTGAACTGCGCTTGACGTCTTGGGAGTGACCTTGAGGTCAACGCCAATGGAAAGCCCCGCCTCATAGCCGCGCGCAAGTCCAGATCGAGAAATATTTCCAGACCCGGCGAGTAAATATTGATATCCCGAGTTCCTCAGAAAAAAGGCTTTTGGATGAAATGGAACCCTCGGGGTACAATCCCGCGAAAGACAAAACTCCGCATCAAATATTCTTACGCTGGAATTTGGAAGTGATCGTATCGCCTCCAAGGCAATCGGTTCGGTTCTGCAATAGTCAAAGGACGTAAGCCACCGCCGCTCAATAGTGGTGTGGTTTTTACCCAAAGCGTTCTCAAAGACCTTGATTAGGTCACGCATTCCGCTGCCAGTAATGTACGCGGCGGCGATATCCATCTCCTCGGGAGGTGCATATTGAAGAATTTTGTGCAGCGCTTGAGCTGTCGTCCGGTCAGTAGGTTGCCGTATGCTGTCGACCGCTATCATCCTTGCCCTCCCTCCTCTACGAAGTTATCTGACCGCCTCGGGGCAGCAGGATCAGAGACATGTGAGTAAAGCGCAAATAGCTTTTCTAGGCGCTCAGTATCATTTCGGAAACGCCTGCCAATATACGCGCGTTCCAAAACCTCATCATTGTGGTCATGCGCCGCAACCAAATCGGCAGGAATTTCATCCGGATTGTAAAGCTCCCCTATTGAAGCTGGGAAATGAGCCTCACGTGCCAGAAGAATTTCTTGCGCACTAGAAGTAAGATCATCTTTGCTCTTCTGGGTTAGGCTCGGAATAGGGAACGCATTCCAACCAATCGTGTTGGAGTACCTGAAATCCGTCTTAATTTTCCCGCACACGGATGCGATCCAAACGCGGTGCAGTCGAGATGCAATAATGGACATGCACCACAGCGGCGCATCATAAATGGCAAGAGCACTATCCGCGACGATCGATTTGGAATCTAGCAGGCCGACGGGAAGATAGGTTCTCCTCTCTGAGGTGTGACGTGGAATGATGATTGACTTTCGCTTGGCGACGCCCTGAATTTGCACAAACCGATGAGGGCGATCAGCAAACTTTTGAGTTGAAGCGGCTTTCATCTGCTTGCGAGCGTTTGCGACCATTTCAAGCCGTTCTCTTATCCCATTGATTTTTCTGGCGTGATCCCGATCCTCATCGGAAATCCAGAGGCAATATCTCTGCTTGTCATGGATAAAGTCGTCTGATCCACGAAAGCTAAATATATACTTCTCCGATCGTTGGTCTTCTGCCAAGAGCTCATCTCGTTCGTTAGGCGATAGCAAGAGATAGCCTGCATCTCGTGGCATGTTTCCAAACACCATGGGCGGTAGATTGTTGCCCGGCTTTGAATTCGCTTCCACGATCACATCAGGGGCTGCGACTAGGTATGGATTTATGTTAGGAACCTCCCGCGAAATTGTGGAACCATCTTCTGAAATTGAATATAGGCGCTTTTTAGATGCTTTACCTGCTGGGCTTAGCCCAACAATTACGACGGTGACAACAGCGTTGTGCGTAGCTAGATTCGCCCAGCGAAATGAAGTGTGAGCAAACCGAATACATACACCTTGAGAATACAACGTCGGCCAAAGCACTGGCACTTGTTGCCCTTGGCATATCGAATTTGTACTTACTAACGCGGCCTGCGCATCCAGGCGCGATACAAACTGCGCAGATTTAAAGAACCATCCCGCTACGTAGTCGAGG
Organism: Roseovarius ramblicola; assembly: GCF_042430665.1. Taxonomy (NCBI): domain Bacteria; kingdom Pseudomonadati; phylum Pseudomonadota; class Alphaproteobacteria; order Rhodobacterales; family Roseobacteraceae; genus Roseovarius; species Roseovarius ramblicola. The sequence goes on along the minus strand of NZ_JBHMEC010000038.1, from coordinate 39,843 downwards.
GACTTCCAGTTCACGCTTGTCGAGCGAAATGTCGACTCTAAATCCTCTTTCTGCTCATCAGACTGAAGCTTCCCTCCATAATATGGCGGGTTCCCGCAGATGTATGTTTCACCTCCCTCGTTCTCAAAATCGATTTCAGCCTGATCGAGCGGTTTGCTGAACAGGTCGTCACCATGCATCTTCACACCCTTGCCCGTCGGCGGGCAGATGCTGAGCCAGTCGATCCGCAGGGCATTGCCACAGGTGATCCAGTTCATGGCGTCAAGCGGCAGGAAGTCCCGTAGCGCCTCGCGCTGGCCGCGATAGAGCACGTCGCACTGATACTCGGCGATGATCAACGCCAGCCGCGCCACCTCGGCGGAAAAGTCCCGCAGCTCGATGCCTCTGAAGTTGGTCAGCGGTATGTCGGTGCGACGGTCAGGCTCTCCGCGCCGCTTGTTGATCTCAGCCTCGATCGCCCGCATTTCCTTGTAGGCGATGACAAGGAAGTTGCCGGAGCCGCAGGCGGGGTCGAAAACCCTGATCTTTGCGATCCGGTTGCGCAGGTTCAAAAGCTTGCGCGCGTTGTCACCGGCCTCTTCCAGCTTCTCGCGCAGATCATCGAGGAAGAGCGGGTTCAAAACCTTCAGGATGTTCGGAACGGATGTGTAATGCATCCCCAGCGCGCCGCGTTCCTCGTCATCGGCGACGGCCTGGATCATCGAGCCGAAGATGTCGGGGTTGATCTTCTTCCAGTCCAGATTGCCGATATGCAGAAGGTAGGAGCGCGCGATCTTGGAAAAGCGCGGCACGTCCACGCTTTCCGAGAACAGCCCGCCATTGACGTAGGGAAAATCGGACGCCCAACGGGGGATGTTCGCCGCGTCGCGCTCTTCGAGCTTGGTGTTCATGGCGCGAAACAGCGTGCTGATCACCTCATGGGTGTTGGTGCTGTCCGGGGCGCTCATCTGCTCGATCGTGGCGGTGAACTGATCCGCTTTGACGAAGATATCGGTATCTTCGGCAAAGAAGCAGAAGATCAGCCGCGCCATGAAATGGTTCATGTCGTGGCGGCGCTCGGCGGTTCCCCATTCAGGGTTGTCTTTGAGCAGCTCGACATACAGGCGGTTCAGGCGTCCTGTGGCCTTGATGTCGAAGGCGCTCTCGCGGATTTGCTTGACGGTCGAGATGCCGGCAAGTGGCAGGAAGAAGCCAAAATGGTCGGGGAAGTCCTCGAACGGGCAGACGATCGGGGCGATGTCAGACGAAAGGTCTTCGGCTTCCAGCGTGATGCCATCCGTCGCCATGATGAACTTGACGCGGTTGCGGGCGTTCTTCGTGGCAGGGCTCTCGCGCAGCGCGCGGATCGTGTCGGAAACCTGCCCTTCTTCGCAGACCTTGATGTGGATATTGTTGATCTGGAGAACGCCGCCGAGATCGGACTTGTTCGAGGCGCCACTGCGCAGCCGCTTGATGGTGGTCGCCTTGTTGCCGAACGCTTCCAGAAACGCGAAGGGGAATTCCTCGGCGTCGAACGGCTGTTCGGCCAGTCTGGAAATTGCTTCTTCGATTTCAACTGCGTTCAAGGTTCTACCCCGTTATCTTTTTCTTTTACGCCGCCATGCATGATCGCGGAATCAACGCCACGCTCGGCCACATAGGCGCGCATGAACTCTCTTAGCACTTGAGCGGCGGGTTTGTCGTCCGCCTGGCACGCTTTCAGAAACTGCTCCCGCAGGTCCCGATCGATGCGTATGCGAAGCCCGACGTTCTTTTTCATCGCCTGAAAGTGTAGCCAGTGGATACACATTTGTGTAGCGCTTTGGCTGAATCGTCCACGACTTTGTCGCCCTGCTTCGCCGGAGCCGTCCGTCACCCCTCACTTGCTGATGGGGGTGCGGCGGCGGAGACGATGCAGGGCATCCGCGCCCGCCCTGCTTTGCTGGAGGGCTCCCGAGCCTAGTCTTAGCGGCAACGCTTTACCATTCGGCAATTTTGTCCATCCAGAATGGACCAAAGACACATTTCTCAAAGGAGGACGTGACAGGCTCTTTGAAAACATGATAATATGTCCATCATGAGTGGACAGGAACATGAAAATATAAAGAGCTTGCTTGAGTCTGTACCCGCGGGCTTCCTCGTGGACTCTGCCTGGCTGGAGCGCCATGGCATAGGGCGCCGCTCGGCCTACGGCTACGTCAAGCGCGGCTGGCTGGAACGCGTCCATCGCGGCGTCTTCCGGCGCCCGGCGCCGCACACCACCAAGGCCAACACACTCGACTGGAAGACCTGCCTGCTCTCCATGCAGCATATCATGGGCTACGATGTCCATGTCGGCGGCACGACCGCACTCAGCCAGCAAGGCTACGACCACTATCTGCGCTTGGGCAGCAACGCCCCTGTCTGGGTCTATGGCGGGGCCATACCGAACTGGCTGGCCAAACTGCCCCTGAACGCCCCGATAGAAACCCGCAACAGCTCATTGTTTGCGGACGCGTCCCTCGGCCTCACCAAGGACGATACTGATGCAAAAGACACTCTGCCATGGGACTGGAAGCTGAAGATGTCAGCCCCCGAGCGCGCGGTCATGGAAGCCATGGACGAGCTGCCGGACCATGAAAGCTTCCATAACCTCGAAATGGTCTTCGAAAGCCTGACAACGCTGCGCCCGCGCAAGCTCTCGGCGCTGCTGCACAGCTGCAAGAAGATCAAGGTCAAACGCCTGTTCTTCGTCTTTGCCGACCGTCACGACCACCCCTGGCGCAAGCGCCTCGATCTGGAAGAATTCAACCTCGGCAGCGGCGACCGCGCGCTCGTCAAAGGCGGCCGGATACACCCGCGCTACCGCATCATGGTGCCGGAAGAATTCGTGACAACGGAGGCGAGCGATGGCGCGTGAAAGCTATGAAGCCCAGGTCGCGCTACTCGTCCGCATACTCCCGCATGTCGCGAGCGAGCCAATCTTCGCGCTCAAGGGCGGCACGGCGATCAACCTGTTCTACCGCGATCTGCCGCGCCTGTCGGTCGATATCGACCTGACCTACCTGCCGATCAAAGACCGTGATGAAAGCCTTGCTGAAATCAACGACGCGATGGATCGCATCGCAGCATCCATAGAAGCGGGCATAGCGGGCGCCAAAACCCAACGCATCAAAGGCGGTGGCGGCGGCGCCACCCGCCTGCTTGCCCGCCTGAAAGGCGCGGAAATCAAGATCGAGACCTCCCCCGTAACACGCGGCGCCGTTCACGAACCGGAATCCCGCGCGGTCACCGAGGCCGTCGAGGATGAGTTCGGGTACGCGGAGATGCAGATCGTCGCTTTCGAAGACCTGTTTGGCGGCAAGCTGCATGCCGCCCTCGATCGCCAGCACCCGCGCGACCTCTACGACATCAAACTGCTCTACGAAAACGAAGGGCTGACGGACGATCTGTTCCGCACCTTCCTGATCTATGTCGCCAGTTCGCCGCGCCCGGCGCACGAGCTTCTCAACCCGAACCTGATCGATCTCGATCAGCCCTACGCGCAACAATTCGAGGGCATGACCAAGACGCCCGTCACCCTCGACGACCTCCTGAAGACCCGTAAGCAACTGATCGCCGACATCCAGTCCCGCTTCGACGAAAACACGAAGCGCTTTCTGCTCAGCCTGCACGACGGCGTGCCGGAATTCGAGGCCATCGATCGTCCGCAGGCGGCGAATCTGCCCGCCGTGCGCTGGAAGCTGATGAACATCGAGAAGCTGATGGCTGAAAACACTGAAAAACACGCGGCACAGCGCGCCGAACTTGAGAAACTGTTCGGCTGACGCTGCACATTGCAGCGAAGAACCGTGACGGGGCGTTGCGGGGTGTCCCCGCTGGAAGGGGTAGCGGAAAACCGCAAGAGGCGGGTTGCAGCGAGGGGAAGGCTTTCCCCTCCTGCCATAAGGACCAGGATCAGATGGAAGCCCCACATCTCATCCGGCTCGCCAGCCTAGAGATAATGCCGAAACGGCAACGGTTTTGAACTAACCTCGGGTATTGCCGTCAGAATCTCGCCGACATCATCGGCAAACCGCAGAGTAACGGGATATCCGTCCCCATAGATGCAGGTGTTGAAGTTGAGTTTTGTCAGGGCAAGGATGTCTTCGAGCACCTGCTCGATCGGCGTGTCGCCGAACACGATTTTCACCTTGAGGGGCGTTGGAATCTCGCGGCCAGGATAAGTCTTGAGTTTGGGAATATATCCCGAACTCCAGAGGAACGCGTTGCGTCGATCCACCTTGAGGGCAAGCCCGCGCATAACGCCCCGTCTTCCCTCTTCGCGGAACAGCTTCAGGTCGTTCGGCCGTTTGATCTGGATACCGCTGATTTTCGTTCCGTCGGGAGCGCCTTCCCGAAAGCCCTCGATTTCCTCACGGTTGAAGTTGGTCCGGCCGTGGATGAAGAGCTCCCTAGGCGCCGCATCATGCCAGTCTTTGTAACTCGCAACACAGCGCCTGACGATCTCGGCGGCCTGGTCTTTCGGAAGGTGGAACTCGCCCTGCTTGTCGGACGCCCATGAGCCGACCGACCCCTTGAAGACGATCCCCTCGCCCGTATGAAGAAACATCTGCGCGCCGCAACACGCCTCATACTCGTCACGGGGACTATTGGTCCGTTTGAAAACAAGGCCGATATAGCAAACGCCTTCGCGAATGTCGGCAAGTGTCCAAGGCTTCGCACCGGCCTTGTAATAAATCGCCGTCGCCAGATTCCACGCGATCGTCGCGTCATCCTGCACTTTGCGCATCGGCTCGCCAATACTATTAAGATGAGCCTGCGGCGCGATCGTGGTTTGCCGAACGATCTGTGTGACGGCCTCGCAACCGAGAAGCCGCGCCTTGAGCTGGTTATGAAAATGGTTCTCGAACCGGTGCTTATCGGCCGCCTCGTTGATATCGTCAAAGAGGTCCGGGCTGTCCCAGAGCTTCATCGCCTTGCGGTGCGATAGCACCGTATCGCCGGTTACACCCGCAGCCTTGGAAATTGTCTGGTTTGGACGGCAGAGCTTCCAGAGCTCTTCCGGCACCACAACAAACCAGAGTGCGACCTTGGCATCTTCCTCGGTCACCCACCGCCGGATGCGACTGGCGAACAAATCGACAGTATCATAGACGCGCTGGTGCGCATCGACATTGCGGATCGTGCGGTCGAGTTGATCAGCGTCGAGCGGGATCGCGACGCGCGGCTCGGTCTTCCATTCGGTCCGGAAGACGGTCTCGAATCCGGGAAACATCACCGAGCTACCGATCTTCGGGTCGGCATCGATAGCGCCGGCGATCATTCCGGCCCATTCCTTGAACTGCTCGATACCTTCCGGCGTGCCGATCACGCCATACTCGATCGCAGGATGGTCTTTGGGCGGCCCGAACAGGAGCAGGCCGTCCTTGGGGTCTTCGAGCTTCTGGTCATGGGCAAAGAGGAGCCGCGGCTCACTGATCGGCAGCAGCTTGCGATTCGTCTTGACTGACCGCTTACGACGCGCTGCCATTGCCACTCTCCCCGTCTTCACCGGCATCATCCTCGACCAGTTCGATCTCGCCGCTCTCGTCGAGTCCCGCCTGCCCGTCCTCGAAGTACCTGACCGGGCTGATAAAGCGCTCCGGCTTCAAGGACACCACGAGAGAATCACCGCCCGTCTCGATCGTCAGCTTGCCTTCCGTGTCACCAAGCTGCGCACAGAAGGCCAACAGCCTGTCGCGCCAGGCGGCATTCCACCATTGCTTGCACACGCCGCGCCGGGCCTTATGCATGCGCTCGGCCTTGTCCCAGGGCGTGCGCCCATCGTCACTGAAGATCACATGATACCTTAGAACGATGCGGGGAAACGGTGCCAGCTGCGGCGAAGCTGATAATCCGAAATGCCAGTACCCGTCAGGAACCTTGTCGCCGCCTGCGATCCGGCGTGTCTTGTTTCCGACAAGCTGGCGCCAGGTCCGCCGTCCGCGATACGGCGTGAAATACGCCTTGTTTTTCTCCAGGTGCCCGGCCGCAAAGAAACGGGCGACAAGGCCACTTGCCAGAGGGAAAGCGCATAGCTCCTGCCGCGTCATCTCCGCTTCCCACGCCTGACGGACAAGATCACTGACCATGTTCGCGGCATCGAATGACGCAATATCGAGCGCCGGCGCCCCATCGGAGACGAAGGACCGCGTATCGAGCACGGCGAGTTCATCGCCGGCCCACCTCTCGCCGAGCGCCATGACCACTTCATGCTCGGGGGCGAAGGTCAGAAGGCGCTGGCCGACGACCCGGTAAGGATGCGGGAACGCCGCGGCCACCTTGACCAATGTCTCCGCCGGCCCACAATAGCGGTGCGCATAGAGCCGCTTCGGCAAGCGCAGCTTGAACCAGTTCGAGAGATAGCTGTCATTGGCGCGCACAGGCTTCCGATCGCATTCTATCGAGCGCGTGTACCAGTCCATGACCGCGTTCGCGTTTGTGACGGGAGATTTCGGGGCACCTTCACGCTCAAGCAGCGCGAGCAGGCGCCGCAGGCCCTCGGCCCAACCAAAATCGAACCGCATCACATTCAGATCGCGCACGCTTTCATGCATGCTGCCGAACGGGAACGCGTCGACCTTGAGCGGCACGATAAAATCGTTGAGCCCGTGCTTCACACGGGCCTCTTCCGCCAGCTTGAGCTCCCGGAGCGTCCCGGGCTTCCGGTTCGCCTCCAGAGTCGAGACAAACAGAAAGCGGAACGTCGCTTGGTCGATCGCTTCCTCGATATTGTCCCAGAACCGTTCCCCGCCAAGCAGCGCCGTGACATCACACCAGACCTCGTAGCCGGCAATTGCGAGCTGGCTCGCGAGCCATTTCGCGAAGGTGTTGTCCTCGGGCGTTGCATGGCTGAGGAACAGGACGCGTCGCGTCACCGCACCGGCAGGGGCGTCCTTCGCAGCCGTTCTTCCCACGGCAGTATCGGAGGAGAGAATCTCGGTCATGCGGGAAGTATAGAACAATCCGGCAACATTTTGTATAGCGTCATGTCGGCTGCACAGATTGTTGTGGACAAACACCGCAGATGGCTCCTCAGCATATCGTCCGGCCGACGCAGGAAGGTTCCATGGGGCGCATACAACCGCATGTCCGTGCGAGGGGTCAAAGCGGAAACGCCGGAAACGGGATTCGGTCACGAGAGCCCTGTCCTACCGCCGCAGCGCAGGCGGAAGGAGGCATCTTAGCCCATCGCGCTTTTTGCTATTTACAGGCTATAGCACTATTTGCTATTTTGTCCGCATCAGAACGAAGGAGATAGGCTATGAACCGCACGATACCCGTTTCGACCGACGTCTTTGCCGCCATCTGGAGTCACCGCCAAGAGGGCGAAGAGACTGAAGACGCCATTCTGCGCCGCATCCTCGATTGCCAACCCGTCGCCGGCACGGACGCTAAATCTCAAGCTGCCGACATCGGCGAGGGTTTTTTCGATCGGCGCAACAACGTCACCTTCCCGCCGGGCTTCACGATCTTCCGGACCTATAAGCGCAAGCAGTACAGTGCTGTGGCGGAGAACGGCGTGTGGCGCCGCACGGATACCGGCCGTAACTATGAAACGCTGAACCAGCTCAACGCCTCGATCGCCGCGGGCAATGAGAATGTCTGGAACGGGAACTGGAAGTTCCAGGACAGCGACGGCACGATCAAGTCGATTGCGGCCCTGCGCGACTAAGTTTCGGCGCAATCATCTGAAACCAAAACCTTTTCACCGGAGCAAATAGACTTGAACGATCAGACCGCCGCACAAGAGCCCATCGCATATCCCGAGTGGACCGAGTACCGGAAGAAAAATGGGCTCGATCCGCTCGGCATGCAGAACAGTAGCGTCAGTCTCTATCAGACCTTCCTGCCCGGCATCTCCAACGTGACCCTGCGCATGCGCTATTATGGGCTCTATGCTTGGCTCGCCCACCGCTATGCCAAACAGATAGGCAATACCGATCCGCAAGTCTGGAAGCGCTATGTCCGCAGAGCGGAAGCGCTCTATGCCCTGATCGCGACCTTCCATGGTAGCAAGTCCGGTGTCGCTAGCACTAAGTCTGGTGTCGCGGGCACGGAGTGGGCGGGCAAAACACTCGAAAAGCAGACGGAAGATGTCATCGCATTCGCTGAAGCCGCCGAGCCAGGCAGTGAAACCCACTACCTCAAACAGGCTTGGGGTGCGTATGGCGCAGCCTATCGCAGCCAGCTGCTGGAGATCGGGATACTCGACCGCACAGACACACACGAGATACCTCTCCCCAGCCGTCCGCTCGGCGAAGGTCTGGCAGACGCGTTCCAAACGTCGGTCGGCCCGCTTGCCGACCTGTATTTCACGCTGATCGAACGAGGTTCGGTCACGCGCGACGAGCTCGACATGCTAGAACCTCTCCTCCCGTCGCGCGTTGGCGCCGAGAGTGCCGAACGCTCATTCTACGAAGACATTCTTCTCACGCCCGAAGGCGCACCGACAGCCGGCGCCCTGTCGCGTAAACTCAGCATCCAGCTGATCCTCAGGATTGCCGACCTGCTCGATCGCGAGCCCCGTCCCGATGAAATTCGGTGGTTGCTCTATGCTGGATGCGACCATGAGGGAAACACCCTTGCCCTGGACGATCCGGCGCTCGAAGCCCAACGCTCAAGGTGGTGGGTCTATCACGCCAATGACCTTTGCCATATCGCCCACGAGGCGCTCCTGAAATTCACTCTCGACACGCTCGGCACCTCTCCACGCGGACGCGGCATGGCGCAACTGATCGGCACATGCACCGAAGACATCCTCGCGGAACTCGCCAACTCCCCTGAAAGCTGGTCTGTCATGCTGTCGACATCGGAGCCCGCACCGAACGCCTACGACGAACGTGACCCTGCTTCAGAAATCGCCCTTGCGGAGGAGATCATACGCGCCGGCCGGGACGACAAACGCATCTGCACGGCGGCAACAGCCGCCAAAGCCGTGCACTTGCTCGCCATCCTGCATCGCCGGATCAGCGAGACCGGTGCGGACCTGAAAGAGCCGCTCGGCGGATTCAATCCCGAGGCCTTCCGCTCCCTCCTCAGCGAAACCGATTTTCTGGAGCGCCATCAGAACGAACCGTTCCGCCGCACGATCGAGCGCGTGCTCGAAGAAAGGGTAATTCGGCGTCACTTGACGGTCGCGCTGCGCAAGCTGCGACACCAGGGCGATTACACCTTCCTGATCGAGGCCGATGACGGTCGTCTTCGCCTGCGCGAGAAGGACGGTCCCGTATTCACCAACCCGCGTCTTGGCCCCGCGATAGCCTTCCTCAAGGACACCGGTTTGCTTGAACATGACGGCCTCACGGCCAGAGGGCGGGAGGCCATGAACGCATGAAACTGTACGAGCGTTTTGCCGACAAGGGCTATCACACCAGTATCGCAACCACTTTCGGCATCGATTTCGGGGCATACGAGAACATCGTGCTGCCGCGCGTGCGCGGCGCAGGCTGCCGCAACAACATGGTCATTGCCGATCGTCGGATGCTTACACATGCCCTCGGCGGCGCGGGCCTGCCGCGTCAGGCCGGCAGACTCTACACCGCGTCCGGCGCCCGGACCGAGCGGCTGTTCCACCCCAAGCTGTTCCTTCAGATCGGACGCAAGGGCGGCCGCCTGATCATCGGCTCAGCAAATTTGACCGCTGCCGGCCTCGCCGGAAACCTCGAACTTGTTACGATGATCAAGTGCGGCACTGAAGATAGCGGCGCGCAGCGTCTGGTCGCCCAAGCCTGGCACTATCTCTCGGGCATGGCCGATCCGGCTGCGCCGATGCTGCCCGCCCAGCAGGAATGGATGCTCGCTCGCGCAGCATGGCTCCGGCATGCGGTACCCGCCACCGAGCCGGTCACGCTTGGGGATGGCACACAGGCCGGCCTGCTGGTCGCCGATCGCCAATCCGGCATCGGCACGCGCCTGGCCGCCCTAATCGACGAACCCGTCAAGCGTCTGATCGTCATCAGCCCCTATTGGGACGAAGAGCTTGCCGCCCTTTCCGCGCTGCAAACTGCCCTGAACCCGCAGGAAACGGCCTTGCTGATCGATCCGAAGACGAACCAGTTTCCGCCCGAGGCTATTAAGGCGCTAGCCCGCACCGGGCTCTACGAGCGGGACGGGTTTGCAGATGGCCGATTCATCCACGCCAAAGCCCTAATCGCGGAGACTGCGAGCGCGGATCACCTTCTGATCGGAAGCGCCAACTGCACACGCGCAGCGCTCGGGACAGCTGCCATGGCCGGTCACAATGAAGAAGCAGGGCTTTACCGGCGCCTGCCCGCGGACAGCGCTGTCGCGACGCTCAACCTCACAAAGCTTCTCGATGAGAACAAGCGTATCAGTCCTGAAGAAATACCGCCGCTGGATTACAATGACGACCTCGCCTTTGATGCGCTCTCGGACAGCCATCCCGGCACCTTCTCGCTCCACGGGGACACGCTGGTGTGGCGTCCTGCGGCGCATGTCACCGAGCCGGCATCCTACCCTATCGAACTGCTCGGAAGCAGTGGAGAAACGCTGAATGTAGACGTCGAACACATCGAAAGCGCAAAGGGGAAGCTGCGCTACCGCATTGATATAGACGATCAGCTGCCTGCTTTCGCCCGTCCCCTCGGGAAAGACACATTCTCCCCCGCCATCATCACCGTGATCGATGTGCTTGAGGCCGCGATCCGCGAAACCCATTCGGGCAAGACGGAGAGCGCCCTTGCCCAGCTCGACGGCGAGACAGAAGCGAGCCTGACCTTGCTCGAAGTTCTTGATGTGCTGGAGAAGATCGAGAACCCGGAAGCCGGCAGTCCTGGCGACGGGATTTCGATACCGAAGGTCGGCCACCAACCGGACGGACAGAACGGACCACAACACAGGACGCTAAACTACGAGGATTTTATCGCTGGCCGCCGAACGCATCAGGCGGGTCCATTGCTCCACAACACCCTGGGCGGCAGCGATGTCTCCATCGTCCGCGGATTTCTAAACCGCATCGTCGGGCTCAAGACGCTGACCGTTGCACCGGAGGATGAAGACGATGAGGCGATCTTCAAAGCTTCGTTCGATCTCGGAGACGAAACAGACAATGCCGAAGCCGCGATGGCATCTGGAGAAGAATTTGACACAAAGCCGCCGCCGACGTCCCGGCCTGAGCCGGATGAAGGGGATAACCGCCAGCGCTCAAAACAACGAAAGGCGACGCAAGAGCAGATCATCACCGCAGTGACAAACTTCTCCAAACGTATCGATCTGAAGCAGGAGGGCGGCTCTCTGTCACCGCGGGATTTCTTGCGATTGCGCGCTATGCTGATGATCCTGTGCGCAGCGAGTTGGAAAGGGACCGATACTGGCAAGGACAACCAGAAAGGCCGGACAGCCTTGCAGGTGTTACCAGTGGAAGGCGATTCCAGGACGAGTTGGCCGTATGTGATCGGCCGCCTGCTATTCAAGATATTCGGCGGAACAAACCCTGCGATCCGGCAACTGACGCTGGACAGCGAGCATGACCAGATTCCGGCCGATCTCATCGAGTGCTGGGCTACATGTTTTTGGTGCCTCCAGGCCTGCCTTGCTGCGCCGCTGTCACAATCCGAACGAGCAAAGATCGCGCGTCACGTTATCCCACTCGCGAACAAGACTTACAGGAGCACGCAGCTGACCAAGGAAGAGTTACTCGCCCCAACGATCACCGACGTTATGGACGGCATGAGTGCTCAATATGCCGAACGGCTTGGCATTGCTCCGGAGGCAATTGCCCGCGCGCACAGAACGCTTTGCGACTCCCTGAGCTCCGAAGGAAATGCTGTATTCGGCAGATAACAATGTCGCCCAGTGACCCGGCAACACCTTTTTTGCGCAACGACTGCTGTGATTACTCTAATACGCCGAAGCGCCGAGATCGAGATTCAGTTCGAGATTGTCACTGGCCGCACGTCCTCATCCATCTTACACCGTAGTCGTGCCCGCGACCAGCTGCGAAAGAGCGCGTCGCCTCGTCAGTCCTCCAACGCAACTTCGACTATGCGCTCAATATATTCCGTGGCGGACACGAACCCTGCCATCTCCCCCATCGGACCACGCGGGTCCTTCGCCTGCCTCTCGGCCTTCTCATAGGCTTTCCGGCTCAACGTGATCGTCACAGTCACTTCATCTTCATTATCGTTCATCAATCCATCCTCGCCTCATGCCGATTTTGCCAAGTTGGCGTTGCAATAATCAATCCCCGTCGCGCTTCATACCGTAGCCGCGCCCGCGGCCGCGCCGATGGCCTTTTTCCTGCGCGCGCTGCTTCCAGCTTTTACGGCGGCTGCGACCATCCTCGCCCTCGCCTTCATCGGTACTGTCATGACGCCGGGCCTGCGCCGCTTCGTCAAACTCCGCCCGTAGCGCGTCGTCTTCCAGAAGCCGCGGATCGGTGCGATGCGGGCGCTTATCCTGCTTCTGTGCCTGATCCCAACTATCACGCAGCCGCCGGCCCTCGCCTTCGGTCTCACCGTCGCCACGGCCACCGCGCGCCTCTTCCACCGCCTTGTCGTTGAACGCCGCGCCCAGCCCGTCTTCCTGAAGCAGGCGCGGGTCGGTGCGCGTCCCCTTCTCGCGCTGCTGCGGCGCCGCGCGCGCCACCGGTGCGGCCCGGGCCGCCAGAGCCTCGCGCTTGAGATCGCGTTCCAGCGCCATCCGCTCGCGCCGGTCGATCTTGTCGAGCGCCTTTTTCCGGCCTTCGAGCGCGATCTTCTCCCGCTCGTGCCTCCGGTCCAGCGCCTCGTTCTCCAGCTTGTGCCGCTCCCGCGGATCGAGCCCGGCCCGGCCCGCAATATGCCCGAGCACTGATTGCAGCGCCGGCGTACCGGCAACAAGATCGGCCACCTTCGCGCGCATGCGGAACACCATGCCCGAAGCTTCCGTTTGCTGCGCAGCATGAAGCGCCATGCGCTCTTGTTGCTGCGTCAAAAACAGCGCCTGTTCCATTTGCGAAAGCGCCAGCCAGCGCGCGGACTGGACGCGCTCCATGGCGGCACGTTTTTCGGCAGAGCGGCGTTTGACAGCGTCCTCCTGAGCGGCGCGCTGTTCACGGGCACGTTCGGCGCTGGCTTTTTGCTGCGCACGGGCCTGTTCCTTGGCCTGCTCGACCGATGGCAGCGATAACGGATCGAGGGATTTCATCCGCGCCCGCATCTCCTTGCGCGGAACGTCCTTGAGGTAGCGGGACAGCGAATGCACGTCGCCGAACCAGTCCACGACGGCGAAGGCGCGGCGGTCGCCACGCGCCAGGATATAGCCGCGCTCTTCCAGCGCATGACGGAACGCGCTGGCGCTGTCCGCTTCGCGATAAGCGGCGGTGATGTCTTCGCGGCGCTGCTCGGGCGTGATGCCGGATTTTTTCTGCTGCGCGTTCTCGGCAAGCGTGGCTTCGAGCTTGTCCTTTTTGAACTGCTCGCGCTGCTTCCACGCCTTCAGCCCTTCGGGCAGCTCGTGTCCGTATTGCTCGGCAAGATGCACGGCCATGTCGCACAGCTTCCGGCGATCATGAGCCATGTGGATCGCCTTCATCTCGGCGCCGTCAATGCGCGACCAGACGACATGGCAATGCTCGCGGCCGTCTTTGATGTGGAAGACGATGGCGCGCGGCTGACCGGTCAATCCCAGCTTGTTTTCGATGGCCTCGACGGCCTCGATATACTGCTCCCGCGTGAGCGGTTCCGAGGGGTTGACCGACAGGCTGTAGAGCGGCTTTTGCGCTTTCGTGCCGCTGGCCACCGCCTCGAATTCCGCAAACGCGCCGTGCAGATCATCGGCGATCGTGCCGCGAATATCGGCAAGCTCGACTTGCTCGTTGTCGTAGGCGTTGAGAAGGTGGGTGGCGAGATCGGAACCGCCGGACCGGGCGCTGCCTTTGAGGATCATGGCAGCCTCCTCACGGTTCCCGGCCGAGCGACGACAGCAGCACGGTGCGCATCTCGGAAAGGTCGCGCTGCGCGGCGGTGATCGTCTCGGACAGAAGCTCAAGATCGCCCGATGCATGCGCTTGCCGCAGCGCACAAGCGATCGGGCCAAGGGCGGCGATCATGCGCGCGGCAAGTTCACGATCCATCGGCGGCGTGCGGGTCGAGCGCAGCGGCGTCTGACCGAGAACGGCGTAGCGGATAAGACCGGCAACAGGCACACCGGCGGCATCCGCCTGCGATTTCACGAGCGCGGCTTCCTGCTCGTTAAAGCGCGCCTTGAGTGTGACTTGGCGCTGTCTGGTTTCGCTGCCGCTGCCGGGCATGTGCGCTCTCCTCTCACCCTCCTCACACCGGCGGCACGGCCGTCTCCGTGCTCGTGGTCCAGCGCCGAATTCGCTGGTCGATGGGTTTCCAAAGGGCGAGCCGACGTCTCCCTTTGGGCGAAGCCGGTGCCGAAACACCGGTCGTGGTCCAGGGTGCGAAAACCCTGGCCGTGGGATCGAAGGGGCGCGGAAGCCCCTCGTCTGGTTTCCAAAGGGCACGAAGGCTCTTTGGTCGTGGTTCAGCGCCGAAACGCTGACTGCGGAAACACCGGGGCCGGGAATCGGTCTCTATGGTGCTTTCCGCACTAGCCGGGGATGGAACGGGGGCGGCAATTGAGCCCCCTTCCCAAGATGGCGCGGGGACCCCGCGCACATCTTGTACTCCCTGCTAACGACCTATGAGTTCAGGATACGGTAACAAGATTAGGAAAATCTTAACGCCTGCTCCCTATCCCGCGGAGAGCCTGCGATCATGTTGATTTAATTTCACTTTTATCGGAATTTTCTCGGTTGGACAAGGCTTGGACACGGCTGTGTTCTCAATGCTTACGGTTGGCATTTCCGGACCGAGGCAGATCACGGCGGAGCACAGCAGAGTACTTGTTCGGGACTTAGCCGTCGATCCGGGTCAGGCGCTCCGTGCAGACGTTAGGACACCGTGCAAGGGCCCCGATCGTGTAGAGACAGACCCCTTCGAGAGTTGTTCGGCCGTCAGGTTGGCTTAGGCTGATGTCCCTGAATAAGGTAAAGCTGCCTCCGTCACCAAGCCCATCCAATTCCACGATCAACAGGTCCGCGGACCCCATGGGAACCATCAGAGCATTCACAGACACGATTGTGTAGGCGGAATAGTTGGGGTCGTCCGGGGACGTTTCGGTAGACATGCTACGCGCGAGGGTCGTCACCAGCAAAAACATACCGCTCGGATCGGGCAGGCACACGATATGCTTCTCGGCATTCGGCCCGACATCTCCATAATCCGGCTCTTCTCCATAGTTCCCGACACTCACGGCATATCGCCCCACATACTCGGAAAGGGGTCTGCGGCCAGTGACCTCGCCAAGCGAAAACCTCTTGTCGGTAGCGTCCATGATCGAAGCATCCGTCGGCAGGAGTGTGTTTTGGCGAATGAGTTCGGCAAAGATGGCCGCGGGTGTCGGTTTGGGCGCCGGCGCAGCAATGCTAAGAAAGCGCCTGTACCGGATGACTTTTTCATCATCCGTGCGAACTTCGTTCCGAAGAAAACGCTGGAGCGACCGTAGATCGACGTAGGGGTTGTCGCTCCTGTCGAGGACGTAGCTCATCCTCTCGTACAAGCGCGGTGCGCCTATCCCGTGCTGCTTCATGTAACGTTTCAGTTGCGCTCTGATTTTTTCGCGTTCTACGTTTTCGACGACGGGAAGTTTCGGCATTGATCAGACCTGTAATTCGTTGGGCCCCGTTAAATCTCCTGTCAGGACGCCATCGATGCTTCAGTCGCTTTGCACGATCTTGAGGAACTTCCGGTAGCGTATGACCTTGGAATCTTCGATGCGCACGCTGTCGGCCATAAATCGCTGCAATGAGCGCAGGTTAACGTAGGGTCTTTCCGCGGCATCAAGCGTCTGTTCCATCAATTGCTGGAGTCGTGGCACACCGATGGCATGGGCATTTAGGTAGGCTTGAAGTTGCGCGCGAATCGCCGCGCGCTCGTGATCAGGTACAATGTCTGGCTCGGTCATAGTCTCAATCTCCCGTCTGCCGATTCACCCGGCAATTCTGAACATGAGGACGGCGGGGAGCAAGATCGCCGGGCATCAGAGATGCGGCCGCACGAATGGCGCCGCCAGTTCAGAACAGACTCATCTGCCGGGCGGCGGCCTCGCGTTCTTTCCACGCGTCTGAAAGGGACTCTACGTCCAGCCACTTGAGCGCGTAGGCGACGGGGCCGCCTTCGGCCTCGACGGCTTCGCGGCTCGTGAAGTGCGAGCGGTAGCCGGTCTCGGTGACCGGGAGCGGCACGCGATCATCGCTGACCAGTTCCAGATGCGCGACTTGTTGGCCATCGATATCGACACCGAGCCATTGCGGCGTCCAGCGGACCGAGAGGGCGATGCCCTCCCAGTCGATGCGGTAGGTTTCGGTGGTGGTCATGATACACCTCCCGCCGGGACGCCGTCATGGTCGGTCAGGTCCATTTCGGGCGTGACACTCACGAAAAGTGGCGTGATCCGGTATTCGCCGGCGTCTTCGTTCACGGCCACGATGGCTGCAGCGGGCGCGCCGTTCACATGGCAGGACAGCAGCGCAAAGTTGCTGTATTCGCCGGAAGTCAGCGCCTCGAAGGCGCTGACGTGATCGTTTGTGATATGCGTACTCATGTGACGATCCTCCCGTTTTCGCGGGCGATGGCGGCATAGGCGCCAAGGCTGCGGTTGGCCCTGAAGAACCGGTCGCGTTCTGCGCGAAGCCCGAAGGCACCGCGGACGCTTTCGATTTCGGAAATCCGCACGCTGCCGAGTTCGGCGCAGCCGAGTCCGAGATCACAAAGCCCGTAGGCGATGTCCGGTTCGTCCGGATCGAGTTCGGCGATCAGCCAGGTGCAGTTCGCATCGGGCGTGAACAGCTTCACGACGGGTTTGTGATCGGGCGGCTCCTGCCCTTCGGCGAAGGCCGCGGCAGTCGCGCGGCCTTGCTCGATGAGTTTCCGGTATTCGTTAGCGGGGATCAGTTTCATCGGACTTCTCCTCGCTGTGCGGGTTGAAGGTGGCCGGCAGGATCACGAGGCGGCCCTCGGTGGCGGCGATCGGCGTGCGCAGGTAGCCCTTGAAGCCCTTGCCGGATTTTGTCGGCCAGAGGCCCGAGAGCTCGGTCCAGTGGGCTTCGCCTTCCGGCGTGTCCTGCACCAGCCAGGCCCGGAATTTCGGGCGTGTGCCGGACGGCTTGTCCTGCGTTTGGGTTTGCGTTGCGTCAGTCATTTTCAGTCTCCTTTTCGTTGCGGGCTGGCCCCATGCCAGCCGATGCCGACGCGTCCGGCGCATGCGCCGGGGCGGCTGCAACGCATTGTTGGGGGGACCGTGACCTGAGCCGCGCGAAGGGAACGGGGGAGCCGACAAAGCAAGTTGCAGCGCTGAGCCCCGCGTTATGCGCCAGCTTCGCGCACGGTCTGGCAATGCGGGTTGCCCTTGCAGAAAGGCAGGAGACGGTGATTGCCGCGACGCCATCCGATCGCGGATCAAAACGCCATGCGCCTGTTTTCCGAAATTACGGCAGGACAATATGCCGGTGCCCACATGCGCCTGGGCCCGTGACCGCCGTGTACAAATCCGGTTGCCCGTGGCTGGCAAGGCTGCACAAACGCCGATGCTCTGCTAATATGCCGCCATGCGTATCCTGTTCGTCTGCACCGCCAACAAGCTGCGGAGTCCGACCGCTGAAGATGTCTTCCGCGACACGCCCGGTATCGAAGTGATATCCGCAGGGACGGATTCAGAAGCGCCGCGCCCGCTGACGAAGGAACTGGTTGCCTCGGCCGACATGATCTTCGCGATGGAAACCCACCATCGCGAACGCATCCGCAAGAAGTTCAAGCAGCGTCCACCGGACAACCGGATCATCACGCTGCACATACCGGACGAGTATGAGCGCGGCGATCCTGAACTGGTGAGATTGTTGAAACGAAAGATCGAGCCGCGTTTAACGCATCCGGCCGATAGATAATAACCACGGCACTGTTCCGTCCAACAGCGCATTACGAATACTGACTGATAATTTACTCCATCAAAGCGTCATTAACGAAGATCATGTGAGCAACAGAAAGGCCAGCCCAACGAAAAAAAGCGAATTCCACCACGCCGAACGGCAACCACATCGATTGTCGGCTCTGGATTTTCGGCATTCACCTCCAAGGCAGCGCTTGCCAGCGTAATGTAAAGAGACGGGCCAAGAATTGGAAGCATTCCTTCAACATTCGGTTCTACGCCCAGCTCTTGCAACTCGGAAACCTGATCGAGGACTGATCCTGCAATTAGCAATCGAACACCCATGCTAACGGGTGGTAATTCTTCCAATGGCGGAAGTTGATCCGAAACTTCGTTGATTTCGCTTAATGATAAGAAACTGGGCGTAAGCGCTTTTTCCAGATTACCGAAATCCCCCTGAGATGCATCTAGACGCCTTTGAATCTCAGCAACTGCATCATCTTTATTTATTTGGATATCACCAGTTTCAATCAAATCGGTGATCTCAAGGGCTGCTGTAACATATGGGTTATCAAGCGCTCCAGGCAATTCGTTGTCTTGAGCGTTCACCGTTACAGGAAAGAGCCATATAGAGATGGCCAACAGAAACCGCATGTTCACCCCTCCAAGTGTTTAATCACGAAATACGTGAGGCACCCGCCACCAACAAGTAATAATACTAGCTGACCGAAGCCACCAATGACCATGACGGGGTTATAGACGTCGAACGCCCCTGCTGCAAAAGTGGAGATTATAGCTCCTTGAGCGATATACCCGGACAAAATGCTGAGTCCAAACATTACAAGTGCAGAGCCTAATGCTCTATTATTAGTTATTTTTGTAGATGACGTACCAA
Organism: Roseovarius ramblicola; assembly: GCF_042430665.1. Classification (NCBI taxonomy): domain Bacteria; kingdom Pseudomonadati; phylum Pseudomonadota; class Alphaproteobacteria; order Rhodobacterales; family Roseobacteraceae; genus Roseovarius; species Roseovarius ramblicola. The sequence continues at coordinate 21,014 of NZ_JBHMEC010000038.1, read as the reverse complement.
AAAAACCTGCCACGAGGGCGAATACACCCGCTGCCATGAGCATCAGTTGCAGTGTCAGCTCTTTCGCGACCGTGAGCGCTTCAATACTACCGATTGGGGCATCCATGAGAGTTTAGCGACCCGCGAATTGACCAAGATTATCCTATAGTTAGCACAACTTTGGAAGAAATACCAGTTGATTCCGGGGTCAGCGAGGACTCGGCGTTTCAGGGTCTTGCTTTCGAGACATACTTGCTTTCCGGGACACTACTGCGGCAATGACGGCCGCGGATGCAACGCCTGTAAACTCAGCCAATGAGTCAGAAGACGTCATTGTAGCGCCCATGGATTGCATGCCATGAAACGTAACATTGGCTGGAATGAGACTTGCCGCGATGGAAAACGCTACCGTCAGCGGGGTATTACTCCCTACTTTTTCTATAAACTTGGTACCCATGACAACCTCCTAAAATATTTGCCTTTCAAATAGGCAGATATCCTATCATGTGAAAAATAATTATGCCATAAATTTATGCACTTAGCCGAAGGCCGCTACTAGAAACGATTTGACGATAACACAACATAGACGCGATGCGTTCAGCGCGTGTGTAGAAACGTCATTCCGCTTTCTCGCGCGATGTACCTTCTGGCCAAGACAGAGGTGGCTTGGGGACGTATGAGCCCCTGAAGCCCAGTCCGGATTGCCGGCCACGCTCACTCATGCGTCGCGCACCGTGTCCAACCCGTGTCGTAGAACGAAGCGCCGCAAAACACCAAAATGCTTTGGCAAGCGACAATGGTGTATACGGCGATGCTCGGGATTGTTTTGGGATCAGCGGCGGTCAGTGCAGGGGGATACGCCCTCTTGCGCTGGCGTTTCAAGGAGGACGCGACGACGCATGGCTCCGCGTCCTACCTCTCGTTGTACACGGCGCTTCAGAAGAACCTGTTCCGCCGGAACGGCATGATCGTCGGCGATTGGTCCTTCGCTGATCTGCCGATCTACTACGACGATACGCACGCCATCACCTTCGGCCCGTCGGGCAGCGGTAAGGGAACGGCGGCGATCGTGCCCGCCATTCTGGATCGCCCCTTTGCGTTCATCAACGATCCGGGCGGCGAGAACGCGGCGATCGCGATCAAACAATGGCGCGCGCAAGGCTACAAGGTCGCCGTTATCAATCCGTTCGGGATGCACCCGGAAAAGCCGTGGGCGCTGCCGCGGCAGGGATTCAACCCGATGGATATTCTCGATCCGACGGACCCGCAATTCGCCGCGCATGCGGAGTTGCTGGCCGAGATGCTCACGCCGCGCAGCGGCCGTGAGAACGGCTCGTCACAGTTCTTCAAGGATACCGGCCAGACCTTCAAACAGGCGCTGATCATTCATATCCGCACGGCGCGGCCACGGGACGAGCATCATCTCGGGACGCTTTACGAGTTGGTGAACCTGCCGGCGGATGGCTGGGAGAAGCTGCTCGAAGCGATGCAGGCCGATCCGGTCGCCGACGGGCTTGTGGCCGCCGAGGCCGCCGCCATGGAGCGGCGTGAAGCCCAGGCACCGGAAGAGTTCTCGGCCATCATGTCCACGATCCAGCAGGATTTGCGCTGGCTCGCCGACCCGCTCGTGCGCCGGAACCTCAAGCGCAGCGACGTGGATTTCGGGGCGCTCAAGGGGACGGACCGGCGCGGGCAGCGCGTGAAGGGCTGCATCATCGCCGTTGTCCTGCCACTGGAATACAGCGAGACGCATGCCGCGATCCCGCGCCTTGCCATGGGCTGCGCGATCTGGACCATGCAGCGCGCCCCGCTGGCGCGCGAGAAGGTGCTGTTCGTCATCGACGAGGCGGCGGCGCTGCGCAAGATTTCACGGTTTCCGAACTGGCTGGCCACGCTGCGCAAGTATCGCGTCGTGCTCTGGCCGATCTTTCAGAACATCGGACAGGTCAAGGCGCTCTACGGCCAGGAATGGCAGGGCTTCATCGCCAATTGCGGCCTGCGGCAGTTTCTCGGCGCCGCCGATCTGGAGACGGCGGAGTACATCCACCGGCTGGTCGGCGAACGCACGGCGGAAAGCCGGTCGGTCAATGCCGAAGGCAAGGCTTCGACGTCCGAGACGCGGCGCCCGCTTCTGACCGTCGATGAAATCCTGCATTTCGACGGCGACAAGCAGATCGCCTTTATCGGCAACCTCAAACCTGCGGTTCTGCGCAAGACCCGCTACTGGCAGCGCGCGGCACTGCGGGGGCAGTTTCACCGCAACCCGTATCAATCGGGCCGCACGCCGCCCGCCTTCGGCGCGCTGGCACGGCGGCTCTGGGGCAAGGCGCTCTATGCCACGGCCTTTCTGCTCGCGCCGCATCCGGTCGCCGCCCTGATTTACCTGGCCGGCCTTGGCTACGGCCTGTTCCGTCTGTGGGAGTTTGCCCGTCATGTCCTTTGACCGCTGGATCATCGACCTGTTGCCACCCTGGGTCATCGAGGAAGGCTGGCTTGTCCATATTGCCTTGTTCGCCGGTCTGATCGGGCTGCGGCTGCTGCCGATCCTGCTTGCGGGGCTTTGTCAGCTGCTCGGCGTGGTCGCGAAGCTGTTCTTCGCCGCCTTGCTGGCGATCCTGCCCGCGGCGGCAACCGGGCTCGGCAGCATCTTTGCGTTCATATTGACGGGCGCCGGGCGGCTCGCGCTGCTCGTCTGGTTCATCGCGCTCGAAGCCCGCAGCGGCGACGCGCATGGCGACGGCGATGGTGACAACCAAGCCGGACCGGACGCAGCGGCGGGATCATCCGGTATCGCCGACGCTTGTGCCCTGCTCGGCCTGCCCGAGGGCGGGTTCACGCCGGATGATCTCAAGCGCGCCTATCACCGCGCCATCAAGCGGGCGCATCCCGACCAGGGCGGCAATGCGGCGGACACCATGGCGATCCTGCGCGCCCGTGACCGCATCAGTGAACATTTTGGATGGAGCTAGGAGGACAATCATGAACTTCAGACTGCCAGACCTTACGGCAACCGGCGGCGCGATCCGGCGCGCAAGATCGCGGCTGCGCGCCTTCGACGAAGCGCGTGCGGGCCGCCAGTATCTTGCCTGCCGCTGCGCCCGGACAGACACGCCGTTCGAGGCGGTCTTTGTCCGCCGGCGCGGCAAGCCCCGCTATGCGCTGGAAGCGGTGCGCACGCCGGAGCCGCAGACAAACCAAGGTGCCGCCGGTGGTGCGCCGACGACGCCGCACGACATCCGGCATTTTGACCTGAACGCGGTGGACTGCCCGCATTGCGGGGAAGGCCACTTCATCAAATGCGCGCGCTGCGGTGCTTTTGTCTGCGGCGGGCGCTCAGAGCGGCGGCGCGGCGGGCTTTATTTTCGCTGCGCGCCCTCATGCGGCAGCGAAGGGTCGATCGGTACGCTTGAGCGTATCGAGACAACCGCCCCGCCGCGCGCACCGCAAATCGCGCAAGGCAAAACGCCGCTGCGTCTCCCGAAACCCAAGCCCTGAAAGGAAAACCATGATGGACGATGACAGAACGATAACGAAGCAGCACGGCGGGCCGATGGCCGCCGAAAATGTCCCGCGTGATCTCGCCCAGGCCAGCGACGAAGAGCTGCGGCAACTGATCAAGGCCGCCAGCGATCACCTCGAACGGCGCGATGCCGCGCGTAAACGCGAGGCGATGGCGAAAATCAGAATGCTGGCCAAGGAGCACGGGCTCAACGTGGCCATTGACCGTCCGGCGCGCAAACGCGGCCGGCCGCCAAAGAAGGAGTGAGATGATGACAACGCTGAGCCTGATCCACAGCAGACTGACGGGCAAGCCGGTTGTAAGGCGCGAAGATGACACGACACGCCTGATCGGCTTCTACCCGAATGTCGAGAAAGGGATGCGCTTCTTCGCGGGCGTTGTGATCGTCGCGTTGCTGACGATCATTGTCGCCCCGGCGCTGTATTACGGCGCGCCCGCGGCGCCGCCGCAAAGTCTTGGCGACCTGCCGGTGACAATAATCAGCGGCATTCCGGCCGCGCTGGCGCCGCTTGTCGAACTTGCGCGCTCATGGGAGCCGGGCGACACGCTGCCCGATCTCCAGGGCTGGGTCTTTGGTCTGGTGCTGGCCTTCGTCCTTTTGATGTATGGTGCCATCTTCGCGCATATTTGGCGCGGCATCACGGGCCGCCCGTACCTTGCCATCAAGATGCAGGGCGACAGGCTGAGCATCCAGCGCGGCCAGTGCGGCATGCCGGTCACCATCCCGCGGGATGAATGCCGCGCCGTGCATGTCGGCCGCCGAAAGGCGGGCACCTATGAAGTGCTGCTCCAGCACGGCGGTACTCTGACACAGATCGCCATCGTCGATGGGCACGAGCGCCGCGCCCTGCTGCTCAAGGCAAAGATCGACGCGATGCTCACAGATGATGAGGAACGGGAAACGTCATGAGTGCAAGATCACCGAACCCTGACTGGATCACCTATGTCCCGCGCCGTGTCCATGATGCGGCGCGGCGACTGGAGGCCGCGTGTGACCGCTGCGGCTGCCCGTCACCGATTGGCGTGGCCGAACACCGCTGGGAATATCGGCCCACGCTGGCCGCACGCAAGCTGTGGCATCAGGTCTGGCGGTTTCTGATGGAAGAGCACAATGTCTCGGACATTTACAACATCAGGTTTGTGGTGGTCGATGATCCCGCATTCGAGTGCCTGCACTCGGTGACACCGAAACAACTGAACTGAAAGATTCAGGCGGCGTGCGGCGGTGGAAAATGCGCAAGGTGCTTCACACGCGCGTTTCAGAGGGAAATTTCATTAATTGTGGATATTTCGGGCAAAGATTTCAATCTTTAACGATTGGATAAGGAAGAGTTGGTAGACTTAACTATAATTGGCGAGAAAATTTAATGAGAATCCTATTTGTTATATGCAGTTTCTTAGTCACGTCACTGATATCTCTTTCCGCCGTCGCGGAAAGTTCGACGCGGGATGAGGCCGCAAAACAGGAGCAGAAGACAGCAACCGACGATGATTCTTCCCGTGAGACGGACAACAAAGGTGAAGTAATCAATGTCGGCAATTTTCGCGACACCCCCATCCCGCTTGAAAAGCGCCCCGGGGAAGCACCTTTATATCCAGGCCCGATTTATACACCCGATAATCATAAAGAGAGGGCGCAATGATCATACGCCGTTTTGTATTTATTCTGTGTCTTGGAATGGCGTTTGCCATGTTCACATCGTCCCAAGCCGACGCGCAAAGCTGCGCCAATCCGCCCGGGAACGTCGCTGATATTTTTTACAGTAGTAGCTTTGATGTCTTTCAGGGCTGCACGCAAGGCATGGGCTGGGTTGCATTGCATGGAAAAACAGGATACACGACGTCACCTCCCAGCCCGACAAACTGCCCTAGCATTGGAGACACCTGCGATGATGGCTCTTACTATATCGGCGATATCGGCGCGGGGGCGGTTTATGCAACAAATGAAAGCTTTGAAAGCCTGCAAACCTGGAATGACGGCAACACGAATTATTCAAACATAAGCGGGACGAACCTGACGGACGGGGAGAGCAACACGGCAACGCTCGTCACAGCGGATTCCGATGATGTTACGGGCGGTGTGCAGCCGCACGATGCGGCGATATACTGCGACGGACTCAACGCGCACGGCCGTAGCGATTGGTATCTTCCGGCACTGTATGAGCTTGATCTGTTCTGGAATAATGGCGCACCCGTGGCCAACATTGATGAAAGCGGTTCGTCTCCCGACGGGGTGTACTGGGCTTCCTCACAGAAATTTTCTGGTCTTGCGCATATCAAAGCCTTCAGCATAAATTATCAAGGCGACCTCAGTAAGGACTCTGAGATTGCTGTCCGCTGTGTTCGGAACGAACCGCCCGCTCCCGGTTCAGACTGCGCCAATCCCGCCGGCAATTTCGGCGACATTTTTTATAATAATATCTTTGACGCCATTCAGGGTTGCACGCAAGGCGCGGGCTGGGTCGCTTTTCATAATAAAACTCCCGACCCATGCACGGGAACCAGCACGTCACCGACAATCGGCGAAACGTGCACCGACGGTTCAATATACGCGGGAGACAGCCCTGACGGCAATGTGCCGATGTACACAACTCAGAACAACGAGCCGGGTACTTACAGCTGGAACGATGGTACACTCAGCCCTACCCCTGATACCGCTATGGAAAATTGTACCGATGGTCCACCCGGCACTGCAACTACATGTCAGACGGGTGAGGCAAACACAGCCTTTCTGGTGGGTGCCACGGGCGAGCCGGATTATCCGTATTTTGCTGCGGAGAGTTGCGACGAACTGTTGGACCACGGTCATGACGATTGGTACCTCCCAGCACGAGATGAACTAAATGTACTCTACACTAATAAAAATGAAGGCGATCTGAATGGTACATTTCCTACTTTTAGGAATTACTGGAGTTCATCTGAACTAAATGACGACTTTTCAAGGCATATAGATTTCGACGACGGTAGTGAACCGATAGCCGATAAGAGATTGGAATTCACTGTCCGCTGTGTGCGGAGATGAATCATTTGGTTATTTAATAATTTTGAGTCCCCGCATGATTCGTCCGAAGCCGCATAGCGGCGTGGGCGCTATAGCGCACGCGGCCTGTCTTCCCGAACACCGTCGTTTCGAGACTGCACTTGCCATCACGCAGCGCAGGCCGTCTCAACACGGGCTCAATTCCCCGAGATCATGCGCGAAGAGCGATGGATCGGGGTTTGCCGTCACCCGGCTTGAATGCGGGAAGGTCAGACCGTTGAGATTCGCGCGCGCACCGCAGAAAGGCGCGCAGGCTTCACGAGGCGATGCGGCGAGCATGATTGCGCCGCCCTCTTCCCACAATTGAACTTGGCAGCCCTGGTTCTCCAGAAGCCAGCCATCCGGCGTAGCATTGGCCGTGCCTTCGATGCCGCAATGGGACATGCCTTGCCAGCTTGTGATCCGAACCTCAAAGGCAGCGCTGCCCGCGGACCGCCCGATCAGAAAACTGTTTCCGTCGTCTATGCAATAGAGCCCTTCCGGTTCGGCGAGGGCGGGTGCGGGGGCGGCACCGTGTCCAACCTGTGTCGTAGCGCACGGTCCGGAAAACCCTCATCATGTATGGGGCGACTACGAACTCAAGTTTGTGGTGGTCAATGATCCGGCTTTCGCCTGCATGCATTCGGTCAAACTGAAGTAACTGCATTGACGAATTATCCGCACCCGAAAATCAAAACGACTATTGGCATAAATCCAATACCTTGAGGATATTTTGTGCAACCAATAAAATATTTAACGAATAGATAAGGGAAAGTTGGTAGAATTAAATTTGATTAAAGGGTAAATTTCTATGAGAATATTATTTATTGTATGCATTTTCCTGGCTACATCGCTGATATCTCTTTCCGCCATCGCGGAAAGTTCGACGCGGGATGAGGCTGCAAAACAGGAGCAGAAGACAGCAAGCGACGATGATTCTTCCCGTGAGACGGACAACAAAGGTGAAGTAATCAATGTCGGCAATTTTCGCACCACCCCCGTCCCGCTTGAAAAGCGCCCCGGGGAAGCACCTTTATATCCGGGCCCGATTTATACATCCGATAATCATAAAGAGAGGGCGCAATGATCATACGCCGTTTTGTATTTATTCTATGTCTTGGGATGGCATTTGCCATGTTCACATCCTCCCAAGCCGCCGCACAAAATTGCACCAATCCGCCCGGGGACCTCGGTGATATTGTTTACAATAGTAGCTTTGATGTCTTTCAGGGCTGCACGCAAGGCATGGGCTGGATTGCATTGCATAATCCACCCCCCGACCCTTGTGAAGGATCGCCCACGCCAGGTACGATCTGTGGTGACGGTTCGATCTATGCGGGTTTAAGCCCGGACGGCGACGTGCCGATGTACACGACGCCTGCGGATGCGCCGAGTTTGATAACCTGGAATGACGGCACAAGCAATTACAGGGATATTCCGGGTATGACCAATTGTACGGATACCTCACCTGGCACGGCGACGACATGTCAGACCGGTGAGGCGAACACGACTTTTTTGGTCGGAGCAACGGGCGAGCCGGATAATCCGTTTGCGGCGGCTGAATATTGCGACGGGCTATCGGCACATGGCTATGATGATTGGTATTTGCCCGCGCTAGATGAGTTGAACGTCCTCTACACCAACAAGAACACAGGCGATTTGAACGGGACATTTGACGAAAGCGGTTCGTTTCCCGCCGGAAACTACTGGTCTTCCTCGGAGCGCAGTTTCAGCAATGCGCAGCGCCAGGTGTTCAGTGATGGTGGCCAGTACGGCGGCCTTAAGTACGTTGGGCTTGCCGTCCGCTGCGTCCGGAAATGAATCATTTGATTATTTAATAATTTGAAGTTTCCGCATGATGCGCCCAAAGCCGCATGGCGGCGTGGGCGCTATAGCGCACGCGGCCTGTCTTCCCGAACACCGCCCGATATCGGGGCTGCACTTGCCATCACGAAGAACAGCCCGTCTCAACACGGGTTCAGTTCCCCGAGATCACGCGCGAAGAGCGATGGATCGGGGTTTGCGGTCACCCGGCTTGAAGGCGGAAAGGTCAGACCGTTGAGATTTGCGCGCGCACCGCAGAAGGGCGCGCAGGCTTCACGAGGCGATGCGGCGAGCGCGATTGCGCCGCCCTCCTCCCGCAATTGAAGCTTGCAGCCGTGATTTTCCAGAAGCCAGCCATCCGTCGTGGTATTGGCCGTGCCTTCGATGCCGCAATGGGACATGCCTTGCCAGCTTGTGATCCGGACCTCGAAGGCCGCGCTGCCCGCAGGCCGCCCGATCAGGAAGCTGTTTCCGTCGTCTATGCAATAGAGTCCTGCCGGATCAGCGAGCGCGGGTGCGGGGGCGGCAGTCAACACAAACCCGGCCAGAACCGGTGCGAGACGCTTCATCATCGCAATACCTCCTCTGCAATCGGGACGGCCATTGGCCAGGGCGAGAGTAGCATGTGAGAGCCGTACTTTGAATGACGGTCGTTGCCTGCTTTGGCGCGGGCACCGTGTCCAAGCGAGGCCGCCGGCAGGCAGCCTCGTCGATTTTCTAATCGAACGGATACGGTCCTTCGCACTGATAGAGGACGTCGTGACCGAGCGGGCCGCATTCGCGCCAGCGCTCGTCATCAACCGGAATTTCTTTCGCGGCAGCTTCGGCAGCGTCTTCGTCGGCGGCTTCAATGATGATGTTATGCACAACGTATTCGCCGCGTGAGATAATGAATTTGGTCATAATTTCGATCCTTTCGTTGCGTTGTTGAAATTTGGGCCAAGAGGCCGCCTATGCGGCGGCCTCCTCGGCGTCGTCAATCACCGGCTGCAAGCCGTGGAGATAGTCGGCGGCACGCTGCGCGTGCGCGGCAGCGGTGAAGATGGCGCGCTTGTCGCCGCGCAGGACTTTCAGCCAGCTGCCGATATAGGCGGCGTGGTCTTCGCGATCTTCGAGAGTCAGCCCGAGATCGGCGCAGAGGAACGCAGCGCCCAGCTCGGCTACGAGCTCTTCGCGGGCGTAGCCTTCGTCACCGAAGCGCTTGCGCCCGAAGTCGCGATCGAGGCGGCTCTTGTGCCGCGTCCAGTGCGTGCATTCATGCGCGAGCGTGGCGTAGTAGCTTTCGGCATCGCGGAAGCTCTCGAAGACGGGCATCTGCACGTAGTCTTCGGGCGGGCAGTAATAGGCGCTGCTGCCGCCATGGCGGATATCGGCGCCGGTATCGGCGAAGAACGCGTCCGCGGCCTCGATCCGCTGATCGGGATTAAGCTGTGACTTGGCGGGGGCGTAGTAATGCGCCGGAAGCCCCTCGATTTGCTCGATATTGAAGACCGTGTAACCCTTCATGAAGGGGATCGTCTGATCGATCTCCTCGCCGGTGTTCTCGTCGGTTTCGGTGCGCGTGAGCGTATTGGCATAAACGACGGGCGAGCCCTTTTCGCCCTTCCGGACATGGCCGCCGAGTTCGCGGGCCTGCTTGAAGGTCATCCAGATCGGGGCGGCGAAGTGCCGTTCCATCGAAGACGCCCAGAGCGTCAGGATATTGATGCCGCTATAGGGCTGTCCGTTGTGGCGCAGCGGGCGGGAGACGGGTCCGGCGGCGTGCGCGGCGTTCCAGGGCTGTGTCCAGGGTTTGATGCCCTGCTCCAGGGCGGTGACGATCTGGCCCGTGATACGGGTGTAGATGTCTGGGCGGTTCGTTTCGGTCTTGCTGGTCATGTCTTTCTCCTTCCGTTTGGCGTTTCCTCAAGACGCATCCCGGAAGGACGGGCGGATAAGACGGCTGGTCATCGCGCCGACAGGCGCGTGTACGGCCAACACGGTCCGGCGGAGCCGAAGGCGGAGACGGATGGTGCGGGCAGGCCGTTGACCGGACGGCGCGCCCGGCCAATGATGCGTCTGAACCTTGAGGAACGCCTTTACGGAAGGCGACATGACCGTGCCGAAACGTTACCGCGACGCGGCAACCCGGCACTGTTCACCGAACAGGATCACCGTCCGGCAGGACAATTCTCCGGATGGCACACCGCGAACAGACGCACTTCCGCCCCGGCGCATTCTGAACCCGCTGCAAACAGGATAGACCGTGCGCGAAATTGTGGCGCATTGTGGCAAATGACCAGAATGGAACCGGCAGGCGCCCGGATCGATGACCGTAGCTGTCCGCAATAACGGCGAGCGCTGACCGGCGAAAATGGGACACAAGCCGTTCAGGATTTGCCACAAATTTGCCACAAGCCGAAACAGACCGAAAAAGAGAATGGCGGATTCATGCGGGTTACAGCGGGGCGCTATTTGTGGCAAAAATCGAGGAAATCGAGTGGTTTCTTTACAGAATACGCCGCTAAGTTATTGATTTAATTGTGGCACGCCCAGCAGGACTCGAACCTGCAACCTACTGCTTAGAAGGCAGTAAAAATTGGCTTCCAGTAAGGGTTTTAGTGATCTCGTGCCACAAATTTGCCACAAGAATTTTCGCTAAGGCGCATGAGCATTCCCGCACGGGGCTCCTCGCTCGCCTCAGCGCGCTCGATCAGATGACCATATACGTTGAGGGTCGTCGTGATGTTGCTGTGGCCCATAAGCGTCTGGATGCGCTTGAGATTGACGCGCTGTTCGATCAGCATCGAGGCATAGAAATGTCTGAGGTCGTACGGCGCGTATTTCGGACGCTCGACTAGGCGCCCATCGATTTCTTCTGTCTCGATCAGTCCGGCTTCGAAGCAAGCGGCCGCGAACCCAAGCTTTCGCCAGTTGATGATCGATTGCCATCTGCCGGTTGCGGTCGGAAACACGAGATCATAGTCGTTCTCCGGAGCAAGATTGTCCGCATAGTGCATGACCATGTCAGCGACTTCGGGGCTCAGATCGACGTAGCGATAGCCGGTCGGCGTCTTCGTGACCGATATCCGGTGTCCGTTCCTCTCGACAGCGCGATCCACCTTCACTTCGTTGCTGGAGACATTGAACCTGGGGAGTGCGAGGTACTCGCCGGGGCGCAGCCCGGTATCGCCTGCCAGATACATCATGGGGCGATAGCGTTCCCACGCGCGGGCAATCTGCCGGTTTGTGGAGTTCGCGAGGCGATCGGCTGCGACCAGCAAGGCGCGAAAGTCACCGACGCTCGGTGGCTGAACAGGTTGGCGATAGCGTGATGAGCCGCTAATCGAGATGCCGGCAGCGACGTTGCTGACGACGTGACCGCGCAATGCCATCTCGTTCAGGACAGTGTTGAAGTAGGTCAATGTCTTGCGGGCGGTGTATCGTGACGGGCAGTTCGTAAGCAGCCATGATCGAAACTGCACGATGTCGGGCGCTGTCAGTTCCGAGAGTTCCTTGTTCCAAGGGTAAGCTTTCATAAATTCCGAGAAGTAGACGTAATTCTTGCGCGTATACTCCGTTACGGGCTCGTTGCCGTCGGTACCCTCCTTCTCACAGATGCGAAGCCATTTATCGATAGCTTGCGGAACGGTCCGAACCGAGAGATCAACAGCGCGTGTGCGATCAAGGATGTCACCGCTTTCGAGAAACGCCCGCGCCTCTTTCATCGTCTTGAATGTCTTGAACGCATAGCCCGATTTTGAGGCCATGCTTGGGTAGCGCACCTGATACGTTGTTCCGGTCTTTCCAGCCCTTTTTCTAATATCACTCATTACTGCTCAATAAATTATTGGAAAACTCTAAAATGTATCATTCCTTGATATTTTTTTCAGCATTTATTTGCGCCTCACGATAGATGTCCACAAGCGTTCCCTTTTCAATCTTCAGCCTCCCATCTATCGGATCGACGAAGAATGGCAGCTTGCGGCGGCCATGTATGTCGGTTTCGGCGGCGCGCTTTATTTGCCTGTCACTGAGCTCGACGCCCATCTCCGCGAGCAACGACCGGGCTTCGTCCAATCCAATGTAGCAAGGCAGTTTCATCCATCCTTTCCTATGTGTTTCAACTCAAATCATAATCCCAGCACGCCGGTCGGTTGTACTGCGTGTGAAGCCGGTAAATTGGCTTGCCGTCATACCGCCCCCGGAGCGGCGCGCATTCGCCGAAGGCATCGGTCAAACCAAGCTTCAGTTTTGGCTTGGTCACGTATTTCACGTTGTGTTCGTCCTTGAGAATCTGAATGTCGGTCCAGAGGGCCTGCTTGAACTCTTCGATGGTCATGATGCCCATCCTGGAGTAATCGATCGTCAGACCGGTTTTGTCATTGCTGTTGTTCTTCTTTCTGCTCATGTCGGTTCCGTTGGTTTCGTATTCCTATTTTACCAATATGGCCTTTAATGATTTGTTAATTTTTTCGGGCATTTTATCTTTGCTGCACCCGCGAAACGCGCTCTGAGCAACGGATCAAGCGATCATGTGATCCGGACAGTTCACGCAGTTCGGGTTTGCTGACCTGCCATCCGGCGGACGAATATCCTTACGGCACCTTTCCCTTCTCTGTTCTCCACCCGTCCATGAGGGCCTTCTGTGGCCGATGATGATGACGGGGGACGGCGAAAGGCCTCGATGGTCGGGGCTCTCGAAACAGAGAAGGAGTCGCCGTTATGACTGAGATATTCACCCGCGCCGCACTGGCACAGCAAACCCTCCCGGAACTGCATGTCCTGTTCCGTCAGGCACAAGCGCAGTTGGTAAACTGCGAGTTGGGCTCGCACGAGCACTTCGCGCATGCCGCAAACCTGCAAAATGTCAGACGCGAGATCGCGATCCGCACAAATCCTGCACCGCGCCCCTAACGCGGGTACCGGCCGGCCGTACAGGCCGGTCGGTACCTGTGCCCCGGTGCGGTGTCCAATTCATGTCCACGAAAAGTGACGGCCATGAACCTAACTAACAGGGTGAGACGGATCGCAAGCCACACGCGGAAACTGACAGCCATGGCTCAGGAGCGGGAGAAAAATACGAAGATAACGCACCCCGCAGAGCCGGCGGCGGTTGACGAGGCGCTGCGCGCGCTCGCCAAGGCTATTGCCAAAATGTGTGCCGATGAGGATTATGAGGCAAGCAAAACCCGGACCTCTTCGCGACCGAAAGGCTCATCCTCATGAGCGCCACAATGATTCCCGCCGTCATATACGCCCGCTATTCGACCGATATGCAATCGGCCTCCTCGGTCGAAGATCAGATCAGGCTGTGCGCAGAGCGCGCCGCCCGCGAGGGCATGGCGGTTTCGCAGCACTACGCCGATCACGGCATCTCCGGCGCCAGCCTAATGCGGCCCGGTATCCAGCAACTTTTGCAGGATGCCATGGCGGGCAAGTTTCAGGTGGTTTTCGCCGAAGCACTGGACAGGATATCCCGCGATCAGGAAGACGTCGCCGCCGTCTTCAAACGGCTGAACTTTGCAGGTGTGCAGATCATCACGCTCAGCGAAGGGGCGATCAGTGAGTTGCATATCGGCCTGAAGGGCACGATGAACGCCCTCTTCCTCAAAGACCTGTCGGACAAGACACGCCGCGGCCTGCGCGGCCGTGTCGAGGCGGGCAAGTCCGGCGGCGGCAATTCTTACGGGTATGATGTTGTCCGCAAGGTCAACGCCGCGGGCGAGCCGGAACGCGGGGATCGCAAGATCAACGAAGATCAGGCCGACATCATCCGCCGCGTTTTCAACGAATATGCTGCGGGCACGTCCCCCCGTGTGATCGCGAAGACGCTGAATGCCGAGCATGTGCCTGGGCCGACCGGCAAGACGTGGGGGCCCTCCACGATCCACGGCAACAAGGATCGCGGCACCGGCATCCTGAACAATGAGCTCTATATCGGGCGGCTGGTCTGGAACCGCCTGCGCTACATCAAGGCCCCCGAGACCGGCAAGCGCCTGTCGCGCCTCAATCCGGCCGATCAGTGGATCGTTCAGGATGTGCCGCATCTGCGGATCATCGACGATGATCTATGGCAGAAGGTGAAGGCGCGGCAGGACGCGACGTCGCTCGGCAAGCATGACAAATCCAAAGCCGCAGGGTTCTGGGATCGGCGCCGCCCGCGCTTCCTGCTCTCCGGCCTGATCAAATGCGGCTGTTGCGGCAGCACGTTCGTAAAGATCAGCCAGCACCATTTCGGCTGCGCCAGCGCGCGCAACAAAGGCACCTGCGAGAACAAGCGCACGATCCGTCGCGACGTTCTCGAAAGTTCGGTTCTGAACGCCCTTCAGCATCGCCTGATGGATGACAAGCTTCTGGCCGTGTTCTGTGAAGAATACACCCGACACCTGAATGCGCTGCGCATGGCCGAGAGCGGCAACCGCGCCAAGGATGAGGCACGGCTCCAGAAGGTCATCCGGGAACTCGACCGGATGATTGATGCCATCTGCGACGGCGTGCCCGCCGAGCGCGTGAAGGATCGCATGATCGCGCTGGAAGCCGAGCGCGCCGAGATCGAGAAGCGACTAGAGGCCGAGCCCAAGGAGGAAAAGCCGTTGCTGCATCCTTCGATGGGCGAGCGCTACCGGCAAGGCGTTATGCGGCTGCGTGAGGCACTCGCCGATCAAGATGCGCCGCATGAAGCGGTGGAGATTCTGCGCGGCCTGATCGACCGGATCGTGCTGCACCCCTCTTCCGAGGAAGAGAGCGGCTTCGTGATGGATATCGAGGGCGATCTGGCCGGCATTCTAAGCCTCTGCCAGACAAGCAAAAAGGCCGCCGGGCTTTCGCCTGACGACCTCATGCAAATGAAGCTGGTTGCGGGAGTAGGATTTGAACCTACGACCTTCAGGTTATGAGTCACTTCCCGGCCCTCCCCACGGGCTGCGCCGGGTTGCGCCCCTCTACCCTATCTTATTGGAATCGTGTTATTTTCATTGACGGTCGTTACGCCGGAGTCCTACGCCTTACCCCGTGATTTGCTGCCAAATGCTTCCACTGTGCTTCCACAGACCGGGGCAGGATCGAGGGGATAGGACATGCCAAAGCTCACCAAGCGCCGCGTTGACGGGTTCGAGATTCGCGCCAAAGCCTACTTCGAATGGGACAGCGAAATCATGGGGTTTGGCGTGCGCATCCTGCCTTCGGGCACCAAGACCTATCAGGTGCAGTATCGCAAAAGCGGGCGCACGCGTCGCGCCTCTATCGGGCGGCATGGCAATATCACCGCAGACCAAGCCCGCAACCGCGCCAAGGAAATCATGGGCGCGTTGTCCAAGGGCGAGAACCCGGTCGAAGAGATCGCGCAGCACCGCCGCGCGCCCACCGTCGCCGCGCTGTGCGAGCGGTTCTTTACCGATCACGTAAAGCACCGCTGCAAGGCCAGCACGCAGAGCGAGTACCGCCGGGCCATTGATCTTTTCATCAAGCCCGCGATTGGCAATTTCAAGATTATCGATGTCGAGCGGCGCGACGTGTCGGACCTGCACCACAAGATGCGCGACAAGCCCTATCAGGCCAACCGGGTTCTGGGCGTGCTGTCCAAGATGTTCAATCTGGCCGAGGTCTGGGGCCTGCGCCCGGACGGGTCGAACCCGTGCCGCCATGTGCCGAAGTATCGCGAGGAAAAGCGGGAACGATTTCTGAGCCAAGACGAATTGCAGCGCCTTGGGCAAACGCTGGCCGAGGCCGAAGGCGACGGATCGGAAACGCCTTATGTTATCGCCGCCTTTCGGCTGTTGATCCTGACCGGCTGTCGCTTGGGCGAGATACAGACCTTGCAATGGAGCTTCATCACCGATCATGGGATGGAGCTGCCCGACACCAAGACCGGTGCACGGCGCATCCCCCTGCCCCAAGCCGCCCGCGCGGTCCTGAGCGCGCTGCCGCGCTTGCCTGACAATCGGTACGTGATCGCGGGCAAGGTACCGGGCCACCATGCCACCGATCTGCAGGCCCCGTGGCGGCGCATCCGGGCGCGGGCGGGCCTTGACGATGTGCGCATCCACGACCTGCGCCACACCTACGCATCGAATGCGGTATCTTCGGGCATGCCGATCCAGATGGTCGGGCGGCTTCTGGGCCACACCCAGATACAGACCACCATGCGCTATGCGCATCTGGCCGATGATCCGGTAAGGCGCGCGGCAGAAGAAGATGCGAACCGCCTGAGCGGGTTTGTCGGCTCTTGCCCCGTAAGGGAACCGGGCCTTCGGGTTGTGAAGTAGGGGCGCAAAATTGCAAGGTGGCTCGGGCAACAAGCTCTTTACGTTATGTAGAGGATAAAAACGGGCGATGACCTGTCTTTGCCTTAAGTAAGAAAGCCAATCGAGATAGAGGCGGCGTTGACCAAGATCACAGATCAACAACTCGTAAGGTTGTGGCAGTCGAGCTATCCTCTGTCGCGTGCTTGGCTGATATTCGCAAGTCCAGAGGATCAAGCGACATGGAAGTCGCTCGCAGATGTATCCGCCATTGATGCTTTCGAAGCGAGCGCACTACAGGCTTCCCAAGATCAACCAGATTTATCTGCAGCCGTGATACAGGCCATGAAAGGCCCCTCCAAAATTCTGCGCGACCGTGCGAATCATCGGGGAAAGCTGCAACACGACGTCTTATCGTTCATCACGGACGGGCACTTGCACGGCTTCGGCTTTGAACCGCCCCGAAGGTTGGATGCAGCACCTGTGCCCATTCCCAAGCGGGCATGGTCCGGGCGCATCGACTGGGAAAACAACACTCTCACCTTTGAAAGTATCCAGTTTGTTGAGGTTCGCCTGACAACGAATCGTATTCGCAACGGAATCCTAGAACACAGGCAGGCTGGTAGCGCGCTAACGCGCGCACCGGGGCGACCGAGTATAAGACAAGCGGTCGAACATGCTTTCGAGGCTCTGCACGAGGCTGGAAAGATCGACACCGGACAGTCGATGAAGTCGCACTTCCCTGCCGTACGGCGCTGGTTGGACCTGAACCGTCCAGACCTTCCTGCACCTGCAAGCAAGCTGACAGATGAAGGCATTCGCGCCTATTTTTCCCCGAAATTCAGAGCGTTGAAAGAAAGCAAAAAACAGTAAATTCGGACAGGTTTTACTGTTGTTTTTGCTGTTTTCCGTTCCGGCGACAACGAACGCATCGTGACGCAAACAAGGAGCTAGAACGGTGCCGAGGCCAAACCACGCTAACCACAACAACCCGCCCGCCGATTACCTGGACGGGTTCATCGACGAAATCCAAGCCGCTGACTTTCTGTGCCAGAGCGTGCGCACGCTGCAGAAATGGCGCGTGTCGGGCTTCGGGCCGCACTTCTACAAGCCGGGCCGGTCGGTGCGCTATCGCCGCCGCGATCTTCTGGAATGGGCCGCGACGCGCCGCCGCTCGAATACCTGAGTTTTGCCCGTGCGGGGTTGGCAGCGCCGCGCGGGTTTTTGGGGCCGGACGGCTTCAACAGGGCGCGGGGTCAAATGGCATCCCGCGCCCGCTTTGCACCCAACACCAAGACATAGGGAAACAGCACCATGTCCAACTTGCCCGCCCACAAGATCAGGATCGGCCTCGTGACCGCGACCATCTGGAACAATGACGGCTTCTATTCGGTCGATCTGTCCCGCTCGTACAAGAACGGGGACAACGAGTGGAAAAACACATCCGGCTTCTTTCAGGCCGATCTGTTGAACGCCGCCAAATGCGCGGAACGCGCAGAAATCTGGATCAGTCGCCAGCTATCCAACCGGTAATGACCAGCGCCGGGCGTTCGCGCCCGGCCCCAAAACAAATGCTGCCCCGCCGGAGGCACATCTCAGGGCGCGGCAGCGCCCGCCCTTCCCCCGAAATCCAGAGCAACGGCGGCCATGCCGCAAAGAGGGGGGTCTTGTGACACCCCCCTCTTCGGATACGAAAGCGAAAGACAGCGCAGATGAACGTTGAAATCCTGCATAGCGGCTTTGACGGGCTGAGACTGACCATCGAGACTGATATTCCCCCCGCGTTGCGGGAACGTCTGAGCGCAGCCAAGGCCGAGGCGGTGGAAACCAACCGCGAGTGCATCCTGACCTTTGACGAGATTAGCCTTGGCGTGCGGCGCAGCGGCGGCATGGCGTTCTCTGCCCATACCGGAGACATGGGCGCGGAATGGTACTTTCTGGACCCGGAAAACCGCCCGGCGAACAATCCCGGCATCACCGTGGATTTCCGGGCCTTCCTTCTGGCAACCGGGGGTCTCAGGGCCGCGCAGGATCATCTTGAAGCCTGCATGCGGGCCTTCGGCATTCCCTACGGCGAAAACCAACTGCGCGTCACCCGCGCGGATTTTGCCGTGGACTTTCTGGCCCCGTGGTTCGAGCCGGACCGCACTCACCTGGTCTTGCCACCAAAGACGAGGGCGGTTGCCTTCACCGGCGAATCAGACACCGAAACCCATGCATCGGGGGCGCGCGTCACCGGCCTGCGCGCGGGCAGAGGGGCAAGCCGCCAACTGGTGATCTATGACAAGCGTGCCGAGGTGATCGAGAAGGGCAAGGCCGGTTGGGTCGAAATGTGGAACGCGACCCGCGCCAGCATGGGCAAGCCCGCACTGGACATGGCAGACCCCGACCAAAGCCGCGTCTGGCGGTTCGAGCTGCGCGTGGGCCGCAAGCAACTGCGCGAGCGGTTCGGCATTCGCCGGTGGGCCGACCTGCACGCACAGGTGGGCGACGCCTTCACCGACTTCTGTGAAGGCATGCGATACTGCATCCCGACCAAGGACCGAAACCGGGCCCGCTGGCCCACACACGAGTTGTGGCAGGCCGTGACGCACACCGTGGCGCTGGACCTGCACGAGAACATCTCGGGCACCCTGCCCCGCAACGTGAAAGACGCCAACCGCGCAGAGCACATGCGCATGCTGGACCGGCAGCTCTTGGGCCTATTCATATCCCGCGCCGCCGCGTCCGGCGTTATGGCGGATGAGTTTTCGGACTTCATGGAAGGTCACGTCAACGCGCTGCAGCGGGCCTCGGATGAGCACCCGGTGCCGATCAATGAGCGGATCGGGAAGGCAGCAGCGAGGTATCGGTGGGCTTGAAGGTCGGATTCCGGCCATTCGCTGCAGATGCCAACGGTACGGACTTAAACGTTGGGAGCGGACATTGCGCGGTAAAACAATTAACCGGCGGACCACATTTTAGGCATTATGCCAGATTACTCACGCTCTGAAGGCTCTTCGAAACGCGCTTCAATATCTGTAAATGTGATGACTTCCACAGAGTGCTTTTCGGCCAGTTCTGCAAAAATCAAAGGTGTGGGTTGGCTGAGCAATAAGATACGCTCCACCGTCTCAATCTCCATGCCAACATACTCGCCCACTTTATCGAGATTCGCCTCAATCTCTTCACATCTGTTCAAATGCTTCTTGAGGTCGTCTGGTTTGCCGTTGCTCTTGATGACGCCTTGGTACTTCGATAATCGATTTGCGACTTCGCCGATTGTCTTGTCAAACGACAAATCTTTGCATTCGATGATGAGAAGACGTTTACCAGCTTCGTTCCATGCTAGCACATCCACATCACCAAAGGTCGGCGATTTCTGTCTGTTGAAAATTTGACCATCAGATTGATTGGACTTGGCTCCCCAGCCGATCTCAACAAACTTATTCGCTACAATGCTATTGAACTCTTCGCCCACCTCACCATTGATCGCGTCCATCAACTTATAAAGCTTCCCGTTCGTTCTGAACATGTCATGCGAATATACGCCATCAAGCGTATTCGCATAGAAACGCTCCAAGTGCTGGACGCACATCGCGGGAGCAATCAGCAGCATTGGGTCTTCTCCATCATTCAACTGGATAATGGGTTTCGTCACCAATGACAGTTGCCGTTGGAATCGCCATGGGTGCCACGCGTGGTCAGTATAACCTTCTGGCACGTCAATCCATGATGGGCGCGGTTGCAGCGTAAAGCTATCGAGACACTTACCGACTATTTCATCGTCAAGTTCGTTGTCCTTCCCGATCCGTTTGACAAGAGCTGAGCGTGTCTCTTTGATGATCGGCTGGCGATCTGTCTGCAGGATCATCCAAAAACCGCCGATAAACCTAAGCATATCTTCGGCGCTGAAGCCGAACTCATCAAGCCAAGCCTTCTCAAAGGCGCCCTTATCTTTCTGTTCTTTCTCAGAAAGATCGGACGGTGTTTTGCTGGCTTCCTTGGGTTCGTAGCGAGAGGCGTATTTTTTCTTTTCTCCTTCGAGGGAGTGCGCGGTAAAATGCTGACCAAACGGTTTTATCACGGAGTCGCTGAACCCGTGGTCCATCATAACTTCACCAGCAGGTGAGATCACGATCTCTGGTGGCATAATGCCTGCGAGCATAGCTGCGCGATATCCGCCCAGGTGATGCATCTGTGAGGCATCAGCGAGCAGTCTATTGATGTCCATATCACCAGGTTCGAAGCCTGTGTCTAAAGGCGCTTCGCATATGGCAGCCTCAGCAATGATCCTTGATGCCATGCTCCCAGCAAATAGGCGGCCGATCTCCTTGGACGCATCTTGAACTGCAAAATCATCCGTATCGCTCAGTGCCTCAACCGCCCCGAAAGTTCGCTTCCATGAGCTACCCCCCGAAATTCGGACACTGACATAAGCTACGATTTGCAGTCTGCTGATCTTCGACGA
>NZ_JBHMEC010000037.1:0-15405 GCF_042430665.1 Roseovarius ramblicola | reverse complement strand
CGCTAATCGCCTGAGACCGGGCAGATGCTGCAGCGCAAAGCATGTCGGCGTTCGACACGAAGGGCGGAAAGCGGACCTTCGCTACTCCAGGCACGAATGTCCACTTTGGCGGCAGCTGTTGTTCGCAGTACCAGTTTGCGATTTTCCATTCTTGGCGGGTCCTATTAAAGGTAGTCGATCCATTATAGAATTTTGGGGGTGGCCGATGGCAGCGTGACCGTTTACCAGCGGTCATTGTCGGCCGCCTTGCAAAAAATTGCATCCCACCGGATTTGCCGGAGGCCGTTTGGGTTGAGTTGTGCGTCAAATTCCCGCATATGTTCTCTTGTGAATGGATGAGAACTTCGTATAACAATTTGATTTTTATGGGAATTTTTCCTTAGAAGTGCTTTGGCGCCATGCTGGCGGAGACGCGAGGGCAAGAGACGCTTCTGGTTAAGATAGACGCTCGCGTATACCATTGTGGACAGAACTGGATGTTGCGAGGCAGGAGGCAGGGCCATGCGTCCATTATTGGTTTTGTCACTGCTCGCAGCCGTTTTTGCGACGCCCTCAAAGGCGGAGACCTGTGCGGATTTTCCGGCTACGGAATTAGTGAATCATATGCGGATCTGCGTCAGTTCCGTCCTGCCACCGCAGGCGGGAAACAGCTATGGCCCGGCCAACCTGTTCGACGGCTCCGGCAATGCCTGGTGCGAGGGCGTACCCGGCTCCGGTATTGGGGAGACCGTGACGCTGAGCTTGCAGGGGGCCAGCGCCTTTCGGCAATTGCTGATCAGCAACGGCTATGCCAAATCGGACAAGGCGTTCTTTGCCAACGGGCGTGTGCGCCTTGCGGAGATTTCGACAGACCTTGCCG
Organism: Roseovarius ramblicola; assembly: GCF_042430665.1. Lineage (NCBI taxonomy): Bacteria > Pseudomonadati > Pseudomonadota > Alphaproteobacteria > Rhodobacterales > Roseobacteraceae > Roseovarius > Roseovarius ramblicola. The sequence continues at coordinate 14,546 of NZ_JBHMEC010000037.1, read as the reverse complement.
CGCCGGTGCTGGTCGAATTACCCGATACGGTCGCCCCGATCACCATCACCCTGCCAGGCAAACAGCCCGACAACCATCGCGTGATCCGGTTCAAGATCGTCGATGTCTACCCGGGGGCGCAATACCGCGACACCTGTCTCAGCCTTTTCGCGGCGGATTTGGAGCATGAACGTGACTTGGAGTGGAAATCTCAGGGATATTAGCGCGATCACGGCGCTCATTCTGGCAGGCTCGGTCTGGGCCGGTGCGGTTTTGGCCGAGGCGGATGGTCCGGATTATTTCCGGGTGGTCGATGTGGTTTCGAACGATGTGCTCAACATCCGTGCGGCCCCGACAGCGCGCGCCGCGAAAATCGGCGCGATCCCGCCCGATGGTGACGGCATTCTCAACCATGGCTGCATCAACCAGATGAGCTATGCACAGTGGCAGGCGGCGAGTCCCGCCGAGCGCGAGAAAGCCCGCAAACGGGTGTGGTGCGAGATCAGCTATCGCGGCATACGTGGCTGGGTCGCGGGCTGGTTCCTGGCCGAAGGGAATGCGCCATGACGACCCGGATCCTGATATGGCTGGTCGTGCTTCTTCTGCCAGTCATGGCGGTGGCTGGAAACGGATATACCTTCAACGAGCAATTTCCACACAAAAAGCTGGAGGCTTTCGAAGAGGGCGTGCGGGCCGTGAACGCCGAATGCATGCCGAAACCCTACCCACTGGAAGCCGAGTTCTACCCACTGAGGGTCGGCAAGGCCGCGCTCGCCAATTGTGGCACCGAAAAGCAGGTGCGCAAATACAGCAAATATATCCTCAATCTGAAGGACAATCCGACCGTCACGGCCGCGATGATCTCCGATCTGCAGATCGACGCGGCGCAATGCGTGCTCAACAGTTTCATCGACGCCGACTCCACGATCAACGCCTATCAAAAGGAAGATTACAAGGCGCTCGTGAATGCGGGCATCAGCGTTGCCAATTGGTATAGCCTTCTCAAAGGCATGAGCCGGCTGCGTGCGGCCGATGCGGATGTTTTCATGACAACGTTGATGTCGGCGGGCGAGCGCAGTTTCGATCTCCAGGCGCTGTACCACTCGGATGTGGGCGGGCAGATATTGGATACGCTACTAACCAAGCGGTACAAACACTTTCTGGCACTGGGCCACTATCGCGAGCGCTGCGACTATGGCGCGGCGTCTGTGGAACTGAAAAACCTCCGCACGGCGACCCATGATGCCTGTGTTGAAGCCGGTCATGCCTACCGTCAGGCGGAACGCAACCTGCGGCATCACAGCTACACGTTTCGTTTGCCCCTGAAAGAGTTGTTCCAAAATCAGTTTCACATTGAATTCGACAACTTGGCCAAGATCCTGCGCAGCAAGATGCGGCTGTTGGAGCAGTTTGAAGACTACTATGCCGAGTTGGAACAGCTCGAGCGCGACCTGCCTTCCGAGGCGAAAAGCTTTTCGGCGCGGCGCAGTGATTATCGCGCAGCCTTCGATGCGGTGCAGAAAGCACTTCCGACAGCGGCCAGTTGTAGGGACCTCGATCCGATGACTACGGCACTGGCGCTTGCAAACGGGACCAATCCGTCCTGTCGCCCCGCTTTCTATGGCGTGGGCGGGGATGCCCTGCCGCGTGTCGATGCGCTTGTGGCGGCCTTGTCCCAAGAGGCACGTACGCGCTCCGCCGGCTATTGGAGCCGGCTCGATCATATTCGCGGCCTGCACAATGCCTGCAAGACGGGGCAGCGCAATCGTGCCATCGCTGCACTCCGTCAGCAGATGCGCACCCATCCCGCGCTCGGATATACAAATGGTTCTTGCGGTGAAATCGCTCAGCCGCAGCTGCAGCAAGAGCTGGACCGGATGGCGACAAATCTCCCCGAACATTGCCAGATGACAGCCGTCCCGCGCGAAATCCTGCGCCTGCCCGCCGCCGAGGCGGTACGAGTGCTGAAAGAGGCGCGGCTTTTCCTACTCGGCCCACCGACACGCGTACCGCCGAAACCCGATGAACCGGAAGGCATCGTCGTGGACAGCGCCCCTGCGCCCGGGGTGCCGGTCCGGGTCTGGACCGGGGTCACCTTGATCGTGACCGGCGCACAGCCGAGGGGCGAGGCTGCGCCCGAACTGGTCACCGTGCCCGCGATCCTCGGCTTCACCGAAGCCAAGGCGCTCGCCGCGCTGGCCGAGGCAGGGCTGAGCGGGACCGTGGGCAAACGGATCCCCGCCGACCGGCTGGAGCTGAAACCCGGCTTTGTCCATGCCGCCGTGCCGGGGCCGGGGCGGCCCGCGGCCGAGGGTTCGGCGATCTCACTTACCGTGATCGGCCCACGCCCGATGATCGAGGTGCCCAGCCTCGCCGGTGCCGAGACCGAAGCACAGGCGCAGGGCATCCTCGCCGAGGCGGGCTTTGTCCCCGGACCTGCAGCAGCCGGCAACCCCGCGCCCGAAGGCGAGAAACCGGGGAGTTTCTATGATACGTACCCGCCCAGGCCGGGCCCGTATCCGATGTTCACAACGTTGCAGCCACTGGCCTTTGCCGAACCCGCGCCCCCGGCCGAACCCGAGATGCGTCCGGTCCCAGGGGTAAAGGGCATGGAGCCGGGCAAGGCGAAGAAAATAATCCGCAAGGACGGGTTCTTTAAAGTCGGCACGGTTTCGGCCGGCAAACCGGCGAGCGGTAAGGAGAAACCCGGCACCGTGCAATACACCGCCCCCGGAATTGGGCAGCCCGCCACCAAAGGCACGACGGTCAATCTATTCATTGCCGTGCCTGCCGTGACGGCGGTCGAGCCCGATGCCCCCGCCGCGCCGCCCGATCCGGCACCGCTTGCGGCGGGTGACGGCGACTGGATGGGGCTTTGGGAATTGAGCGATTTCAGTGCCGACAGGGCCTCGGGACAGCAGAGCCTGTCCGACACGGTGTTGCGATTCCGCGTCGAGGAGGCGGACGGAAGGCCGATGTTCCGGCTTTACAGCAACCGCAATGGCGAGTGGAAAAAGTTCTTCGATTTCCCGGTCGAGATCGACCGCGAAGGCATATTGCGTGCGGACCCGACCTTTTTGCGCGAGATGGAGGCCGAACTTCGGGCCGATGCGGCCAAGGGGGAAGTGGGGCAATTGGCGAAGGTGATCTTTGGCGCGTTGAACGAACTGGAAATGACCCGCGAGGGTGTCGCCTGCACGATCCGGATCTATGACGTGCGCGGCAGCCAGATGGTCACCCTCGCTGCGCGTTGCCGGCGGTTGTGATGCGCTGGGTGGGGATCATAGCCTCTCTGATTGCCGCGCCGCTTTCGGCCGGGGAGCTGGTTTGCCCGCCTATCAGCGGTGTCCCACCCGGATTCGGTTTTTTGGCTCCCGATCTTGAGGCGCGTTTTGCTGCGCCGCGGTTCCCGGAGAAACCGGCTGCGGAGGTGCCGACCGACTGGATTGGAGCATGGCGCATCACCCCGCCGGAAGGCGGCCCGGCGCCGCTGAGCAGCCTCGAGATCCAATCGAAATTCGGCACACTCTGGCTGCGCTGGGACCCCGATCTGAGCGATCCTTGCAGTGCCGATACCCAGATCCCGGTGACGGCCACCTCCACCCGGCTGACCGGCGATCCGCAAGCCCTGACGGATGCCCGCGACTTGGGGCTTGTCCCGCCCGTGGATGAGGGCCAGGGCCTGATGTCTTCCGAGGCGCGCGCAGTGACCCTGGGCAGCTTGACCCTGAACCGCAGTGGGACGATGTGTCACCTGCGCTGGACCGGCCCGGATGGTCCCCGCGCACTGCAATTTCATTGTATTTCGGAAACAGGAGAGTGATCGAGATGTTGCGTCCCCTTGTCCTGGTGGCCCTGTTGAGCCTGCCGATGAGTGCCCAAGCGGAGATGATCGAAGGCAAGGTCGCGTCGGTGGCCGATCAGGGCCGTGTCGAGATCACCTTGCCGGCCGGCGTTTCGGCCAATCCTGACGATCCGGTAACCCTTCTGGCCGATATTCCGGGGCTGGGCCTGACGGCGATCAGCACCCTGTGGCGGGTGGAACGGATCGAGGGGCAGCGTCTGATCGCCGTGCCCGAAGCACCACCCACGGGAACCCCGCAGCCCGGCTATGTCGCCCGGATTGACAGCTCGGTGGCACAGGCCGGACAGGCGGGTGCAAGAGGGGAACAATCCGATGCGGCTGCTGCACAAAGCGGGGCTGAGGGCATGGCGACGCATATGCCGGATATCCCTCTACGGCAGATCGACCCGTCACCTGCGGCAGAAAATCTGTATCTTGCGGCGCAGAACCTGATGTCCGAGGGGGACTTTGCCCAGGCCGCACCCTTGTTGCGTGACGCAGCACGGCGGTATCACGGCCATGCGATGACGGAACTCGGCGCGCTCTACGCGTTCGGTATGGGGGTGCCGCAGTTGCACGAAGCCGCGCTGGCCTGGCAAGAGCTGGCAGCAAAGTATGGGGAGCCGGATGCCTATCTGCGTCTCGGGCTGATGCATCTGACTGGTCAGGGTGGTGCGACGGATATTCCGATGGGCAGGGAAATGCTGCACAAGGCCGCCGCCTATGGCAGTGCTCAGGGCATGTATCTTTTGGCCCTGCTTTACGAAGACGGAACTGGTGTGCCGGCCAGCGAGCATGAAATGGTCTCCTGGCTGCGTGAGTCGGCTGACTACGGGTACGGTCCGGCGCAATCGGTGATCGGGCAGATATATCTTGACGGCGATGCCGGTGTGTCGGCGGATCGCGCAAGAGCACGCGATTACCTGACACGGGCGGCAGAGAACGGTCAGGTTGCAGCAATGGAAACCCTGGCGGGGCTGCTCGAGGCCAGTGACCCGGCGCAGGCCCAGTCCTGGCGCGATGCCGCGCATGCCGCGCCGGCCAATCACGAGAATGAGGCGCTCTGCGTGCGTGACTGGGAATGTTACGATGCGGTGCATCCGGGCGCGCCGTTGCAACCACCGGCGCAACCACAGGCCCCCGCTGCCGCGGCCATCGCCGGGCCTGCGCTCCGTACCGACGAAGTGCAGGAGTGTGACCGGCTGGCTGCCAATCCGTTTGACGCTGATCGCCCGGATCCCGCGCTCGGTGTGGACTATGCTGAGCTTGACGCCACACGGGCGCTGGCGGCCTGCGAAGCCGCGATCGCCCGCTGGCCCGACAGCCGTCGGTTCCATGCCAATCTCGCAAGCGTGTTGCACAAGCTGGACCGGCCGGCGGAGGCTTTCGACAGCGCCATGGTCGCCGCCGAGATGGGCAGCGCCCAGGGAATGGCCTTTGTCGCGACCATGTATAAAAGCGGGGTCGGCGTGCAGCCCGACCCCGCCCGCGCCCTCTATTGGTTCGAACGCAGTGCGGATGCCGGCAATGTCGCGGCGATGATGTTCGCCGCCTCGATGACGATCAATCCCGACAGCCCGCAATATGATCCGGTCCGCGCCGCAGGGTTCTATCGAGCCGCCTCAGAGGCTGGCTACGCGGATGGCACGGCCAACCTGGGCGTTCTCTTTAACAACGGTCAGGGCGTACGCCACGATCCGGCGCAGGCCGCCGCTTTGCTGCTCGACGCTTTGGAGCGTGGGTCGCAAAAAGCGTATCAGGAGTTGCTGGTCGATTACTCCGGCCTGTCGCCCGATACCCGCAAATCTGTACAGCGTTTGCTGCAAACACGCGGTCTCTATTCGGGCGGGATCGATGGCGCATTCGGCCCCGCCACCGTGCGTGCGTTGCGCGCGGTTCAGCGAGAGTGAGGTCATGTTGTTTGTCTCCGGTTCGAATTGGCCGCTGTCCGTCGTCAAATAATTTGGGACAGCTGAGCGGTTTTCCGTTTGGAGGCTATGCTCATCCTTGATTGATGTTATGCGTTTTCCGTTTGGTGGCGCAAGCGCCGCTTGATCATGGTTTTCTGTTTGATCTCCTCTCGCTGTTTCAGGATCTGGTCTGCGCGGCCGAAGTAGACATCGGCCGGTGTCAGGTTTTCAAGGCTCTCGTGGTAGCGTTGGTCGTTGTAGTATTCGACGAAGGCCCCGATCTGGCGCTCGAGATCACCGGGCAGGAAGTAATGCTCCAGCAGGACACGGTTCTTCATGGTCTGATGCCACCGCTCGATCTTGCCCTGTGTTTGGGGGGGTATGGCGCGCCTCGGACATGATCCATGCCCTTTTCGTCGAGGTAATCCGCCAAGTCCCCCGCGATGTAAGACGAGCCGTTGTCGCTGAGAAGTCTTGGCTTGGCGACAACGGTCGCGCAGTCACATCCTGAAGCCTCCAGCGCCCGGTCGAGCGTGGCAGTCACATCCTCGGCCTTCATGGTTGCGCAGAGCTTCCAGGTGATGATGTAGCGGCTGTAATCGTCGAGAATGGTCGACAGGTAGAACCACCCCCAACCCAGCACCTTCAGATAGGTGAAGTCGGTCTGCCACAGCTCGTTGCGCCGCGTGGTTTTGTCCCGGAACTCATTGGCCGCCTTCATCACGATATGCGCCGGTGCCGTGACCAGGTCTTCCGCCTTCAGGATGCGGTAAACCGATGATTCCGAGACAAAATACTGCTTTTCGTCTGTGTATTTCACCGCCAACTCACGGGGCGTCAGATCCTCATGCTCGAGCGCGAACTCGATAATCTCCGCCCGGGTCTCATCCGGGAGGAGGTTCCACACAGACCCCGGATGGGACGGCGTGTCCTTGAGCGCGTCAAGCCCACCCTCGGACCAGCGATCATACCAGCGGTAATAGGTCGTGCGTGGGATGCCGAGCATGACCAGCGTCTGACGAGCGGGCAGATTCGAGGCTTCGACGGTGCGGATGATCTCCAGCTTTTCCGATGCAGGATACCTCATGCCTCGCACTCCCCATCCCCCATCCTTTTTTTTGAGCAAACGGTTTTCCAGAGTCAGGTCGGCAACGACCTCCTTGAGTGCAGCCGATTCCGAGCGCAGATCCTTGACCTCAGGCGATGTCGCCTGGCGGGCCGTATCCCCGGCGAGGCGTTGCTTGCCCGCTTCGAGGAATTCCTTCGACCACGTGTAATACAGGCTCTCGCTGATGCCTTCCCGGCGGCACAGCGCGGCAATGCAGACCGCAGTCCACACGATCACCACCGGCGTCATGCTGGCGCTGCTCGCGGGCATCGCCAGCAAGCTCAAGATCTTCGGCGGCGGCCCGTAGCCGCGCAACATCCCCATCCATCAGCCTAACCGCACCCGCCCTTGAGGCGGGTTTTTCGTTTTCGGAGGACCCCCATGACCACGACTTTCCACAGAAATTGGCGCAACGTGCCTGAGGGCGCCTGGCGTTGGCCGAACTTCAGCCCCGCCGAGATCGCCTGCCGGGGCACCGGCAAGCTGCTGGTCAACGAACCCGCGCTCGACAAGCTGCAGGCGCTGCGCGACCGGCTGGGCAAGCCGCTGATCGTCCGCTCCGCCTACCGCAGCCCCGAGCACAACCGCGCCGTGGGCGGCGCGACCCGCTCCAAGCACCTCGAAGGCGCCGCCTTCGACGTCGCGATGGCGAACCACGACCCGGCGACGTTCGAGGCGGCGGCGCGGGAAGTCGGGTTCCTCGCCTTCGGCTTCTACCCGCGCTCGGGCTTCATTCACGTCGATCTCGGCCCGGCACGTCAGTGGGGCGAGCGGTACCCGGTCCGGGCGACGCATTTGCAGCCGAGACGCCGCCGGCCCGCGAAGTGCTGGCCGAAAGCCGCACGATGAAGGGTGGTGGCGCGGCCGGAGTGGCGACGCTGGGCGCAGCCGGGGTGGAGGTGGTCCAGCAGGTGCTGGCGGAGACGCAAAGCGCCGTCCTGCCGCTCGTGCCGTATCTCGACATCCTGCGCTGGGTGTTCATCGCAGTGGCGCTCGGCGGCATCGCGGTCACGATCTACGCCCGGCACGATGACTGGCGCCGGGGACAGCGATGATCGGCGGGCTCCTGACCGGGATCGCCGCGAGCCCATGGATGCGGGCGGCGCTGCGATACGGAGCCATCGTCCTCGCCGTCGTCCTGTTCATGCTGTCCATTCGACGCGCCGGGGAGCGCCTCGGGCGGTTCGCTGAACGTCTTGAAACCACGGAGAAAGCCAATGAGATTCAGCGCCAAATGTTGGAGGCGGCGGCTCGCCGTCCTCGTGATCGGGGCGAGCTGGTTGACCGGCTGCGCGACGGCGAGTTTTGAGGCCGGCGGCGTGGCGGCATGTCCACCGGTCGTGGAATACAGAAGAGAGTTCCAGGCGCGGTCGGCTGAGGAGTTCGCGACGCTACCGGACGGGTCAGTGATCGTCGAGATGATGAGCGATTACGCGGTCATGCGAGATCAGGCGCGGGTGTGCGCATCCAATTGAAACGTAATGACAATAGTCAACCTCCGGCCAATTCGACGAAGGGATCGAGCGGCTTGCCCAAGTTTTCATCTGGGTCAGTCGGCCTGGTGTCGATAGACACAGGCATCCGAACCACCTGGAACCTGGTGCCGTCTCGACCCTGAAGGCGAGGATGTCGTCGGCGAGATGTCAGCGCCCATTTCACGCAGGTGGACGCCCAGAAGCACCAGACCGGGCCACAGCATATAGGCCTCGATCTCAATGTTTTCACCAAAAGACAAAAGGATCATCGTCATCAGGATTCCCATGGGAAGTCGACCACGCGGCGTCCGGGCAGCGTCGATCATGGCCAGGCCAGTATGCCAGAGCATCGGGATCAGAAAGGCGGTGAAACCCACCAGTCCCTTCACAAAGAGAAGCCCGTACCAGGTGTGGTGACTACCGATCGGCATGTATTCCACGATATGTGACCCGGGGTGTATCTTGCCATGGCCAAACCACACGGCCTCGTTTTGCCAGCGTTCATGGGCGATCCGCTGCAGGGTCTCGCGCACTCTTGTGCTGTCGGCCCGGGCGCCCTTGAACGTGGCCACGGCGTCTTGCGCCAAACTCACCAGCGCCGTTCCCAGAACGGCCAGCGACGCGGTAATCGCTGCCATGGCGTGCCACGCCCAGCCGCGCAGGATCAGTGGCATCAGGCGCGACGTGATCGTGCACGCCACCAGCCCGACCAGACCCATGCGGGATTTCGACGCGAGGATCATCAGGATGCCTGCGGCCAGTCCCGCCAGCTTCAGCAGGCTCGCCACCATCCCCGCCGTCTGACGAAGCGGCAGATTGAACAGAACCTTGATCGACAGACAGAATTGTATGGCCGCATCGGAAAACACTGGCTGGCGTCCCGGCCGACCCTCATGCGGCGTGCGCCAGGTCATGTTCTTGTCGACCCAGATCAGCAGCGATCCCCGCTTGCGCAGCGACGCGTTGTAGCTGGACCAGTTCGTGGTGCGGTAGCGGGCGGAAGGTGGCTTGCTCATGCACCGCGTCTAACGCCATGGATTCGCGAAGTGAATCCTTCGTCGACAGACTTGTGCAACAACGCCCGGGATATCCGAGGTTGCAAAAAAAACATTTCTAGGCTTTGCTAAGGGATATTTTAGAAAATAGCATAGGACAAAGCGATGGCGGACGAACTGAACCCGACAAGTCGGCTTTTTGCGAAATTCATCGCCAAGTATTGGGCGGATGACGATTTCAGAGAAAAGGCGAGACGCCGTCCCAAGGTCGCCCTAAAACGCTACAAGCAGTGGTATCCCGAAAAAGGCAAGGTTCATTTTTTTGAACCGGCCAACGACGAGTTTCCGATACTGGTGCCTGACGAAAAAGAACTGGTGGAGGACGACGGCGCGATGTCGAAATTCTTTCGGCTGTACTGGTCGGACAAGGATTTTCAGGCGCTCGCCCGCAAGGACCCACGATCGGCGCTGGTCAAGGTCGGCCTTGACGCGCCCGCGGGCAAGAAGGTCCGGCTGGTAGAAATCGCTTATGGCAACGCGGTGATCGTGATACCGGCCCTCAAGGGCGACCTTTTCGAAGCCGCCGTAACCGGACAGTGGACCGCGTGCGCCACGGCCTGCACAGGCGCCTGTTTGGCGATGTGCGGCGGCACGCCGATCTGTCTTTCGGCCTGCATGAGCTTGTGCATTTCAGGCTGCGGCGGACTGTGCTTTGGCGGTGACGGAGGCGATCCGCCCGAAGATCCGGAACCGCCGGAAGATCCCAAAGACCCCGATGACGACGATGATGAAGACGAAACACCCGATGACACGGCCAGCCCCGGCGATACGGGCGATGGAGGCGACACAGGTGGTTTCCGGGTCTTTTGATCGGCATGCCGGTGGTATGGGCCGATCCGTCAAAGTTTGGCTTTGTTCTTGCTTAGCGTACCTTTTTTTGAGCCTATTCTTGTTCAGGGCATCCTTTTTGAGCGCAGATAGGTCCTGCCGGATGACGCCTGGCACCGGGGACCGTTAGCTATGTCTTATCTGCGGCTGAACGCGGATGCCGATGTGTCGTGCATCGACAATCAGGGGATCGTGGTCCGGTTCAACGGCGGCGAACAGGTGTTCGACGAGGTGATCTATGATTGCTTGATCCGGCAGATCGGTCCGGGCCGGCACGAAGACGACCTGGCCGATGCGGTCCAGGCCATGAAACCGGGCCTCGACTATGCCGACATCTATTTTTCGATTGAAATCCTCAAGAAACACGGTGTTCTTGAACGGCAGGACGATAACCTGCGCCGCATTCACGGGGTCTCCACCAGCCTTTCGAACAATGCGCTTTTGCGTGCGAAACTGACCCTGACCAATCTGTCGGGCAGCGACCGGCACGAAAGATCGCTCAGGCCGCTGCTGGCCGGGATCGGCGGTACCGAGGGCCCAGCGGCGGACATGGAAATTCTGCTGATCGGCAACTATGCGGACAGTGCATGGGACCCCCATGTGCGGCGCGTCAACCGGGACGGCACAGTCGTGCTGCCCATCGGGTTGTCGGGGGCCGGGCTGATCATGGGGCCGGTATTCGATGGCGCGGAGGATGCGCGCTGCCCCGCGTGCCTGCGCGAAAACCTGTCTGCGGGCCTGCGTTTTCTCAAGACGCCGGTGGCTGACGCCCGCGAACACCGTATTGCACCGCGTTATGACGATCTGGTCTATCAGGCGTCGCTGAACATTTTCGCCTGCGAAATCGCGCGCCACCTCGCCGCCGCACCCGACCACCCGGACGGCGGATTACGCGCGCATATCGTCGGCTACGATGCTCGCAACGCGGCGATTACCCGCAATTTCGTCGATACCGTGGCGCGGTGCGACACCTGTGTGGCGCAGGCCACCGCCACACGGGAGCCTGCCCCGCAAGACGGCGCCGACGCCGATCCATACGTGGAAAACGGATTGTACGGCATCAGCCCGGAGTCGACCTATCGGCGGATCCGCAAATACGTGAACCCGGTCTGCGGCATCGTCAAAAGACTGGATGAGGTGTTTGAGGAACCGGGCGTTCATTCGGTTCTGGCCGGACAGAACCTTGGTTTTCAGTACCGATCCCTGCGCGACTACCGCAAAAGCAGCCGCAACCTGTCGGGCGGCAAGGGCCGAAGCGCCATTCAGGCAAAGGTCAGCGCCATCTGCGAAACCCTTGAGCGGTTTTGCGGCGTGCATCGCGGCAATGAACCTGCGGTGCACGGTTGCTATGACGATCTGGCCGACGACGCCATCGACCCTCGGCGCCTGACGCTTTACAGCGAAACCCAGCTTGAGGCCCGCCAGACGCTGCGCCACACTGCCACCTTTGACTATGTGCCCGCCCGTTTTGATCCCGGTGCGCGTCTCAGCTGGACGCCGGTGACATCGCTGGCAACCGGTGCCGACAGGTTGCTGCCGACCGCGATGTGTTATTTCGGCTTCTCCGACGGCCCGGCGTTGGTTGCAAATTCCAACGGCTGTGCGGCCGGTAACACCGTCGACGAGGCGATACTGAGCGGGCTGATGGAAGTCGTGGAACGCGATTGCGTCGCGATCTGGTGGTACAACGGATTGCGGCGCCCGGCGGTCGATCTGGCCGCCTTGGGCGATGAATATTATGACCGGCTGACCGCGTTCTATAAGGGCATCGATCGGGAATTCTGGGTGCTGGATTTGACCCACGATCTGGGCATTCCCTGCTTTGCAAGCGTTTCAAGGGCGCGTAGCGGCAAGGATCGGCTGATCTTTGGCTTTGGCGTGCACATGCAGGCCCCCATCGCGATCAGCCGCGCGGTAACCGAAATGAACCAGTTCCTGCCCAAGGCGCTCCAGTTCGATGAACAAGCGGCCCGGTCCGGCCTCCCCGCCGCCAAACGCCGCCCGTCCTATCAGGATCAATGGCTGGCGTCGGCCACCTTGCAGAACAACCCGCACCTGGGCCCCTCGGAAACGACGCCCTCAAAGCCTCCCGCGCTATCCCCCGAACGCCGGTCGGTGCAGGAAGAAATCCGCCTCTGCGTCGATATCATGGCCCGGAACGATCTGACGCCCTATTATCTGGATCAATCGCGGCCCGGCATCGACCTGTCGGTCGTGAAAACCTTTGTGCCGGGGATGCGCCATTTCTGGAAATGCTTTGATGCGGGGCGGCTTTATGATGTACCGGTTAAGAAAGGGTGGCTGGCCGACCCCACCCCGGAGGACAAGCTCAATCCCGTGCCAATGTTCCTATAGGTTTGCCATGCCCCGCCAGCGGTTGCCGGGCATGATCGGTCGCAATTGACATGGCCGATGAAAATCATGTCTTCGAACCGTCCCGCCTCGCATTTCTGGTCCTGCCCGGCATTCACATTGGCCAAAAGGACGCGTCAGTCATTTTCAGCGGCGGCCCGCGCGATATTTCGATCGCTGGCGGCAGGGCCGTGCATCGGGTTTTCGTGGACCTGCAAGAAACGCCCTTGACCGAAGACCGGGTTGCCGACCGCTTGTGCGCGGCCGGTTTGTCGCTGGTCGAGGCGTATTACATCCTTGAATGCGCCAAGGAATATGGGTTGCTGGGGTGTGCGATCACGTCACGGGACGGGCGGGTCACCGCCCTGTTCCCGGTAGAGGGCCGCGCCGAAGATCCCGCAGCGGCCCCCGAACCGGATCAGCAGTTTGCCGTTTCGCGGTTTTGCTACGTGCGCAACCGCGATCGTCGGATCGTCATCGAAACGCCGCTTTGCACGGACGTTATTACCCTTCTCGATCCCGCCCTGCTAGATATCCTGTTTTCCTTTTCGACACCGACGAAGCTGTCCCAGGTGCTGCACAGGCACCCGACCGACACCGCGCAGATCGTGGCCTTTGTCCACCATCTGTCGCGCATCGGTGTCTTGATCCAAGACGACGAGGACGCAGCGGCGGACGGGGATGGGCCGGGCAACTGGGAATTTCACGATCTGCTGTTCCACCGGCGCACGCGCATCGGCGGTCATCGCTATCCGGTCGGGGCAACGACATCGGCACCGGCGCAAATTCTGCCCGCCCACGACGTCAAGCAACGTCAGTTCGCGGCCTGCGATCTCATCGATCTGCCAGAGCCGGATCACGACATGCGACGCAAAATGGCAGATCGCCGCTTTGCCGACGTGATCCGCCGGCGCGGAAGCATCAGATCTTACGCGCGGCCTCTGACACTGGGCGAGCTTGGCGGCTTTCTGACCCTATCGGCGCGCGCAAGGCAACGGCCAGACAGCCTGCGCACCAAAACGACCCCGCATCTGGGCCTGCACCGGCCCTATCCGACTGGCGGTGCCTGCTACGATCTGGAGATCTATGTATTCGCGCGCGAGTGTACCGGGTTGCGGGCGGGCGCCTATCACTACGATCCGTTTCGGCATGCCCTGAGGGATATCGGCGCGATATTTGGCCAGCAGCGGATACAGGATCTTCAATCCTTGGGCTTCGACGCGCTGCCGCACGGCGGCGGCCAGTTACTGATCATGATCTCAAGTTTCCACCAGCGGTTGAGTATGAAATACGGATCAATCGCCTATGCGCTCACGCTCAAGCATGTCGGTGCGCTGATGCAATCCTTTTATCTGGCCGCGACCGCGCTTGATCTGTCGCCCTGCGCCCTGGGCACAGGCATCGATGGCTCTGTCGATGGCGCAGATGCCGCGACGCCGTTCGGCGAACTTTTGGTTGGCGAATTCCTGCTGGGCGGACCAGCTGCCGCGCCCTAGGCCTTTGATCCCAAGGTTTGATGGTGTGGAGCAGGTTGGCAGGCCCTGTCAGAAGAACTTGGCTTGAGATGGAGCAGGAGTATGCCCAAACTCAACCCCTTCAAGTGGTTCAAAACGAGTCCCGAAATCATTCGCCTGGCCGTGATGTTTTATGTTCGGTTTCCTCTTTCTTTACGCGACGTCGAGGACTTGCTGCATGAGCGCGGCATCGACGTCAGCCACGAGACAGTGCGCTACTGGTGGAACCGGTTTGGACCGATGTTTTCTGCCGAAATCCGGAAGCGCTGTGTGCAGGGGATTAGGTCGAGCCAGTGGCGATGGCATCTGGATGAGGTCTTCGTGAAGATCAACAGCGAGAGACACTATCTTTGTGGGCGGCGCGAAGTTGGGAAATCTCTTGAGTTTGATGTCGGTAGCGTTTGCTGGGGGTGACTGAGCTACCCCCCGAAATTCGGACACTGATATAAGCTACGATTTGCAGTCTGCTGATCTTCGACGA
>NZ_JBHMEC010000036.1:0-949 GCF_042430665.1 Roseovarius ramblicola | reverse complement strand
TGCGCCAATCGGCGTATCAACCCAAAGGGCTCCGGTTCCGGCTGGATGAAAGTTCAGTGGCAGGTCAATCAATCCGAAGACGGTTGCGAAATGGCGCAAGCGCCAGACGGTTGAGGATCAGAAGACCGGCCCGAGAACTCCGCGCTCTACCGTTCTCACTGAGCAAGAGGAGGCCATGATCGTTGCCTTCCGGCGGCACACACTGCTGCCGCTGGATGACTGTCTTTATGCCCTTCAGCCTTCGATCCCGAGTTTAACGCGGTCTTCTCTACATCGTTGTCTGCAGCGGCATGGCATCTCGCGCCTGCCGGACGTGGCCGGTGACAAGCCGAAGCGGCAGAAGTTCAAGCGCTACCCGATCGGCTTCTTCCACATCGACATCGCCGAGGTGCAAACAGCCGAGGGCAAGCGTTATCTCTTCGTCGGCATTGACCGCACAAGCAAGTTCGCGGTGACCCCACTCGTCGAGAAGGCCGACAGGCGCACCGCATGGGAGTTTCTTCAGCACATGCTTGAGGCCGTGCCCTAACAGGTCCACACGATCCTGACCGACAACGGCATCCAGTTCGCTGAGCAGCCGCGCAACAGGAATACAGCCTATTCGCGGCCGATGCGCTTCGACATGATCTGTGAGGCCAACCGGATCGAGCACCGGTTGACCAAACCCAACCATCCTTGGATCAACGGCCAGGTCGAGCGTATGAATCGGACGATCAAGGACGCGACGGTCAAGCGTTTCCACTACGACAGTCACGATCAACTGCGCACACACCTCACACACTTCATGGCAGCCTACAATTTCGCCCGGCGTCTCAAGACCCTCGGTGGCCTGACGCCATACGAATACATCTGCAGGGTCTGGACCTCAGAGCCGGATCGTTTCTGAGCTACCCCCCGAAATTCGGACACTGATATAAGCTACGATTTGCAGTCTGCTGATCTTCGACGA
>NZ_JBHMEC010000035.1:0-12866 GCF_042430665.1 Roseovarius ramblicola | reverse complement strand
AGCCGTGGGACGAGTCCGTCCGGGGAAAGCGGAACCACGGCCATCACCCGTTTTGTGCAACAGAGCCTCCGGCCACCGCCGATGGCCCCGGGGGCCAACAACTACATCTAAATCCGTGAGAAAATCCGTTGAGCGCTCCATGGAGAAAATTTCTGCCAAACTACACCGCGCAGGGACTCGCAGATCATATGCTCACAAGGAAGGTGGCATCAGAACACCGGTTACGATTGACCCACCATTTCAGTATTCTCGAGATGAACGGTGAGAGCTACAGGCGTGTCCAGAGTCGCGCCCGGAAAGCCAATGCTGGCACCTGATCACCCGTGACAGGATTGATCCTGCGGGCCAATGCGCCATGGCACGCGCCAGCTATGTGGGGAGCGCGCGCCATGGCGCTTGGCGCCCCGCCACTGGCCTGGTTTTGCGCCGCCACGTGGCCGGTTTTGTCTCCGCCGTTGACACGGGAGGGTATCAGCGCGAGTCTTGCCGATGCCCGCTTTGCAATGTCCCTTGATACGGATCTCCTGATGCGCCTAGTGGACGGCCACCGTGCCCTGGTCACGGTAGAGCAGGGCGCCAAGGGCCGGTTCGGCTCCATCGTCAAGCATGAACTGGCCCGGCGCGGTGCGTTCGACACCGGCCTGATCCTTCGCAACATATGCCTGCCCGGCCGGTTCATCGAACAGGCGACTCCAGAAGAGATGTACGAGGATGCAGGCATGACCGACGCGGATATCGCCGCGCGGGTCCGCGATGCCCTGAAACCGCAAAGCCGCCGGGTCGTGCCGCTGCGCCGCGTCTGACGCGGCATCCTTGACCCCCGTTGCCGTTTGCGTGCTGGCCCCGCTGCATCGCCCGCACCGGTTGGGGCTGGTGCCGGTACAGCCGTGCCCCCAATCGGACGTGCGGCCTTTCCCGCCCTGTCTACATCGCGGCATTGAAAAGCGCGGTGAGGTTCTCCTCAGTCAGCGTGACAGGGTTGCCGCCGCAGGACGGGTCCTTGATCGCACCCTTGACGAGTGCGGGGACAGCATCCGCGGTCACGCCAAGCGCAGCAAGGCCGAGGGGCACGCCGAGGCTCTGGTTGAACCGGTCCACGAAGCTGCGGAAACCCGCGAAACCGCCTTCGAGCCCCAGGTAACCGGCAGCCCGGTCGAACCGCGCACTGATCGCCGGCGCGTTGAGGTCAAGCACGGCCGGCATGCACACGGCATTCGTGGTGCCGTGATGGGTATTGAAATGCGCGCCAACGGGATGGCTCATGGCGTGGATGGCACCCAGCCCCTTCTGGAACGCGGTGGACCCCATCGCCGCCGCGCTCATCATGTGGGCGCGGGCCTCGATGTCGTCGGGGGTGTCGAAGACGCGGGGCAGGTTCTCGATCACCAGCCGCATCCCTTCGAGCGCGATGCCCTGGGACATCGGGTGGTAATGCGGGCTCGAGAACGCCTCGACGCAATGCGCGAAGGCGTCGAGCCCCGTTCCCACGGTGATCGCAGGCGGCATGCCGACTGTCAGTTCCGGATCGCATATCACGGTGGCGGGCAGCATTTTGGGGTGAAAGATGATCTTTTTCTCGTGGGTTTGCGAATTCGTCAGCACCCCGGCACGCCCGACCTCGGACCCGGTCCCGGCGGTCGTGGGCACGGCCACGATCGGTGCGATGGCGGACGCGTCGGCGCGGGTCCACCAGTCTCCGACATCCTCGAAATCCCAGACCGGCCGGGTCTGTCGGGCCATGAAGGCCACGCATTTGCCGAGGTCGAGCCCCGAGCCGCCGCCGAAGGCGATCACCCCGTCATGCCCGCCGGAGTGAAAGGCGTCCACGCCGGCGGCAAGGTTGATCTCGTCGGGGTTGGGATCGACATCGGCAAACATGGCCGCCTCCAGCCCCGCCTTGCGCAGTATCCCGAGCGCAGTTTCAGTGACCGGAAGCGCGGCCAACCCCCGGTCGGTGATCAATAGCGGGCGGGTCATGCCGGCACCGGCGCAGGCATCCGGGAGTTCCGCGATCCGGCCAGAGCCGAAGCGGATGGCGGTGGGGTAGGACCAGTTTGCGGCGAGAGTCATGGGAATCCTTCTCGTGTGTCGGGCTGATTGCGAAATGGGTCATGTTTGCTTTCAAGGGCGGTCAGGCCCGCTCAAAACCGCGCTGAAGCTCGTATCCGGTGACGACGCGGTCGAAATCCTCCTGTTCGATTTCCGCCGCACGCGAGTAATGATCGACCACGTCGTTCCCGAGCGCCGCGCGCAGCATCGCCGAGTTGCGGAACGTCTCGGTTGCCGCGCGCAAGGTGTGCGGTACGTCGGGCACGTCGTCCATTCCGTAGACATCGCCCTTTACAGGCTCCGGCAGATCCAGCTCCTCGTCGATCCCGGCAAGACCGGCGGCCAGTTGCGCCGCGCAGGCCAGGTAGGGGTTCATGTCCGAGCCGGGAATGCGGCACTCGATGCGCACGCCCTTGCTGTCCTCGCCCACAAGGCGGAAACCGGCGGTTCGGTTGTCGATGGACCAGGTCGCCTTGGTTGGCGCGAATGTGCCGGGCACGAACCGCTTGTAGCTGTTGATATAAGGAGCCATCAGCAACATGCAGTCAGGCGCGTATTTCAAGAGCCCGGCGACATACCGGCGCATTGTCCGCGACATGCCATGCGCGCCGTCCGCATCGTGGAATACATTTTCACCATCCCCGAACAGCGACTGGTGGATATGCGCGGCGCTGCCCACCCGGTCGGCATGCCACTTCGGCAGGAATGTGGCGGCATGGCCATGCTGGTCGGCGATTTCCTTGACCGCGTGCTTGGCCAGCGTGTGGCGGTCACACGCCTCCAAAGCGTCGCCGTAGCGGATGTTGAGCTCTTCCTGCCCGATCTCGGCCTCACCCTTGGTGTTCTCGACCGGAATGCCCATGGCGTACAGCGCGTTGCGCACCGGGCGCATCACATGTTCATCCCGAGTGGTGAGCTGGATCGAGTAATCCTGATTGTATTTCACCAGAGTCGCGAGGTCACGGTAACCGCTGGCGCGGATCTCGTCATAGGAGCGCTGGAAGAGGAAAAACTCCAACTCGGTCGCCATCATCGGCGTCAGGCCCATGGCCGTCGCGCGTTCGATCTGCGCCTTGAGGATCTGGCGCGGGCTGTGCGGTACGGGACCGTGGGAATGATGATCGAGAAAATCGCACAAAACCATGGCAGTCCCCTCCAGCCACGGCACGGGGCAGAGCGTGGCCAGGTCCGGCTTCATCGTGTAATCGCCATAGCCCATTGCCCAGCTTGTCGCGGCGTAGCCGTCGGGCGTTTCCATCTCCAGATCGGTAGCCAGCAGGTAGTTGCAGCAATGCGTCTCTTCATGCCCCGCTTCGAGAAAGTTCGACACGTGGAACCGCTTGCCCACAAGGCGGCCCTGCATGTCCACCGCGCAGGCCAGCACCGTGTCGATCTCGCCGCTCGCGGCCTTGGTTTTCAGCGCATCCAGTGTCAGGGCAGTCATGGTCTTTCGCTCCATTCAGGCTTGGGAAAGGGGGCCCGGCACAGGCCCCCTTCTGGTCTCGGTTAAGGCCCCGCTCAGGTATAGCGGTAGGGGCGTCCGGCCTTTTCCATATCGGCGTTGTATTGCTTGAAGATCTCCACGACCTTGGCCTTGGTCTCGGATTGCGCCGCGATCTCGTCCCAGAATTCCCGCGCGGCGCTTTCCACCGTCGCCCATTCCGCATCCGGGATCGTGGTCAGCTTCATCTTTTCACCATTCACGCGCAGCCGCGCCTCACCGCCCCAATACCACCACTGGCGATAGTAGTGCGACTGTTCCATGCAGGTGGCGAGCAGAAGTTTGAGATCCTCCGGCAGTTCCTCCCAACGGCCCATATTGGCAAAGAAATGGCCAACCCATGCGCCCGAAATGTTGTTGGTCAGGAAGTAGTTGGTCACATCCGCCCAACCCACCGTGTAATCCTCGGTGATGCCCGACCAGGCGATGCCGTCAAGCTCGCCGGTCTGCACCGCGACCTCGATATCCTCCCAGGGCAGGGTCACGGGGACCACGCCGAACTGCGACAGGAACCGGCCCGCCGTCGGGAAGGTAAAGACGCGCTTGCCCTTGAGATCCTCCAGGCTGTGTATCGGGTCCTTGGTGGCGAAGTGGCACGGGTCCCACGACCCGGCGCTGATGTGCTTGACGCCGACCTTGGCGTATTCCTCGTCCCAGATCTCCTTGAGGCCATATTGGTTGAAGAGCACCGGCACATCGAGGCTGTAGCGCGAGCCGAACGGGAAATAGCCGCCAAAGACGGTGACTTCGGTCGGGCTTGCCATGCTGTCATCGTCGGATTGCACCGCGTCGATGGTGCCGCGCTGCATGGCGCGGAACAGCTCGCCCGTCGGCACCAGCTGATCGGCATAAAAGAGCTCGATCTGCATGCGGTCGCCCGCGATCTTGTTGAACGTGTCGATAGCCGGTTTTACCACATGCTCGGCCAGTGCTGCGCCGGCATAGGTCTGCATCCGCCAGGTGATCGTCGATTGTGCGAGCGCGGGGGCGGCGAGCGGGGCGGCCACTGCACCGGCACCGGCAGATTTCAGGAACTTGCGTCTTGTCGTCGTCATCGTTCTTCTCCTTGTTGCAATGATGGCCCCTTGGTCAGGGCTCTTCTGGGGTTATTTTCCGTATACGTATTCCGGTAGCCAGAGGGCGATCTGCGGAAAGATCATCACCAGCGCCAGCGCCACCACCATCACGCCCACGAAGGGCACGATGGAGCGGTAGATGTCGCGCAACCCGATCTCGGGCGGGGCCATGGCGCGCATCAGAAACAGGTTATAGCCGAACGGCGGTGTCATATAGGCAATCTGCGTGGTGATCGTGTAGAGCACACCATACCAGATCAGGTCGAAGCCGAGCGCCCCCACCAGCGGCACGTAGAGCGGGGCGACGATCACCAGCATCGCGGTGTCGTCCAGGAACGTGCCCATGATGATGAAGCTGAGCTGCATCAGGATGAGGATCATCCACGGGCTGAGATTGAGCGTCTCGGTGAACAGCCCCTCGATGGCGTTCACCGCTCCCAGCCCGTCGAAGATCGCGCCAAAGCCGAGTGCCGCGAGGATGATCCACATGAACATGCATGAAATCGCCAGCGTACTGCGCACCGTCGTCTCGAACACCGCCCGCGTCATCCGTCCCTTGAGCACGGCGGCAAGGAAGGCGGCCAACGCACCGATGGCCGAACTTTCCACCAGCGAGGTCCAACCCTTGACGAACGGCACCATCATCACCGCGAAGATCATCAGCGGCAGCAGCCCCGCGCGCAGCAGGCGCAGCTTTTCGGACATCGACACGTTGCGCTCGTCTTCGGGCAGAACCGGGCCGAGATGCGGCTGAATCCGGCAGCGGATATAGATATAGAGGATGAAGAGCGAGGCCATGAGCAGCCCCGGGATGACCCCCGCCAGCCACAACTGCCCCACCGGCTGGCGCGCGATCATCGCGTAGAGCACCAGCACCACCGAGGGCGGCACGAGAATACCCAGGGACGACCCGGCCTGCACGACGCCGGTGACCATTATCTTGTCGTAGCCGCGCCGCAGCAATTCCGGCAGGGCGATGGTCGCGCCGATCGCCATGCCCGCGACGCTCAGCCCGTTCATCGCGGAGATCAGCACCATCAATCCGATCGTGCCGATGGCCAGACCGCCCCGTACCGGCCCCATCCAGACATGGAACATCTTGTAAAGATCGTCGGCGATGCGGCTCTCGGACAGGACATAGCCCATGAAGATAAACATCGGCAGCGTCAGCAAGGGATACCATTTCATCAGTTTCATCGCCGCCGAGAACGGGATTTCCACACCTCCCGTACCCCACAGAAGCACCCCGGCGAGTGCCCCCACGAAGCCGATGGCGCCGAAGACGCGCTGTCCGGTCATCAGCATCAGCATCATGCCGGCAAACATGATCAGCGCGATCATTTCATGCGGCATCGGGTTCGCCCCCGCTCAGCCGTTCGAGATCACGGAAGAATTCGGCGATGCATTGCAGGATCATCAGCAGCACGCCGACACACAGTACGACCTTGATCGGCCAGATCTGCGGTCGCCAGGCGGTCGGGCTGCGTTCCAGAAATCCGATCTTCTCGCGTGCGCCGCTGAGTCCATCGGTCAGGAAGGTCGCGAACAGGTCGCCGAAGAAAACGAAGGGATCGGATCCGAAATAGCCCAGCGAATACGCGGTCGAGCTTACCGCGCCCAGGAACAGTATCACCAGGTAATAGAGCAGGAAGAAGATCGTGACCGCGTCGACCCACGCCTTGGTCCGCGGTGACCAGTCGCCATAGAACAGGTCCATCCTTACGTTCGATCCCAACTGGATCGAATAGGGCCCTCCCAGGACATAATAGGCCACCATGACGAATTGCGCGGTTTCCAGGGTCCATGCGGCAGGCGCCAGGAACGACTTGGAGAACGAGGACCACAACAGCACGCCCATCAGAACGAACACAAGGTACATCGTCATTCGCCCGAGCCAGCGGTTCATCCGGTCGATGGCACGGATGTAACGTTTCATCGCCCTATGCATCATGCGTCACCATGAGCTTTAACTCGGCCGGGGCCGGCCAGGGCCGGGCAGAGCAGGTCAAGCAGTTCCCTGGCGGCTCCGTCCTGATCGGCGGGGGTTGCGATCAGGTCGTTGCGCAGTTCGATCATCACGTTCGGCAAGCCGCCCGCGACTCCGTGCAGGCGCAGCGTGTGGGTGACGCCATCTGCGGGACCGTAAGGCGCGTTGCGCTCGATCCGGCGCTCTGAAATGTCCGCGCCCCGCGCCAGTATCGCGTCGGCGAGGCGGCTGTCATCGTCGTGAAGGATGCCGATTTCCACGTCGCGGGGCCGGCCCAGCCAGGTGGGTGTGAAACTGTGAATGGTAACCAGGGCGAAGCGGTGCCCGGCCTTGCGGCGTCGGTCCAGAAGGTTGGTCAGCGCCCGGGTGAAAGGGTCATAGACCTGCCTTACCCGCGCGGCGCGCTCGGTGGCGTCCAGCCCGACATTGCCCGGCACCTCGATGAATTCGGTTCTTTCCGGCATGGCGCCCGGTGCGCCGGGCGGGCGGTTGCAATCATGCACCAGACGCGAGATCCGCCCCGAGATCATCGGCGCATCCAGTGCCATTGCCACGCGCCGCGCCACCGCCTCGGCGCCGGGATCCCACGCGGCATGGCTCTGTCTTGCGTCCTCGCTCAACCCGAGCCCGTGATACTCCGCCGGAATGTGATTCGAAGCATGTTCACATACGATGACCGCCGGGCCGGTGCCGCCGGCGCTCAGGATTTCAAAGGCGTCATCGTCATTTCCGGCCATCCTTACCCCCGTTTCTGGAAAAAGCTTTCCACGTGATACGTTTTGCGTCAATATTTTTCCAGAAACGCGGTAGAAGAAATCCGGTTCGGCAGGCCGCACCGTAAATTCCGCCTGTGACACCATCGCAAGAGGTCTTTCCGTGACCGACGATCCCCCCACCGACCCGCACGTCGCTTCACCAGGCCCGATGGCCGCCGTCACACCGACGGTACGCCAATTGTTGCGCAGCCATTACCGGGAGTTGACACTGTCCGAGCGCAAATTCGCCAATGCACTGGTGCAGGATTATCCCAATGCCGGGCTCGCCTCGATCACCGCCGCGGCCGAGAGGGCGGGTGTTTCGGCACCGGTGGTGGCGCGGATGGTGCAGAAACTGGGCTTCAAGGGATATCCGCAATTCCACCAGGCGCTCCTGCAAGAGCTTCAGGCCAAGGTTTCGGGGCCGACGGAGCGCCGCGCCGTATGGGCCACGGAAGCGCCGGAATCGCATATGCTGAACCGGTTCGCCGGCGCGGTGACGCAGAACCTTACCCAGACCTTCGCCAATGTCGACACCGCGCAGTTCGATGCGGCCGCGCGGCTGCTGGCAAGTGATGCGGGGGTCTACATCGTCGGAGGCCGGATCACGCGGTCGCTGGCCGAGTATGCCTTTACCCATTTCCAGGCCATCCGCGAAGGCGTCACCCACCTGACCTCGTCTCCGGCCACGTGGCCGCATTACGTGCTGGACATGGAAGATGGCGATGCGCTGCTGATCTTCGACATGCGGCGATACGAGGAGAACCTCCTGCGTCTGGCCGAAATCGCGTCGGAGAGGCGGGTGCGGGTGATCCTGGTGACCGACCAGTGGGCAAGCCCGGTCGCGGGACTGGCCGAGGCGACGTTTCATTGCTGGGGTGAAATCCCGTCGGCCTGGGATTCCAACATCGCCACGCTGTCGCTCGTCGAGGCGCTCATCGCCGCCACCCAGGAGGAACGCTGGCCCGAGGCGCGTGAGCGTTTCGAACAACTCGACAGCCTTTTCGAAATGACGCGCCTCTTTCGACGACCGTGAAAGATCGTTCAAGGGACACTGAAATGGAGACCGCGAAAGGAGGACTTGCTTTTCATCAAACCGTCACCGATCCTGCGTTAACACACAAAAACGAACAAATCCGACCATGCTGCAACAATCAGGGAAAGCAAATGAAACACTCCACCTACCTGACATGCGCCGCGGTCCTCACCGGATCTCTGGCGCTCGTGCAACCGGCCGCGGCAGAAACGCTGCGCCTGCTGACATGGGGCAACTACGCGCCCGAAACCGTCATCGCCAAGTTCGAGGAAGAGACCGGCCATACCGTTGAAGTCACCCTGTCGAACAATGAGGAAATGATCGCCAAGCTGCGCGCCACCGGCGGCGGCGGGTTCGACCTTGCCCAGCCCAGCCAGGACCGGATTACCGGGCCGCAGATGGAATTCGGCATCTACAAGCCGATCGACCTGTCACAGATCGACGAGAGCCGGTTCATTCCCTCGATGCTGGCGGCAACCAAGGGCAATACCACGGTGGACGGCAAAGTCTATGGTGTGCCCCATGTCTGGGGCACGAGCGGACTGGTGGTGAATACAGCCGAGGCGCCGGATGTCACCGATTATACCGATCTCTGTGTCGATGCGGTGGCGGGCAAGGTGTCCTACAGGCTCAAGCGCCCGACGCTGATCGGCTTCGCCTTCGCGATGGGCATGGACCCTTTCGCCGCCTATGACGACGCCGATACCTATACGGAAATCATGGAGAGCGTGGGTGAGAAGCTCATTGATTGCAAACCCAACGTCAAGGCGTACTGGGGCGGCGGTGACGAGCTCATGAATCTCGTTCGCTCGGGCGAGGTGGTTGCCTCAATGGCCTGGGATACCGGCGGCTGGAAGCTGAATGCCGACAATCCCGACATTACCTTCGTGGCCCCCGAAGCCGGCGCGCTGGGTTGGATCGACACTTTCGTGCTGCCCGCCAAAGGCCGCGCCGACGAGGCCGCTTATGACTGGATCAACTTCGTCATGCAGCCCGAGATTGCGGCGATGATCACCGACACGGCAGGCAATTTCACAGCGTCGAAGGGAGCTGACGAATACGTTTCGGCCGATCTCAAGGCGCGCTATCAGGCGAGCTTCCCGCCCGAGGCCGTGGACAACATAAAGTGGTATCCGCCGGTGCCGGCCGGGCTCGAGGCGATCGAGGGCGGCATCCTGGACCGGGTCAAGGCGGCGCAGTAAACGCCGCCTCCGCGCCCGCCTGCGCGATCAGGGCAGGCGGGCGCGGCCATGCCGGCCGACGGTCGTCGGGGGGGGTGATCGCTAAACCGGCCGGGTCCGGCATGAAACCACATTATTGTCCCGACACGCATGAATTCGCGCCCCGCGCGCAGGAGGTATCCGCCCGATGAGTGCACCCGATCTGGAATGCAGTGCGCTGGTGAAACAATTTGACGGCGTGACGGCGGTGGACGACGTGTCCTTCACTGTGCCACGCGGGTCGTTCTTCTCGATTCTGGGGCCGTCGGGCTGTGGCAAGACAACGATCATGCGGATGATCGCCGGCTTCCTTGAACCGACATCCGGAGATATCCGCATCAGGGGCGGTTCGGTCATTGACGTGCCGCCCAACAAGCGCAACGTGAACATGGTGTTTCAGCATCTCGCGCTGTTCCCGATGATGAACGTGGCCGACAATATCGGTTACGGCCTTCGTCGAAAGCGCCTGCCACGCGCCGAGATCGCGCACCGGGTCGATGCCGTGCTTGAGCGGATCGGCCTGCCGGGGATCGGCCCGCGCAAGGTGGCCGAACTTTCGGGCGGACAGAAGCAGCGCGTTGCCATCGCCCGCTGCATGGTCCTGGAACCCGATGTGCTGCTGCTGGACGAGCCGTTGGGTGCACTGGACCTGAAGCTGCGCGAACGCATGAAAATCGAGCTAAAGGCGTTGCAGGCCGATTTCGGCACCACCTTCGTCTACATCACCCACGACCAGTCCGAGGCGCTGGTGATGTCGGACCGTATCGCGGTGATGAATGCCGGCCGGTTCGAGCAACTGGGCAATGCGCGCGACCTCTATTACCGCCCCGAGACGGCCTTCGTCGCCGGGTTCGTGGGGGATTCCAATCGCTGGCGCGGGCGTGTCGCGCGGGTGTCGGGCGGGATTTCCGAGATGCAGGCCGACGACGGGCTGACTCTCCGGGCCGCGCTGCGCGGCGTTTCCGCAGCGGGTGACCGGGCCGAAATTTTCGTGCGGCCCGAACTGGTCCTGCCGGGGCACGACCCGGCCGAACTGGCCGGCTGTGACAACCGGCTGTCGGGCGAGGTGACCGATATCCTTTTCAACGGCGCAGCCAGCCGCGCCCTTCTGCGTTGCGTTGAAACCGGGACCGTTCTCGAAATGGCGTTGCCGCAATCGGGCCGCTTCGCCGGGTTGGGGCGCGGCGACCGGGTGCAAGTTGGCTGGGCTGCGGATCAAGCCGCCTGCTTTCCCGAACGCGGTCCCGAGGCCGGCATCTCCGGGGCGAGCTGAATCATGCGCGCCGGAACCCGCCTCGGCTTCGTCCTGCTGATCGCGCCGTTGCTGCTGTGGCTGGTGCTGCTGATCGTGATCCCGCATATCGACCTGGCGCTGCTGTCGCTGCGCGAACGAGTCGGCGTGGGAGAATACGCGGTCAGCATGGCCAACTACCGCACTTTCCTTGATGAGCCGCTCTATCTCTGGACTTTCCTGCGCACCGCCGTGATGGCGGTTCTGGCCACCGCGATCACGCTGGTGATCGGGTTTCCGGTGTCGTTTTATATCGCCAAGATCGCCCGCGGCCGGGTGCAGTCGGCGCTTTTCCTGCTGTGCCTGGTGCCCTTCTGGGTGTCCGAGCTGGTGCGCACCTTCGGCTGGATGATCCTGCTGCGCGAGACCGGCCTGATATCGGGACTGCTGCAATGGCTGGGCCTGACCGATCGCCCGGTCGAGATGCTGTACAACGACGCGGCGATGATGGTCGGGCTGGTTTACACCTCGATGCTGTTCATGGTGGTGCCGCTGGTCACGACGCTGGAATCGCTGGACGACGGCATCATCGAGGCGGGTTATGACCTGGGCGGATCGGGGCCGAGCGTGCTGCGCGAGATCGTCATCCCCCACGCCGTGCCCGGCATCGTCGCGGGCTCGATTGTGGTGTTCATGCTGAGCCTCGGCAACTACCTGACGCCGACGATGCTGGGCGGCAAGGACAGCCTTTGGTTCACTGAGCTGATTTATTCGCAGTTCATCGTCCGCTTCAACTGGGAGCTGGGCGCGGCTTTCGGGTTCCTGCTGCTGGTGCTGTCGTCGGTAATCGTCTGGGCGATGCTGCGGCTGACCGGGCAGACGCTGGAAAAGACGATGGGGTCCGAATGAGGGGGCACGCACGATGATTCCGTCGATGCCGCGCCCGCGCGCCTATCGCCTGATCTACGGCGCTTATGTCACGCTGTTCTTCGTCTATCTGGCATTGCCGCTGGCGGTGGTGGCCGTCTTTGCCTTCAATGACAGCGTTTTCCCCGCGCTGCCCTGGGAGGGCTTCACCTGGAACTGGTTCTTCGGCGATACGCGCCCGCAGGTCGGGGTGTTCCACGAGCGGCGGATCCTGAGGGCGATCGGCACCTCGGTGCTTGTGGGCGCCTGTGTTTCGGCGCTGTCGCTGGTGGTAGGCACCAGCAACGCCTTCCTCTTCAACCGCTACCGGTTCCGTGGGCGCGGGCTGCTTTATGTTCTGATGCTCCTGCCGCTGGTGATCCCGGGGATCGTCCTGGGTATCTCGATCCTCGTGTTTTCCTCGACCGTGGCGAACGCGGCCTGGGATGCCTGGGAATGGGATCTGGTGGCGCTGCGCCCGGGGCTGGTGCTGGTGATCCTGGGGCAGTTTTCCTTCATCACCACGATCGCCACTCTGGTGATCTCGGCGCGGTTGCAGAAGTTCGACCGCAGCCTTGAGGAGGCGGCGCTGAACCTGGGCGCCGGACGGCTGACGGCGGTGCGCACGGTGACTCTGCCCTTCCTGGCGCCGGCGCTGGTGGGGGCTTTCGTCGTGGCATTCCTGATGAGTTTCGAGAATTTCAACACCACATTGATGCTCGTGGGGTCGGACGCGCCTCTGACAATCGCCATGTTCGATCGTCTCAAGGAAGGCTCGACACCGCTGCTGAACGCGGTGTCGCTGCTGCTGATGCTGGGATCGAGTATGCTGGCCCTGACAATGATCGTGTTTCAGCGCCGGTAGCGCGGGATGCGCCGGGGGGCCGCGCGAAAGACGGGCAAGGCTTGTGTCCTTTGACAACGGCCCGGTTCACGGGGGCATCACGGCAGGACAAGCCCCGGGCACGACGGCTGGTCCGACCGTACTGAAAGTTATCTCCGCGAAGGGTGAATGAAAACGCGCGGCGTATCAGTGGACTCTGTTGCACAAAACGGGTGATGGCCGTGGTTCCGCTTTCCCCGGACGGACTCGTCCCACGGCTGC
>NZ_JBHMEC010000034.1:0-8469 GCF_042430665.1 Roseovarius ramblicola | reverse complement strand
GAGATCGGCGAGGCTCGCGACCCCCCAGGGGGACACATCCAGCAGGTCCTCGCCCACCACGAAATCGGCAATGATATCCTCGCCGTCTGGGTCGGAAGAGGTGATGAACGTATCCCTGCCGTCGCCGCCGTGGAGGGTGTCGTTGCCGCCTCCGCCGAAGAGCATGTCATCGCCCCAGTCGCCCGTGATCCTGTCGTTGCCATCCCCGCCGCGCAGCGTGTCATCGCCCCAGCCACCCTTGACGAAATCATTGCCGGCATTCCCGGAAATCAGGTCGTTTCCCTCGTATCCGTTCATGTTGTCATCGCCGGTGAGGCCCACGATCGTGTCGTTCCCCAACCCGCCGCGCATGCGGTCATCGGCGTCCGAGCCTTCCACGAGGCGAGCATGGGGGGCGCTGCCGTCCGGCGGGAGGTTGCCGGCATCCGCGGCATCGACGCCCTCGATATCGAGGCGCAGGACGGACCATGCCTGCATCGTGACAAGAAATTCATCGAACTCTTCGGCGGTCATCAGCCCGGTGACCTCGGTCGTGCTGATGACCGGTTCGGCCGTTTCGTCGACCCCCCCCGCGCCGCCGTCCCACAGCTCGGTCCAGGACACGCGGTAGTAATCTGCGTCGAGGGTCGTGGCGGCGCTCAGGTCCAGTTCCATCCGGTTTTCGGACCCGCTGCGCTCGGACAGGAAATAAACCAGCCTGTCGCTGTTGCCATATCCGTTAATGGCGACCTCTCCCGCCACTCTGAAATCCATGTTCGGCGTGAGGCCCACAAGGCTTTCGCTCATCAGGGCAAAGCCCTCGCCGGCGAGAGTCAGGGATTCCGCGGAGTTGAATATCAGCGTTCCGGAGTTGCTGTAATTGAAGATCGCAGGCCAGAAATGCGCAGCCTTTACATCATGGGTGACCATTTCATAAAAGATTTCCGTGGCCATGGAAACCTGTTGCAGGCCGCGGTTATTAGCCTGCTCGACGTCACCATTCTTGCGCGTATTCCATTCCGTGATGTAGTAATCGAGTTCCGGAAGCGCGTCATCGCGAGCTTCAAGCGCGATATCCCACAAGTCCAATTGGCTGAAGCCGAATTGTTCCTCGGTGTTCACGGCATCGAAACCGCCATCGAGGTAATAATGTTCGACCACCCCGTCGATCGCGTTCGCGGCGTCCGGCAACTTCAGATCGAACAGCTCGCCATTGGCGTTCTCCACGCTGATACTATCGCGCTCGAATGCCGCGATTATTTCGCGAACCTGCGGGCGCGATGTGCCCTGGGAGTCCACTGTGACCTCGGTCAGCCCGGCGATGAATGCGTCATCCAGACCACCCATCTGATGCGGTGCATAGACAAACCCTGTTGCCTCGTCGACATGAAGTGTAGAGTCGCGGCTTGGCGAGAAAATCCCGGCGGAACTGGTAGTCTGGACCACGATGTCCGGTTGTTCTGACGTCGCAATGCCCATATCGGCAAACGTGTCCGATATCACCTGCGACATCGCCACCGCCAGCTTGCCATATTCCGCGGCGGTCATTTGCCCGGAGCCCCAGAATTCATTCCCGATTTCAAGCGCGTCGATCCTGACACCGCGCGCCTGCGCGGTATCGACAGCCGTCCTGATGAATTCGGACACGTTTTCCAGATGGCCCGCGTCGACGACGCGCTGACCATAGGTGCCGGCAACCAATGCCTCGCCTGCCGATTGCGTGAAGCCGCTGATCGTGGGAATCACGAGGGTGATGCTGTTATCGAGGCTGGCGGCGAGATCGACGAAATCCGTGAAGGGTGTCAGTGTTTGCGTGCTGCCCTGAAATGAACCGGTTGTCCGCTCGTGGCTGCCGCCGCTGATATCCGAAATGTCGAAATACCATTCGGTTACGGAGCCACCGGGGTAGCGCAAATTGGTTGACCCAAGTTCCTGATATCTCTCGCTCAATAGCGTCGTATCAGGTGCATTCACCGTGAAGAGCGCATTGAGGCCGAACATCTCTTCAGCGACGGTTGTGCCGCTGTTCTCGTCAGTCTGGTCAAGGACTTCGATGGTCGCCATGCTGCTCTCCCTTGTGAAACCAGGTTTGCGGTCCTGGACAAGGGGAGTAACCGCCGAACTTTCCACGCGTTCGACGCGCGCTTTTCATTTCGTCAACGTGAGGTTGAAATTTTTACAAATGTCGCACAATGTCACACTGATGTGGAAAATGGTCTTGCCCATGTCTTTCAGGCAATCCCACGGGCGCAAATCGACCCCGCCGATACCGTTAGCGGACCGTGCCGATTTCCTGTCAGTCCGCCTTCGCCTGCCGGTCCACCGCGTGCCCGGACCCCAGATTCACATTCAGCGCCACGTAGCCGCGGCCGACGCGGCGGAGGGTCTCGGCGAGGGTGGTGTTGGCGGTGGCAACGTTCTGTTCAGCCTCGATCAGGTCGCGGATGGTAGCGCCGTCGCGAGTGACAATCTCGCGGGTCAGCGTGACAACTTCCCTGTAGAGCCGCACCGTTTCCGCAGCGGTACGCTGTGCAGAGATGGCAGCGGAATAATTCGCGAGAGAACTTTCCACATCGCGGATCGCTTCGAGAACCGTCAACTTCCACCGCGTATGGGCCTGCCGGACCAGCGACTCGCGTTGCTCGACGCGGGCGCTCCGGGCCTTGTTCGGCAGCGCCGGGAAGGTCAACGCCGGACCGAAGAAATACTCGGTGTTGCGCGTATTCGTGAGCGACGCACCGGTGATTGTGCCGCTGAGCGACAATTGCGGATAGAGGTCGGCGCGCGCTGCCGCCACATCGCGGAAGGCGGCGTAGTAGCTGCGCTCTGCCACGCGGATATCTGGCCGGTTGCGCAGGAGGTCCGCCGGGATACCCACATCGGGCGACAGCGACACGCGCGGCTGACGCGCCGTGGTGTCAAGATCGGTTTCGAGCGTGCCCGGAATCTTTCCCAGAAGCACTGCGATCTCGTTCCTGGCGGCCTCGATCGCGGCCTTGATCTCGGGGATCTCCGCGCGGGTCTCAGACACGAGCGCGCGCGCCTTGACCACGTCCACCCGGGTGGCGGCATTGCCCTCCTTCAGGCGTTCGACCAGTTCAAGGGTCTGGCGGCGAGAGTTCAATTCCGCTCGGCGCAGGCGCAGGCTGGTCTGTTGATAGCGCAGATCGACATAGGCATTGGCGATATTGAGCAGAAGCAGAAGCCGCGCGGCATCGACCTCGGCATCGGCCACCTCGATACGCGCCCCGGCGGCGTCGATCTGTGCCCGCCGTCCGCCATAGATATCGACGATCCACTCGAACCCGAGAGACGCCTCACCGCGGGTGCGTGCCGACCTGTTGTCACCGCCTTCGCGCCGCAGCTCTGCCCCGGGCAGCAGAACCGCCGCCTGCGGCACGGTGCGCTGGATCGCTTCCGCCTCGGTCACACGCTCCCTGGCGATATCGAGATCGAGACTGCCGGTCAGTCCGGTCTCTATCAGGGCGTTGAGAACAGGGTCTTCGAACTTTCTCCACCATTCGGAATTGCTGAGCAACACCGGCGATCCGTCGCGTGCGGTCTTGTAGGAGGACAGAAAGGAAAAGACCGGGGCCTTGTACGGCTCACCAGAGCAGCCTGCCAGAATTGGCAGAGCCAACAGAACACGAAATGTGCGTGACGCCCCGCGCCAGCCCTGAGCCGTCATGGAAATACCCTGCCTCACTGCATGCTTTCCGGCTTTTGGTGCCGGTTGTTCACATGCGCCCACTCGTGCGCATCATGGCCTGAAACCCGCCGGAAAACAAGTTTTGCCTTGAAATGACAGCGCATTGTGCCGAAGGCGCATCACCCGGTGTGCCGAAGGCGTAACATTGCGGGCATCTCAGTCGTCACGGAAGGCGCGGCGCAACTGATCGGTCAGGGGCCGCATCAGATAGCTCAGAACCGTGCGCTCGCCGGTTTGCAGGTAGGCCTCGATGGGCATGCCCGGCAGGATTTCATGGCCGTCAAGCCGTTCCAGTTCACCTTGCGGGACGGTTAGCGTCACGCGATAAAACGGCTTGCCCGTGGCCGGATCAACCACACGGTCGGGGGACACCCCCGACACGGAGCCAACGAGTTCGGGTGCCGTGCGGGTGTTAAAGGCCGTGAAGACGAGCTTGGCCCGCTGCCCCTGAAACACCTGATCGACCGCATTCGGATCAACCCTGACTTCGAAATCCACCCCTTTCGAGATCGGGATGACCTGCAGGATCGTCTCGCCTGGCGGGACGACCTCGCCCGCGCTATGCACCTGCATTTCGTGCACGATACCGCCCACCGGCGCGAGGATTTCGATCCGGTCGAGCTCATTGCGCGCGGTGATAATCTGCAGCAGAAGCTCTTCGCTCTTCGTCACCGCAGCACGCAGGTCGGTGACCACCTGTTCCTTGAATTGCCGTTCAGATTGCAGAATCTCCAGTTCTGTGTCGCGGATCGAATTGCGTATCCGTGCCAGTTCGGATTGCGTTTCCGCGATCTCGCCCAGAAGCCGGGCGCGCACGCGCTGCAATTCGAGCACCTGTCCCTCGCGCGCCAGACCGTCGGCATGCAGGGCGCTGACATCCGCCAGCTCCTTCTCGACAAAGGTCAACTGGTCCTTCTTGGCCTTGATGAGACCCGCCACCCCGGAAATCTGGTTATGGAACTGTGCGACCTTCTCCCGCAGTTGATCCTGCCGTCCTTGCATCACGTCGCGGCGCGCTTGGAAAATCTCCGCTTGTCCTGCGTTGATCTGGTCGAGTCCGAGCCCGTCGAGATACGTGGTGTCATAGTCGAAGATCGGCCGCACCGCGTTCACCTGTTCGGCCTTGAGACGTGCGATCTCGGCGCGTATCTCGGCCAGACGGTTCCGGTACATTTCCAGATTGATGCGCAGCAACGTCGGATCGAGCCGCAACAGCACATCGCCTGCACGCACCAGGTCGCCATCGGCGACGCGCACGTCCTCGACCATGCCACCATCGAGGCTTTGGACCATCTTGGGCTTGCCGCGCACAACCGCAGAGCCGGAGGCGATGACGGCACCGCTGATCGGGGTGATGTAGGCCCATGAAAAGACCAGGATCAGCAATGCAAACCCTCCCAGGATACCGATGCGGGCGGCACGCGAGAGGTCCGTTCTGAGAGGCGGGCCGGCAAAGGCTTCTGCGGTCATGTCCATCTCCCTCACTGCGCCGCGACCGCGACCGGACGCGGTTTGGTGTCCAGCACCTCATCCCTGTCGCCGAATTTCGCGACCCGGCCCTGATGCAGCAGCAGCACCTTGTTCACGGCGGCAATCGCGCTTGGACGGTGCGCCATGACCACGACCACGCTGCCCAGGTCGCGCATCCTCCGGATGGCCCGCGTCAGCGCCTCGTCACCATCGGCATCGAGGTTTGAATTGGGCTCGTCCAGCACGATGAGGCGCGGCGCGCCATAGACGGCCCGCGCAAGGCCCAGACGCTGGACCTGACCGACCGAGAAAGGATTGACCGTGCGGTCCATATGGGTGGCGTAGCCGTCGGAAAGGCCGAGGATCATCTCGTGCACCCCGGCGATGCGCGCCGCCTCGATGATGTCCCGGTCCCTGGCCTCCGGGTCGAACCGGGCGATGTTCTGCCCCACGCTGCCGGGCAACATCTGCACGGATTGCGGCAGATAGCCGATATGCCGACCGAGCGCCGCGGGTGTCCATTGATCGAGCGTCGCGCCATCGAGCCGCACCTCCCCCGCATCCGCCGTCCAGACCCCGACCAGCAGGCGCGCCAGCGTGGACTTGCCTGCGGCACTGTTGCCGATCACGCCGAGCCCGTCACCGGGCGACAGGGCAAAGCTGACGCGGTCCAGGATACGCGGACGCCGGGCGTCCGCCTCCGGTCCCGCCGGGACCAGCCTGGTCAGCGACCGGACCTGCAGATGACCCTCCGGCGCGGGCAGATCGACCCGCGGCTTGTCAGCGGGTGCCTCGCGAAACATCTCGCTCAGGCGGTGATGCGCCTCGCGCGCCCGCCCGATGGCGCGCCACTGGCCGATCACCTGATCCACCGGCGCGAGCGCCCGGCCGGCGATGATCGATGTGGCGATGATCATGCCGGGCGAGATTTCCTGACGCAGAGCAAGCAGCGCCCCCAGCGTCAGGAGGGACGATTGCAGCAGCAGCCGAAACGACTTCGAGAAGGCGGAAAATCCCTCCGACCGGTCGCTGCCCGTCTGCCCCGTGGCGAGCGCCGTGTCGTGCATCTCGCGCCACCGCGCGACCATCCGTTCACGCATACCGAGCGCGTGGAGGGTTTCGGACTCGCCGCGCGCCTGTTCGAGCAGGGCGCGCTCGGCCCCTTCGATGGTCATCGCGTCATGTATCGACCCCTGAACAAGGAACTGATTGAGCAGCGCCGCCCCTGTCACCACCCCGGCCCCGGCCAGCGTCAGCCAGCCGAGCCACGGATGGATCAGGAAAATCAGCCCCAGGAACAGCGGTATCCAGGGCAGATCGAAGAACCCGGTGATCGCCGGGCTGCTCATGAAGCCGCGCACCAGATCGAGATCGCGAACCGGCTGTGCGCGGGGATCGATCCGCGTCCGGTCCCCGATCAAACCGGCACGCAGGGAGAAACGAAACGCCTCTTCTCCAACCTCGGTATCGAGCCGGATAGCCGCCCGCGACAAGAGCCGCGCGCGCAGGAAATCATAGACCCCGAGAAAGCCATAAAGCACGATCACGATGCCGAAGAGCCCCAGCAGCGTGGCACCGGAACCGGACGACAGCACGCGGTCATAAACCTGCAGCATGTAAACCGGACCGGTCAGCATCAGGACGTTGATCGCGGCGCTGAACAGCGCCACGAGCACGAATGTGCCGCGCAATCCTCGCAACGCCCCAAGATAGGCATTGCCTGAGTTTCTCCCGTCCCGCATCGCGATTCGTAGTTGCATGTCTCGTCCGCCGGTAAGCGCCTGACAGGACCCACGCCTGTCTGTCACCGAAGATTGCTCACCGGAATTTTGCGGCGAAGTGGTGAATTTATGGCGCAAATCCGGTCGTGCATGCACCGGTGTCATTCTGCCACGCCCCTGATCGGCCGCAGACGCCGGATCAGCATGGCAACGAATCAGCGATCCCTCGCCAAGTGCATGCTTGTGCTGATCAATGAAAGAAATTACACTTCTAACGTGTAGAACATGGGAAAGACCATGAGCCGTCCGAACGTACTCCTCCTCGACGATGACGCCCAGATTTCCAGGCTTCTCGACGAAGCCTTGTCCGAGGACGGATGTAACGTTGTGCTCGCGACGTCGATCGCCAGGTTTCGGCAGATGCAGGCTGAGCAACGATTTGACATTTACATAATTGATCTCGGATTGCCCGACGGCAACGGACTTTCGCTGATCCAGGAATTGGCGCAGGATCCCTCCTGCGGCGTCATCATCCTGAGCGGGCGCGCCGCGGAAACCGATCGTGTGGTGGGGCTGGAGATCGGTGCCGACGATTACATAACCAAGCCGTTCAGGGTGCGCGAGATGTTGGCGCGTGTGCACGCCTTGCTGCGCAGAACGACCAAGCATCGTTCCATGCAGCCAGTCGCCAGTCCGGAGGCGCGGAGCGCTTCCGGTGATGTCATCGATTTCGATGGCTACAAGCTGGATCTCGGGGCCCGCTTGTTTTTCGCTCCTGATGGACGCGAGATCACATTGACCACCGCAGAGTTCAATCTGCTTGCCGCGCTGCTGCGCCATCGCGGACAGGTCCTGAGCCGGGATCAGTTGATGAACGCGATCAAGGGGCGCGACTGGGAAAGCTATGATCGCGCCGTTGACGGCCTCGTCAGCCGCCTGAGAAACAAGGTGCCCGTCCCCGAGGGACGCTCACACTATATCCGAACGGTTCACGGGATCGGGTACGCGTTTTCTTTGCCGTCCGAATCCCGAAGCTAGGGTCAGGACTCATAGCCAATAGATGACGGTTGCTGCGAGGGCGATGGCGGAGAGGAAGACCTTCGGGCACCTGTCGTAGCGTGTTGCGACGCGCCGGCAATCCTTGAGCCTGCCGAACATGATCTCGATGCGGTTGCGGCGTTTGTAGCGGCGCTTGTCATATTTGACAGTTGTGTTGCGCTGTTTCCGCCCCGGGATGCAAGCGCGTATCCCCTTGTCTTTCAACGCGTCTCTGAACCA
Source organism: Roseovarius ramblicola (assembly GCF_042430665.1). NCBI lineage: Bacteria > Pseudomonadati > Pseudomonadota > Alphaproteobacteria > Rhodobacterales > Roseobacteraceae > Roseovarius > Roseovarius ramblicola. Next base: position 312 of record NZ_JBHMEC010000034.1, on the reverse strand, counting down.
GTCTGCGTCGTAGCCTCGGTCTCCGAGCAGCCATTCGACCTTTGGCAAGCCGCCCAGCAATGCCCGTGCGCCAATGTAGTCGCTGACCTGTCCAGCGGTGACAAAGAGGTCAAGCGGACGTCCCTGGCTGTCGCAGATGGCGTGCAGCTTGGTGTTCATGCCGCCCTTGGTGCGCCCGATCAGGCGGCCACGCCCCCCTTTTTCGCGGCCAGGCTGGTCGCGGTCCGGTGGGCCTTGAGGTAGGTTGAGCTACCCCCCGAAATTCGGACACTGACATAAGCTACGATTTGCAGTCTGCTGATCTTCGACGAA
>NZ_JBHMEC010000033.1:0-3037 GCF_042430665.1 Roseovarius ramblicola | reverse complement strand
GCATCGAGAGGGGGCGTGTGCCGCCCCTTTTGGCGCCTGAACACGGAATACCGGAAGCCCGGCACGACCTGCGCCGGGTGGTTCACCGGGGCTGTCCGGTTTCCCTTTGGGGTGGGGCTGTGCTTGAGCACCTTCACCTCCTTGTAGGGATCGAGAGTGGCCAGGTAGTCGTCACGGCGTGCTGTCATTTCCGCGAGGGTGCCGCGCGCGTTCAGATGCACCACGCGGTATTCATCCTGCCACGCGCCGTGCCCGCCCATCTCGATGGCCTCGACGCTGTTCTTGAGCCGGGTCGCCAGCATGAAGCAGAGCGTTTTCACATGCTCGGGTATCAAGCCTTGATCGTAATGCACGACCACCGTTCTTTCCGTTTCAGCCACGGTGACAGGCTCGACGCCATCGAATGTGCTCACGAACCAGTTATACCCGTCCATGCACTTGTGATCGTTCGGATCAGCCCCACTGCCAAAATGATGAATCAGGTTGCGATCCACATTCATGAGACAGCTCCGTAGATGTGATTGGCAAAATCCGTGTCGAATTCACCCTGCCAAGTGACGACATGGCCGTTCAGCTCGACGGCGTTTCCGCCGGAGGCGCCCGGGAAAATTCTTCTGCCGCCGGAATCGTCAGCCAGTCCGTCGCCCCCGTCTGCGCCCCATCCACCGCCTCCGCCGGTTCCATTTCCAGCGAGGCCCAATTGAATTCCGACTGCGTCATCACCTGGATTTCCAGCGCTTCCTCCAGCACCGCCTTCTCTTCCCTGGATATTACTCGCGTTCACGCTTCCCGCCCCACCGACGCCGGGAAGTATGCGCCCCCCGGCGCCTCCTGATGCTTCGTTAGTTGACATGTTAATTAGTCCCCGCCCCACCGCCGCCACTGCCACCGCCGTAGCCGCGGTCTAATTGGCCCACCTCACCCCCATCAGCGCCAGCGAAACCGACAGCACCCCCGGTTGCCCCGGCGGTGCCGCCGTCATCTCCTGAATTACCCCCGCCTGCGCCACCACCACCTGTCATAGAATTACCATCGATGTTTGCACCCGAGCCGCCGCCGCCCGCTACATAACCATTTGTCCCCCCCTCAATGGTGACATCCGTGCCCAGGGAGAGAGCCGGACCGCCATCGTTACCCCCTGTTGTGCCTGAATTCGGAGAGGTTCCGCCTTTCCCGATGATGTAGCCTTCCACGATCAGTTTCAGGCCACCAGGGAAGGCCCCCGTGGTCATCCCGGGGATCGCAGTATCGTCGGACCAGACATAGACACCGGCAGCGACCGTGATCTCGGCGTAGCTCGTGCCGTCCCAGCCCTGTCCCGTCGCCCATGTAGCGAGGTTCATCTCCTGCTGGTTCGTCGAAATCGTGGCGGTGAACGTGCCGCCACCACCGCCGCCTCCAGCAGCCGCGCCGTCGAATATACCCGTGCTGGGAAGCGTCATGCCGAGGCCCCTCCGTAGATCGTGGTGCCACCGTCATAGGTCCAGAAGGTGTAGGAGCGAGTCTCACCATCCGCCGGCGGGTCCAGGGCGGTCGCGCCACCCATCTCGATCATAGTCGGCAATGCCATCGTGTTGGTGCCCGTCGCCGTCACCGTGAGATGCCACATGGAAAAGCCCGCGGGAATGCTCGAGAAGGTGAGCGTGGCGTTGGCCGTAAGAGAGTACTGAAAGCTGTCACCCGTCGAGAGGTCGAGAGCGCTGGCCGTGATTGTTCCAGCGCTACTCCCTGAGGGTAGATCGCCCACCGTCGCCTTGTGGAGCGCTCCGGAGCGCTCCACCATAATCAGGTCTGTGGACTGCACCGCCATTTTACGGTGCCGCCGTCAGCTGCGAGATCGAGAAGTTGAGGGTTTGCCCGGAGAGGGTGAGCGGGTTGCTGTTCGTGGTGCCCCCCAGAGTGACCGCGGCGTGGCTCGCGCCAGCGAGCGTGTCGAGGTTCACCGCCCCGGTCACGGTGATATTGCCGAGCTTGTCGAACTGCGCTGGAACCATGAGGCCGGCATTGGTGACATTTGCCACCGGGATTGTCGCATTGGTGCCGCTCGACGACGTGACGGTGCCCTGCGTCGGGGAGGCAGTATAGCCGAGGTTTGCACCGCCCGCGACCACATCGAGGCCCTCTTCTTCGGCCACCTTCGTGAATGCGGCGCCGCGCCAGACGTAGATCGCCCAGCCCGTGCTGACCGTGGCATCGGCCGAGGCATCGAGCACGAAAACCCGGTCACCAATGCTCAGGTTGCTGATGGCGTTTCGGGCCGTGATGTCGGCCACGTCGAACTGCGACGTACCAATATTTTCTTCGACATAGGCGAGAATGTCGGATCCGAGGGTGTGGTACACCGCCCCGGCCCGCTCGATAACAAAGTAGTCAGAACCTTGCAGTGCCATCTCTTATCCTCTCGATAGCGTGGAAATGTCATGGCGCAGCTCCGCGCCGACGATCTTGAAGCCGGGGCCGGCGGACAAGCCGGAAGTCGATGCTTTTGCCGCGTAGTGACGGGCCGAAAACAGCCCCGGTTCGACCTCCACATCCTCAGGGCTGGAGGCCCATTCCCGGGCCTTGTCGCGGGCAGCCTGGGCCGCGGACACGAGTATGGGTGGAGGTGCGGGCCCGAGCGCGGTTTGCAGGTCGGCCGACCCGGCCGCGACCATGTCCTGGTCAACGGTGAGCACACCGTTATGCGACACATCATCCTTGCTCACGGACATCTCGTATTGTCCGGCCGCGAGCGCAACGCCGCCCGTGAAGGCCGCGCCATCCAGCACCCCGATCGCACCGGTGGCGTCCGTCCGCCCAGTTACCGCGCGCGGCACCCAGGCCGCGTCGCCCGAGGACGCCACGTATTTCTGTTTCGGCACGATAGAGACGTCGGCCTCGGTGACCGGCGCGCCGTCGGTGCCGTAGAAAATGCCTGTGATCGTCGCGGTTCCGAGCACGTCTGTCGCTCCCTGTTCTGGTTGAGCCTAACCCGCGGCGGCGGCGGGTGTCAGATGAAGGCGGGTCATGCCATCGTGTCGTCGCCCGTCGGGGGCGA
>NZ_JBHMEC010000032.1:0-3060 GCF_042430665.1 Roseovarius ramblicola | reverse complement strand
GCATCGAGAGGGGGCGTGTGCCGCCCCTTTTGGCGCCTGAACACGGAATACCGGAAGCCCGGCACGATCTGCGCCGGGTGGTTAACCGGCGCCGTCTGGTTTCCCTTCGAGACGGGGCTGTGCTTGAGCACCTTCACCTCCTTGTAGGGATCGAGACCGGCCAGGTAGTCGTCGCGGCGCGTCGTCATTTCCGCGAGGGTGCCGCGCGCATTCAGGTGTGCCACCCGGTATTCGTCCTGCCACGCGCCATGCCCGCCCATCTCGATGGCCTCGACGCTGCTCTTGAGGCTGGCAGCGAGTTTAAGGCAGAGCGTTTTCACATGCTCGGGTATCAAGCCTTGATCGTAATGCGCGATCACCGTCCGTTCCGTTTCGCCCACGGTGACGGGCTCGACATTGCCGAATGTGTCCACGAACCAGTTATACCCGTCCATGCACTTGTGATCGTTCGGGTCAGCCCCGGAGCCGAAATGGCGAATGAGATCGCGATCCACCTTCATGAGACCGCCCCGTAGATATGATTGGCAAAATCCGTGTCGAACTCACCCTGCCAGGTCACGACGTGGCCGTTCAGCTCGACGGCGTTTCCGCCGGAACCGCCGGGATACACGTCGGTCGTGCCACTGGACTTGCTCCAACCATCTCCGCCGTCAGCACCCCATCCACCACCTCCGCCAGCGGCAAGCTCTGAGGAGTTTCCAACGGTGGTGACTGTTTCTCCGGGATTGTTTGAGGATCCGCCTGCTCCTCCATCCGGCTTTCTAAACGACACTCCACCGGCACCTCCGGCACCAGGAAGCACCCTTCCGCCGCCGCCGCCTGTTCCTACGTTCGGATCGCTCATACTCAGTGCCCTTGTTATCTATCTCAATCAGGAAACGCTCGCGCCACCACCTCCAGAGCCGCCTCCAAAACCCTTGTTTCCGCTCTCTTGCTCCATACCGTCATCGCCGGCGGCGCCCGGCGAACCGCCTGATCCACCTGATACGCCGTCGTTGTCGCCGGCTTTCCCGCCGCCCGCTCCTCCACCCCCAGTGAAGCGAGCGCTGCCTACAACACCCGAACCGCCGCCGCCGCCGCCTGCTATGTATCCAGAGACGCCGCCCTCAATAGTAATGGATGTGCCGAGACTGAGCGCCGGACCACCGGGCAATCCCTCTCCATTGGGCAGTGCGTCCGTAGAAGAGTCTCCGCCTTTCCCGATGATGTAGCCTTCCACGATGAGCTTCAGACCACCGGGGAAGGCCCCCGTGGTCATCCCCGGTATCGTATTGTCGTCGGACCAGACATAGACCCCGGCGGCGACCGTGATCTCGGCGTAGCTTGTGCCGTCCCAGCCCTGCCCCGTCGCCCATGTCGCGAGGTTCATTTCCTGCTGGTTCGATGAGATCGTGGCGGTAAACGTGCCACCACCCCCGCCGCCAGCAGCTCCGCCGTCGAATATCCCTGTGCTGGGAAGCGTCATGCCGAGGCTCCTCCGTAGATCGTGGTGCCGCCGTCATAGGACCAGAAGGTGTAGGAACGCGTCTCGCCGTCCGCAGGCGGATCCAGCGCGGCCGCGCCGCCCATCTCGATCATCGTCGGCAGCGTCATCGTGTTGGTGCCCGTTGCCGTCACCGTGAGATGCCACATGGAAAAACCCGCGGGGATGTTCGAGAAGGTGAGCGTGGCGTTGGCGGTGAGCGCGTACTTGAAGCTGTTGCCCGTCGAGAGGTCGAGAGCGCCGGACGTGATTGTTCCGGCGCTACTCACTGATGGCAAATCCCCCACCGTCGCGCTGTACAGAGTGGCGTCACGTTGCACGATGATGAGGTCGGTGGACTGCACCGCCATTTTACGGCGCCGCCGTCAGTTGCGAGATCGAGAAGCCGAGCACCTGCCCTGACAGCGTGAGCGGGTTGGTGTTCGCGTTGCCCCCCAGAGTGACCGCTGCGTGGCTCGCGGTGGCCAGAGAGTCGAGGTTCACAGTTCCGGTCACGGTGATGTTGCCGAGCTTGCTGACCTGCGCCGGGACCATGAGGCCGGCGTTGGTGCCGTCCGCCGCCGGAAGGATGGCGTTTGTCCCGCTGGATGAGGTGACGGTGCCTTGCGTCGGGGCGGCGGTGTAGCCCAGGTCCGCGCCGCCCGCAGCCACATCCATCCCTTCGGCCTCGGCGACCTTTGTGAATGCGCTGCCGCGCCAGACATAGATCGCCCAGCCCGTGCTGACCGTGGCATCGCCGGAGGCATCGGCCACGAACACCCGGTCGCCGATGCTCAGGTTGCTGATGGCGTTCCGGGCCGTGATGTCGGCCACGTCGAACTGCGACGTGCCGACGTTTTCCTCGACATAGGCGAGGATGTCCGAGCCGAGCGTGTGATACACCGCCCCCGCCCGCTCGATGATGAAGTAATCGGATCCTTGCAGTGCCATCTCTTATCCTCTCGATAGCGTCGAAATGTCGTGGCGCAGTTCCGCGCCTACGATCTTGAAGCCGGGGCCGGCGGAGAGGCCGGACGTCGATGCTTTTGCCGCGTAGTGACGGGCCGAAAACAGCCCCGGTTCGACCTCCACATCCTCAGGGCTGGAGGCCCATTCCCGGGCCTTGTCGCGGGCAGCCTGGGCCGCGGACACGAGTATGGGTGGAGGTGCGGGCCCGAGCGCGGTTTGCAGGTCAGCCGACCCGGCCGCGACCATGTCCTGGTCAACGGTGAGCACACCGTTATGCGACACATCATCCTTGCTCACGGACATCTCGTATTGTCCGGCCGCGAGCGCAACGCCGCCCGTGAAGGCCGCGCCATCCAGCACCCCGATCGCACCGGTGGCGTCCGTCCGCCCAGTTACCGCGCGCGTCACCCAGGCCGCGTCGCCCGAGGACGCCACGTATTTCTGTTTCGGCACGATAGAGACGTCGGCCTCGGTGACCGGCGCGCCGTCGGTGCCGTAGAAAATGCCTGTGATCGTCGCGGTTCCGAGCACGTCTGTCGCTCCCTGTTCTGGATGAGCCTACCCCGCGGCGGCGGCGGGTGTCAGATGAAGGCGGGTCATGCCATCGTGTCGTCGCCCGTCGGGGGCGA
>NZ_JBHMEC010000031.1:0-605 GCF_042430665.1 Roseovarius ramblicola | reverse complement strand
GAGATCGGCGAGGCTCGCGACCCCCCAGGGGGACACATCCAGCAGGTCCTCGCCCACCACGAAATCGTCAATGATATCCTCGCCGTCGGGGTCGGAAGAGGTGATGAACGTATCCCTGCCGTCGCCGCCGTGGAGGGTGTCGTTGCCGCCTCCGCCGAAGAGCATGTCATCGCCATCCCCGCCGCTGAGATCGTCGTTGCCTGCGCCGCCATACAGCCAGTCGTCGCCGTTGACCCCCTTGATCGTGTCATCGCCGCTGCCGCCGTATACGGTGTCATCCCCCCAGACGCCGCTCAGGTGGTTGTCGCCGGTGTTGCCCGTGAGCACGTTGTCGGCGGAGTTTCCGACACCGACGAGGTCCGCGTCCCCCGCGAGCACGAGGTTGTCGAGGTCATCACCGTCCGAATGCCGCCGCAGGGTGAAATTGACGGTGGTCTCGACGGTGTCCGTTCCGGTTCCCGCGTTCTCGATCGTATCGCGGGTGCTGTGGACCCGGAACAGGTCGTCACCGTCGGTGCCGAGGTGGGTGACACCCTCATCCGGTATCGGCTCGGGTGCCGGCTCGGGTATCGGTTCCGGCGTCGGCTCCGGTGTGGGGTCGGCAA
>NZ_JBHMEC010000030.1:0-173563 GCF_042430665.1 Roseovarius ramblicola | reverse complement strand
TTCGTCGAAGATCAGCAGACTGCAAATCGTAGCTTATGTCAGTGTCCGAATTTCGGGGGGTAGCTCACTTCGCTTTGAACTCAGGCGCGTGCTGCTTGCGTTTCGACATCTCTGATCTCCTTTTCGTCGAAGATCAGCAGACTGCAAATCGTAGCTTATGTCAGTGTCCGAATTTCGGGGGGTAGCTCACATTGGCTAAGAGCGAAGCCGCAAAGTCCGGTCTTCTCACCGATCTAGAAGACACAGTGCTGATGATCGAAGGCATCTCGGTGGACGTGGTCTCAGACATAGTGACCAACATTATTCGTGGGCCGCTGATTGAGTATACCCAAGAAGCATGTGAACAGTACGGCATCCCCCTTACAAGCGGCGTGGTATCTGGCCCCTTATGGTACCAAACGAATAAGAAATGGGACGAGCTATACGTGCAGCTTCCGACGGTGGATGACGAGCGGCTCCTACTCGTCCCTAAAGAAATCGTCCGGCAGGACATGGACTACGACCTTGCAAAGTACTACCGCCACTACATTCTTGAGCATCTTCGAAAGCAGGAGCTAGCAGCGAACTCGGACCTCGTACAAATACTGAGAAGTGGGAAAAAGAAGGGGCAGCCAAAGGTCTATATCAAAGACCTTAAAGAGAAGTATGGGACTGGGAAGCCCGCAGTAGTCCATCAGACCCTAGCAAACCCCGAGTTGCTGCGCGCCTACAAGGAAGAACATAGTAACCCAAGCAAGCCGCTGACCCACCGCACCATTGCAGAGATAAGCGGCAGCGAAACGCCAGACTGGGACAAGCTACTCGACAACGTCGTTAGCCTTCCGCCGGGCAACAATAGCGCGCACCACTATGAGAATGCAGTAGAGGCACTTCTATCGGCGCTGATGTACCCAGCACTTGCGCATCCGAGAGCGCAGCATGAGATACATGACGGCCGGAAACGGATAGACATAACCTATAGCAACATGGGCCGTGGAAGTTTTTTTGAGTGGCTATCTCGCCATTACTCCTCGGCACACATCTTCTTTGAATGCAAGAACTACGGCAAGGAGTTGGACAATCCCGCACTGGACCAAATCGCAGGTCGCTTCTCACCAAGTCGAGGCCAAGTCGGATTTATTGTCTGTAGAGAACTCGCGGACCCAGCACTCTTTGCAAAGCGATGCCGTGATACGGCAAAGGACCACAGAGGCTACGTCATGGCCCTCGATGACAGTGACCTAGCGGCCCTTGTCGATACAGCGAAGACCGACACGCTCGGTTTCTTCGATCTGGCGTTGCTGAGAGCCAAGTTCAACTTCTTGGTATCTTAGCAAACGTCGAAGGCGGTTGATCTGTTTCCGTCGGTAGTTCACAGTGGTGGGACAAATCGCAACCCGCCCGCCAAGCGGATGCAGCCATCTCAATGGTTTACGGGTATGGCAGGCGATCCTAGGTCGCCCACCACTTTCCCCTTCCCGAGCCCGAGACCCCGAGAGTATAGTCACGCAAGAAGCGCAGGGGCACGGGCATGGCGCAACCGACCGCGGCAGGGACCGGTTTCAACATCGTGATCGTCGGACAGGGCGGGCGGCTGCAATACGAGGCGGTGATCTTTGCCGCCTCGCTTCGCGCGATGTCGCCGGGCTTCACCGGGCGGCTTCTGGTGGCCGAACCGCAGCCGGGACCGCTGTGGCGCGGCGACCCGCGCGTCACGGGCGAGCAAACCCGCGCCCGGCTGCAAGAACTCGGGGCCGAGATCGTGCCCTTTGACACACGCCACTTCGGAAAAAGTTATCCTTACGGTAACAAGATCGAGGCGCTGTTTGCCCTGCCCGAGGGCGAGCCCTTCGTCTTTTTCGACACCGACACGCTGGTGACCGGCGAGATCGCGGATGTGCCGTTCGATTTCGACCGCCCCTCCGCCTCACTCCGCCGCAGCGGCACCTGGCCCGAGCCGGACCTTTACGGGCCCGGCTACACGGCAATCTGGAAATCGCTCTACGACAAGTTCGGGCTGGATTTCGAAACGTCGCTCGACGCGGGCCAGCCGGACGAATACTGGAAGCGCTATCTCTATTTCAACGCCGGATACTTTTTCTACCGCTGCCCGCGCGTTTTCGGCCAGCGGTTCCTCGACTATGCGCTCGCCATCCGCGACGACCCGCCGCCCGAGCTCGTGTGCCAGTCGCTCGATCCGTGGCTCGACCAGGTCACGCTGCCGCTGGTCATCCATTCGCTCGGAGGCGGGCGCGACACGCTGCCCGAAGGGTGGCTCGACGGCACGGTGACCTGCCATTACCGCACCCTGCCGCTGCTCTATGCGCGCGAGAGCGACGGGGTGATTGACGTGCTCGAAAAGATCACGGCACCGAACAGGATCAAGAAGGTGCTCAAGGAATACGACGCGATCAAGCGCATGATCTATCAGGGACGCGGGCACAAGGTGCGCGCGCTGTTCGACCAGGACAACCTGCCGCGCCGCGAACAGGCGATCCGAAATACCATCAAGCGCAACGGGTTCTGGATGCGCTGAAGCAGGGAGCGATGCGCCCGCTGCCACGACCGGATCCGAGTATTTTGCCAAGAAGAAACCCCCGTTGGCTTCTTCTTGGATCAAGTACTCGATACACATGGCCCTCCAAAACGCCGTTCAGTGGGCAAACACTCCGGCGCTCTCGGCAAAGCCCTTGACCTCGATCGGGTTGCCCGATGGGTCACGAAAGAACATCGTCCATTGCTCGCCCGGCTCGCCTTTGAAACGCACCGAGGGCGGGATCACGAAATCGACCTCCGCCGCCTCAAGCCGTGTGGCCAGCGCACGCCAGACGTCGAACGGCAGCACCACGCCGAAATGCGGCATCGGCACCATGTGATCGCCCACCTTGCCGGTGGGGGCGGTGGCCAGCGGCTCGCCGAGGTGGAGCGACAACTGGTGCCCGAAAAAATCGAAATCCACCCATGTGTCGGTCGAGCGCCCCTCGGTGCCGCCAAGCAACCCGCCGTAGAACGCGCGCGCCGTGTCGAGATCGGTGACGTTGATCGCCAGATGGAACGGGGGGACCATGGCGTAACTCCTCATGCCTGTTGCGGGCCACCTTTCAATGCCGTAACCCGGTTTTCAAGTGTTTCCGAAGGGAGGAGCCCCGAGATGACCTATGGTTTCGACACGTTGCAGATTCACGCGGGCGCGCGGCCCGATCCGGCCACAGGGGCGCGGCAGGTGCCGATCTACCAGACGACGGCCTATGTGTTTCGCGATGCCGAGCACGCGGCGGCGCTCTTCAACCTCCAGGAAGTCGGCTACATCTACTCGCGCCTGACCAACCCGACCGTGGCCGCGCTGCAGGAACGTCTCGCCACGCTCGAGGGCGGGGCGGGTGCGGTGTGCTGCTCGTCGGGGCACGCAGCGCAGATCATGGCGCTCTTTCCGCTGATGGGACCGGGGCTCAACGTGGTGGTCTCGACTCGGCTCTATGGCGGGTCGATCACGCAGTTCAGCCAGACCATCAGGCGGTTCGGCTGGGAGGCCAAGTTCGTCGATATCGACGACGCCGACGCCATCAACGCCGCGATTGATGACAACACCCGCGCGATTTTCTGCGAATCCATTGCCAATCCGGGCGGCCATATCGCCGATCTCGACGCGGTGGCGGGAATTGCCGACAACGCAGGGCTGCCGCTTATCGTCGATAACACCTCGGCCACGCCATATCTGTGCCGCCCGATCGAGCATGGCGCGACGCTCGTGGTGCATTCGATGACCAAGTTCCTCACCGGCAACGGCACGGTAACTGGCGGCTGCGTGGTGGACTCCGGCAATTTCGACTGGTCGGCCTCGGGCAAGTTCCCTTCGCTGAGTCAGCCGGAACCAGCCTATCATGGCCTCAAATTCCACGAGACCTTCGGGCCGCTCGCCTTTACCTTCCACGGCATCGCCGTGGGGCTCCGCGATCTCGGCATGACGCTCAACCCGCAGGCGGCGCATTACACGCTTCTGGGGATAGAGACGCTGAGCCTGCGCATGCAGCGCCATTGCGAGAACGCCGAGAAGGTCGCGGGCTGGCTCGAGAGCCACCCGGCAGTGGAGGGGGTGACCTATGCCGGGCTGCCCTCCTCGCCGTGGCATGACCGCGTGGCGCGGATCTGTCCCGGGGGTGCCGGCGGGCTTTTCACCGTGGCGCTCAAGGGCGGCTATGATGCCTGTGTCAAACTCGTGGACAGTCTGGACCTCTTCAGTCACGTCGCCAACCTCGGCGATACCCGCAGTCTCATCATCCATTCGGCCTCGACCACGCATCGGCAACTGACCGAAGAGCAGCAGGTCGCGGCGGGGGCGGCGCCCAACGTGGTGCGCATCTCCATCGGGATCGAGGATGCCGACGATCTGATCGCCGATCTCGGTCAGGCTCTGGCGCGCGCCACCGGTTGAACAGGCGGCGGCAGGCCTGCGCGGCGACGATGGTTGACCGCCGTGCGCCACCGCGTCAGGCTCGCAACCGTTGTTGAGACTCCCGGTGGCGGCGCGCGCATGGTAAGACGGTCCCGATGAAACCGAATTTCGCCCTCGACCTGACGTTCGACGGAATAACCCTCCTGCACCGCGCGGGCGAGGCGGGATGGCATGTCGTGGGCGAGGTGGCGCTCGACTCTCCGACCCTTGACGGCGATCTCGCGGCACTGCGCAGGAAGGCCAACACCCTCGATCCCTCGGGGATGCGCACCAAGCTCGTCATCCCCGACGACCAGATCCGCTATCTCGATATTCCCGCCGCCCCCGCGCCGCATGGCGATCACGATGCCGCGGCGGCCGATGCCCTGGACGGGGCGACGCCCTACGCGCTGGATGAGCTGGCCTATGACTGGACAGTGCGCGACGCGCGGCTTTACGTCGCGGCCGTCGCCCGGGAAACGCTGGACGAGGCCGAGAGCTTTGCCCGCGAGCACAAGTTCAACCCGGTCTGCTTCGTGGCCGATCCTGACCAGAAGATATACGCGGGAACACCGGTCTTCGGCGTGACCGGGAATGCCGGGGAGCGCAGCGACACGGTCGAGCGCGAGACAGGGCCCATGAGACGGCTCGGCGCGCTGCCGGAGGCTGGCGTGGAGGAAGACAAGCCCGTCTCGGACGACGGAGGCGACGGGGACGACGACGGGGACGACGGGGACACGACAGCCGGCGCGGCCCTGCCATTTGTCAGCGTGCGGGCCGAGCGCGGTCTGCCGCCGGCACCCATGCCGCGGCTCGAGGGTGTGGCGCGTATCACGCCCGGCCCGCTGCCCGATGCGGAAGCGCGCGCCATCAGCGGTGCCGCGCTTGCCAGCCTCGCCCCGCGCGACGACGCGCCCGCGGTCGGTCCGGTGGCGGACAGGACCGTGCCGCCGAAAGCGCCGACAAGCACAAAATCCAAGGCACGGCCCAAGACGCCCAAAGCCTCCAGGACCGCACCGAACGCACCACGCGTGCCCCAAGACAAGCCCGCGTCCATGACAGACAACGCCGCGCCCGGCGCAGGGGGCGCGCAGGAGGCCGCGGCGGTCGCGACCCCGAGCCCGACAGAGACCGGCGCGGTGGCGCTGACACCGGCGGACGAGGCCGAACGGCTAACCATCTTCGGCGCGCGCAGCTCGGCCGACGCGCGGCGCGGGAAGCCGCGCTTCCTGGGACTGATCCTGACGGCGGTGCTCTTGCTCGTGATGATCGGCGTCGCGGCATGGGCGGCGATCTTTCCCGACTCGGGGCTGGGCCGCATCCTGCGCGGGGCGGAGCCGCAGATCGCGCTGACGCCCGACATCCCCGAACTCGCGGCCCCCGAGCCTCAGCAAGAACCGGACGCCGCCGGGTCGGCGACGTCGGAGCCGGAGGAGTCCGCGACCGGCACGCCAGAGCCGGCAGCACCCCCCGACGAACAGGAAATTGCCGCACTACCGGTCCCGGCCGCGCCGCCCGCCGCACAGGATGCGACCGGCGCTGTCGAGAAAGAGCCGGAAACCCCGGATACGACCGAGCGCTGGACCGCTCCCGAGACCCCCGAGGAGGCGCGCAGGCGCTATGCCGCCACCGGAATCTGGCCATCGGCTCCCGAAGCCCCGGACGAGCCGCGCAGCGGCAGCCTCGACACCTTCTACCAGACTTCCATAGACGCGCAGGTGACCCTGCGCGACGCCGTCGCTCTGCCGCGCGCGGCCAGCCTCGCACCGGATCCGGCGCCACCGCGGCCCGCACTGCCGCCACCGCCGGGCCGGACATTCGAGCTTGACACCCGCGGCTTCGTGCGGGCAACGCCGGAGGGCGCGCTGACGCCAGAGGGTATCCGCGTCCATTCCGGACCGCCCCCCGTCCGTCCGCCGGAGACGCCGCCGCGCGCTGTGCCCCTGCCCGGCCTCACCCCGACCGAAGAGGCCGTCGAAGCGCGCGAAAACCTGTCGGGCATCCGCCCGCGCCTGCGCCCCGAGACGCTGATCGAGGAGCACGAGCGCGGGGCTCTAGGAGGACGAACGCGGACCGAACTGGCAACGCTGCGCCCCCGCCCCCGCCCGGAGGCGATCGCTGCGCGGGGGGCGGCGCGGGCGGAAGCGGCAGCGATTGCCGAGGCAACCGACGAGGCGGTTGCCGAATCTCTCAAGCCGCGTCTGCGACCCGAGGCGATCGCGCGCGCCGATCGACCGCGCGCAGCGGCGACGGCGGCGGCACCGGCGATCCCGACAACGGCCTCTGTCGCACAGCGCGCGACAGCCCGCAACGCGATCAATCTGCGGCAGGTCAACCTCATCGGGGTCTACGGCACCCCATCGAACAGGCGTGCGCTGGTCCGCCTCGCGAACGGGCAATACCGCAAGGTGGAGGTCGGTGACCGGATCGACGGCGGCCATGTCTCGGCCATCGGCGATACGGAATTGCGCTATACGAAAAGCGGACGAAACGTGGTGCTGCGGCTGCCGCGGGGCTGAGCGCCAAGAGCCGCACATTCAAGAGGCCGGGCGATGGACGGGGTTCTGTTTCAGGCGACGATATTCCTCGTGGCGATGGTCGTCGCGGTGCCGCTTTCGGCGCGGCTCGGCTTCGGCTCGGTGCTGGGATACCTCGCCGCCGGTATCGTGATCGGCCCGGGCCTCGGGATGGTCGGCGGCCACGAAACCGCAGAATTGCAGCACATGGCCGAATTCGGCGTGGTCATGATGCTGTTTCTCATCGGGCTCGAGCTCGAACCTCGGGCGCTGTGGGACATGCGCCACCGGCTGCTGGGGCTGGGCGGGCTGCAGATCGGGCTGACCACCGCCGCGATCCTTCTGGGCGCCATCTGGCTGGGACAGGCGTGGACGGTGGCGCTGGCCGTGGGCATGACGCTGGCGCTGTCCTCGACGGCGATCGTGCTGCAAACCCTCAACGAAAAGGGGCTGATGCAGACGAGCGGCGGGCGGTCGGCGTTCTCTGTGCTGTTGACGCAGGACATCGCGGTGATCCCGATGCTGGCGCTGCTGCCTTTGCTGGAACTGCCGCGCACCGTGGACATGGTCTTTGGTACCGTTTTCGAGCGGGCGAACAAGGCACAGGAAACCGCCGAGGCGGCCCCGCACGAAGCCGCGCAGAACTTCATCGCCGGCCTGCCGGGCTGGGCGGCGACGCTGGTGACGGTGGCGGCGGTGGCGGCGATCATCCTGGCCGGAGTCTACCTAACGCGGCCGGTTTTCCGCTTCATCCACGCCGCACGGCTGCGCGAGATGTATACCGCACTGGCGTTGCTGATCGTGGTTGGCATCTCGTTCCTGATGATGCTGGTGGGGCTGTCGCCCGCGCTGGGGGCGTTCCTCGCTGGCGTGGTGCTGGCCAACAGCGAGTTCCGTCACGAACTCGAAAGCGATCTCGCGCCGTTCAAGGGGCTGCTTCTGGGGCTCTTCTTCATCACCGTGGGCGCGGGCATGAATTTTGGCGTGCTGGCGGGTGCGCCGTTTCTGGTGCTGGGGCTCGCGGGCGGGCTGATCGTGACCAAGGGGGCCATCCTCTATGTGCTGGGCCGGGTATTCAGGCTGCGCGGGCGCGATCTGTGGCTGTTCACCCTGTCACTGGCGCAGGCGGGTGAATTCGGCTTCGTGCTGGTCGCGTTCTCGAACCAGCAGAACGTGCTGCCGCGCGGCATGAGCGAAATCCTGCTGCTGGTGATCGCCCTGACCATGCTCATCACGCCGCTGCTGTTCCTGCTCTTCGACAAACTGTCATGGCGCATGGGCGAGGCCGCCGAGCCCCCCGAGGCCGACAAGATCGACCGCACCGGCGAGGTCATCATCGCCGGGATCGGGCGGTTCGGACAGGTCGTCAACCGGCTGGTGCGGTCGAGCGGTTTCGGCACGGTGGTGCTGGACAACGACCTGGCGGCAATCCAGCGGATGCGCCGCTTCGGTGTCAAGGGCTTCTTCGGCGATCCGACCCGACCCGACCTGCTGCACGCCGCGGGTCTGGGCGAGGCGCGGGTGCTGGTCGCCGCGCTGGACGACCCGGATGCCTGCGTGCGGCTGGTCTCGTTCGCCCGGCGAGAGCGGCCCGACATGCATATCGTCGCCCGCGCGCGCGACCGCACGCACGTTTTCCGCCTCTACCAGGCGGGGGCCAACGACATCGTGCGCGAGGTGTTCGACGGCTCGCTGCGCGCCGGGCGCTACGTGCTGGAAAATGTCGGGCTGACGGATTTCGAGGCGGCGGAGGCAGAAAAGCTGTTCTATCAGCACGACCGTCAATCCGTGCGTGAACTGGCCGCGCTGTGGGACCCGGACGTGCCGACGCTGGAGAATGCCGCCTACATCGCCCGCGCACGGGAACTGGAGTCAGATTTGCAGACCATGCTGCTCAGCCAGATCGAGGAAGGGACCGCCGCCCCGAAGGAACGCCGCGACGACTGAACCGCGGCGCGGCCACGGTCACCCGGCGCTGTCGGCGGAGCTGGCGTTGAGAAGCCCGTAACGCTCGGCCCCGAGGCTGTCGTAGAGGTCGATCTGCGTCTCGAGAAAGTCGATATGGCCTTCCTCGTCGGCGATCAGTTCCTCGAACAGGTTCTTGGACACATAGTCGCCCACGCTTTCGCAGTGGTTGCGCGCCTCAATGTAGAGGGTGCGGGCATCGTGCTCGGCCGCAAGATCGGAATCGAGCGTCTCGCGCAGGGTCTGGCCGATGCGCAGCGGGTCGAGTTTCTGCAGGTTGGGGTGACCGCCGAGAAAGATGATCCGCTCGATCAGCTTGTCGGCGTGGTGCATTTCCTCGATGCTCTCCTCACGGGATTTCGCCGCGATCCTGCCGTATCCCCAGTCTTCCTGAAGCCGGTAGTGGAGCCAGTATTGGCTGACGGCGGTCAGTTCACTCCTGAGCGCCTTGTTGAGATAGTCGATGACCTTCTGGTCGCCTTTCATGGAGGTCTCCCTGTGTGGATGCGCGCCGCAGGGCGCGCAGATGCATGGGGACAGCGAGCGTAACCTGCTCGCTCATGGTTTCAATGAAGAGCGGCAGACAACCGCCGCAATCGGCGCGCTTGCCCAGTGCGCGATAGACCTTGCCGGGGGTGATCACCGTTTCGGGATCGGAGGCGCGCATCCAATCCACAGCGCGGCGGATGTCGGTATCGCTGATGGTCATGCAGTGACAGACGATCATCGTAACTCGGTCCTTTCTCAGTGGAGCGTGGTGCCTGCCGGAGCGACGACTGTCAACGCGGCAGTATCGCGCAGCGTGGCCCGGTGAAGCTGCAGGCCGAAGCGCTGTGCCGCCCTTGTGAGGCAGACGATGGCGGGGCCGTCAACCATCAGGCTGGCGAGCAGCAGCGCATCCTCGCGCTCGCCCAGCGCCGCCTCCTGCACGAAGCGCGCAAAGGCCGCCTCGTCCGCGCCCACGCAGGGGCATTGGGGCGCGTGGCAGGCCAGCGGCCGCCGCCGCGCGGTGCCAAGTATGCCCGCAAGGTCGCACATCGCCGCCATCGCCGCCGCGGCCTGGCCCTCACTCATGCGCGCACGCAGCGCCACAAGCGCTGCACCTGCGCCGCCGCGGTTCCAACCGCGCAGCGCCGCGATGACGAGTACAGCCAAGGGCTGCAGCCCCTCGATGGCACCGACGGGCAATTCGCCGGAAAGATCGCGCACTTGTTTCATTTCGTCAGGATCAGCTTGTCCGCGCGGGTGATGCGCAGGGTGTAGGTCTTCCCGTCGAGGACGATATAGGCGGTATTGCCGCCCTCGGTCAGGTCTCGGGCGTCGTGGCAGGCGGCCTCTGCCAACAGGCTTTGCTCAGGTCCGGTCTGGGCGCGGATCATGTCATGGTCTCCATTCGCTCGGGCGGCGGGGGCGTGTCTCGCGAGCCCGCTATTCGGGTACAGGATGCCGGGCTGACCATTATGGAGTGGCTTGGCTCGAACAATCTGAGTGAAAGAGTCGGATAAGTCAATTCTGAATCTTTCACTCAGATTTCTCACGCTTGATCTTCGCGCCCGCAGGGGTAACTATGGTCCGGGTAAACAGGTGTGTGGGCATGATAAAATTTACTCTGAAATGCGAGCGGGGTCACCGCTTCGACAGTTGGTTCCAATCCGCGTCGGCCTTTGACCGTCTGTCCGGCACGGGGATGGTGGCCTGCGCTGTCTGTGGATCGACACAGGTCGAAAAGGCGCTCATGACGCCGCAGGTTCAGGGCGCGCGGGACGACCGCTCGCTTTCGTCTTCGCCCGACACCGCCGAGCTGGCCATCGCCGCACTGCGCCGCAAGGTCGAGGCCAATGCCGACTATGTCGGCACGCGCTTCGCACAGGAGGTGCGCGACATGCATGACGGCGTGCTGCCCGAGCGCGCCATCTATGGCGAGGCGCGGCCCGAGGAGGCGAAGCGCCTGTTCGACGACGGCATCCCCGTGGCCCCCCTGCCGTTCTCCCCGCGCCGCAAGACGCACTGAGGACCGCCATGCATGTTGTCATCACGGGCGCATCGCGGGGCATCGGCGCGGAACTCGCCAAACGGTACCGGGCCGAGGGGCACACGGTCACCGGCACGGGACGCCGCGCCGGCGACGGCCTCGTCGCGCTCGACGTGACGCGGTCCGACAGCGTCGCGACCTTCGCCGCGCATCTCGGTGGGCGCCCGGTCGATCTGCTGGTGTGCAACGCGGGCATCTACCCCGACAAGGGGCAGGCGATCGACACCGGCTATCCCGCGCCGATGTGGGCTGAGACCTTCGCCACCAACGTGACCGGCGTGTTCCTGACGGTGCAGGCGCTCCTGCCCAACCTGCGCGCGGGCAACAGCGCGCGAATCGCCATCATCTCCAGTCAGATGGCCAGCCACACCCGCGCCCCGGGCGGCAGCTACATCTACCGCGCCTCCAAGGCGGCGGCGCTCAATCTCGGGCGCAATCTCGCCGCCGACCTGACCCCCGAGGGTATCGCCGTGGGCATCTACCACCCCGGCTGGGTGCGTACCGACATGGGCGGCGACGCGGCGGATATCGGGGTGGAAGAAGCCGCCGAAGGACTGATTGCGCGCTTCGCCGCGCTCGGTATGGATGACACCGGCTGCTTCCGGACATGGGACGGGCAAGCGCACCCATATTGATCGCTCTGCTGACCGGGCCCGCGGCCCGGCCTCAACCCGACCACTTGCGCCCGGGTCTGACCGCGCGTAAACCGCGCCGAAGTTTTCATTTCAGGTCTCGCGCCATGCCCGTTCTCGTGATGAAATTCGGCGGCACATCGGTCGCCAATACCGATCGCATCCGCCGCGTTGCCAAGCGTGTGGGCGTCGAGGTGGCCAAGGGCTACGATGTAATCGTCATTGTCTCGGCCATGTCGGGCACGACGAACCAGCTCGTCGGCTGGGTGGACGAGATTTCGCCCCTCTACGACGCGCGCGAATACGACGCCGTGGTCAGTTCCGGCGAGAACGTGACCGCCGGGCTGATGGCGCTGACCTTGCAGGAAATGGACATCCCCGCGCGCAGTTGGCAGGGCTGGCAGGTGCCGCTCAGGACCAATTCCTCGCATTCCGCCGCCCGGATCGAGGACATTCCCCCCGACAACATCACCGCCAAGTTCGCCGAGGGGATGCGCGTGGCCGTGGTCGCGGGCTTTCAGGGGATCAGCCCCGAGGGCCGCATCACCACGCTGGGCCGCGGCGGCTCGGACACCACCGCCGTGGCCTTCGCGGCCGCCTTCGGCGCCGAACGCTGCGACATATACACGGACGTGGACGGCGTCTACACCACCGACCCGCGTATTGCCTCGAAGGCGCGCAAGCTCGACCGGATCGCCTTCGAGGAGATGCTGGAACTGGCCTCCCTGGGGGCCAAGGTGCTCCAGACCCGGTCCGTCGAACTGGCGATGCGCTACAATGTCAAGCTGCGGGTGCTGTCGAGTTTCGAGGACCAGGGCGACGAGGCCGGCACACTGGTCTGCGCCGAGGAGGAAATCATGGAATCAAGAATTGTCAGTGGCATCGCCTATTCCCGCGAGGAAGCGAAGATGACCCTCGTCTCGGTGGCCGACCGCCCCGGTATCGCCGCGGCGATCTTCGGGCCGCTGGCCGAGGCGGGTGTGAATGTCGACATGATCGTCCAGAATATTGCCGAGGGTGGTCGTACCGACATGACATTCTCCTGCCCCACCGATCAGGTCCGACGCGCGGAAAAGGCGCTCACTGCGGCCAAGGACGCAGGCGAGATCAACTACCATGACCTGCTCGCCGATACCGACGTGGCCAAGGTCTCGGCTGTGGGGATCGGCATGCGCAGCCAGTCGGGCGTGGCGGCGCGGATGTTCCAGACGCTCCGTGACGAGGGCATCAACATCAAGGTCATTGCAACCTCGGAGATCAAGATTTCCGTTCTGATCGACCGGAAATATATGGAACTCGCGGTTCAGGCCCTGCATGATGCGTTTGATCTGGACAAGGCGGCCTGACGGCCCGCGCCGCGCCAACACGCAGCAGGCCGGCCGCCCCTGAACCGGCCCCGGGGGGCGAGGCGCGATGAGCGCGACTTTGAAGACCGACAGCCGACAGATGCTCGGACGCCTGCGCGCGATCATGGCCGAGGAGGGTGGCGGGCAGACGCGACTCGACAGGATCACCTGGCTCATCGCCGAGGAGATGCGCGCCGAGGTCTGCTCGATCTACCTGTTCCGCGACGCCGACACGCTCGAACTCTGCGCCACCGAGGGGCTCAAGGCCGAATCGGTGCACCAGACGCGGCTGCGGCTGGGCGAGGGGCTGGTCGGGCGGGTGGCGCGGTCGGGCAACGTCATCAATACCGATGACGCGCCCTCTGCCCCCGGCTTCCGGTACATGCCCGAGACCGGCGAGGAGGCTTATTCCTCCTTCGTCGGCGTGCCCATTCAGCGACTCGGCGAAAAGCTCGGCGTGCTGGTGACGCAGTCGAAACAGGCGCGGGAATTCTCCGAGGACGAGATTTACGCACTCGAGGTGGTGGCGATGGTGCTCGCCGAGATGGCCGAGCTCGGGGCGTTCGTCGGCGAGGGCGCGGCAATGACCGCGCTGCACAGCCGTCCGGTGATGTTCCGCGGTGCCTGCGGTCAGGAAGGCGCAGCGCAGGGCCATGTCTGGCTGCACGAGCCGCGCGTCGTGGTGACCAATCCCATCGCCGAGGACCCCGCCCGCGAGATGGAGCGCCTGCACGAGGCCATAGAGACGCTGCGCGTGGGCGTGGACCGGATGCTTGATTCGGCGCAGGGCGGCGATTCGGAACAGCTCGAGGTGCTCGAGGCCTACCGGATGTTCGCCAATTCCAAGGGCTGGATGCGCCGTATGGAAGCCAACATAGACAGCGGCCTGTCGGCGGAGGCGGCGGTTGAGAAAGAACAATCCGCTGCCCGTGCGCGGATGACCCAGGTCACCGACGCCTACCTGCGCGAACGGCTGCACGACCTCGACGACCTCAGCAACCGGCTGCTGCGCATCCTAACCGGGCAGGGCCACCAGACCGGTGCCGAAATCCCCGCCGACCCGATCCTCGTGGCGCGGAATATCGGCCCGGCGGAACTGCTCGATTACGGGCGCAGCCTGCGGGGTATCGTGCTCGAGGAAGGCGCGGTCGGCTCTCACGCCGCGATTGTGGCGCGGGCGCTCGCCATTCCGCTGGTTATCCATGCCGCGCGGGCCACCACCGAGGCGCTCAACGGCGATTCGATCCTTGTGGACGGCGATCAGGGCATCGTGCATCTGCGCCCCGATGATGCGGTGACGGCGGCGTTTCGCGACAAGATGGCTATGCAGGCCAAGGCGCAGGAGCGCTATACCTCGATCCGCGAAAAACCGGCCGAGACACTGTGCGGCACGCATATCACGCTCAAGATGAACGCGGGGCTCATGGCCGACCTGCCCAGCCTCGAGAACTCGGGGGCCGAGGGGGTGGGCCTGTTCCGCACGGAATTGCAGTTCCTGATCCGCAGCCACATGCCCAAGCGCGCCGAGTTGAGCGCGCTCTACGGCCGCGTGATGGACGCCGCCAAGGGCCGTCGCGTGGTGTTCCGCACGCTCGATATCGGCTCGGACAAGGTGCTGCCCTACATGAAGGCCACCGACGAGCCCAACCCGGCGATGGGATGGCGCGCGGTGCGCGTGGCATTGGAAAAGCCGGGCGTGATGCGGATGCAGCTTCAGGCGCTCATCCGCGGCGCGCAGGGGCGGCCCCTGTCGGTGATGTTTCCCTTCGTGGCGCAGCACGCCGAGTTCCGCGCCGCCCGCGCCGAGATGGACAAGGCGCTCGACCGCGAGCGTATCCTTGGCCACCCGCTGCCCGCCGAAATCGAGGTCGGGGCCATGCTCGAAACCCCGTCGCTCGCCTTCGCGCCGGATGCCTTCTACGAGGAGGTGGATTTCCTCTCGGTCGGCGGCAACGATCTCAAGCAGTTCTTCTTCGCCGCCGACCGCGAGAACGAGCGCGTGCGCCGCCGCTACGACACGCTCGACATGAGCTACCTCAACTTTCTCGAAGGCATCGTCTATCGCTGTGCCACGCTCGGCACGCGGCTCAGCTTCTGCGGCGAGGATGCCGGGCGCCCGATCGAAGCGGCCTGCCTGACGGCGCTTGGCTTTCGCACGCTGTCCATGCGGCCCGCCTCCATAGGGCCGGTCAAGAGCCTGCTGCGGCGCACCAACCTGGGCGAGCTGCGCGATATCCTGCACGAGGAGCGCGCCCGCGGCACACAGTCCCTGCGCCCCGCGGCGATGGACTACCTGCGGTCCAAGCTCTGATGTCTCTTTGCCGATCCCGTCATCCTCGGGCTCGACCCGAGGATGACGGTGCCCTTGCCTGTGCACCCCCGCACGCCCCCTGCGCGGTGCCACGGCTACTGCGGTATGGACTGCTGTCCTAACTAAATCCCAAAGGAGGGCCTGGCATGGGACAACTGATCAACGGCGCGTGGGAAGACACCTGGTACGACACCGCGTCACATGGCGGCAAATTCGTGCGCTCAACGGCGAAATTCCGCAATTGGATCACCGCAGACGGTGCCCCCGGGCCGAGCGGTGAAGGCGGGTTCAAGGCGGAAAGCGGGCGCTATCACCTCTACGTCGCCTATGCCTGCCCCTGGGCGCACCGGGCGCTGATCTTCCGCGCCCTCAAGGGGCTCACCGATCTCATCGGCGTCTCGGTCGTGCACCCCGACATGCTCTCGGATGGCTGGGAATTCCGCACCGATTACCCCGGCGCAACCGGCGACCGGCTCTACGGCCTGCCTTATGCCCGCGACATCTATCTCAAGGCCGATCCCCGTATCTCGGGCCGGGTGACGGTGCCGATCCTGTGGGATCGGGAGCGCGAGACCATCGTGTCCAACGAAAGCTCCGAGATCATCCGCATGTTCAACGCAGCCTTTGACGGGATTACCGGCAACACCGACGATTACTGGCCCGAGGACCTGCGCGACGAGATCGAGCCGGTGAACGCGCGTATCTACGACACCGTCAACAACGGCGTCTACAAGGCCGGGTTTGCCACCTCGCAAGAGGCCTATGATGCCGCCGTGCATCCGCTTTTCGACAGTCTCGACTGGCTGGAGGAGCGCCTGTCGGAAAACCGCTACCTGATGGGTGGCCGACTGACCGAGGCGGACTGGCGGCTCTTTACCACGCTGATCCGCTTCGACCCGGTCTATCACCTGCATTTCAAGTGCAACCGAAAGCGCATCGTCGATTATCCCAACCTCTGGGGCTATGTCCGCGAGCTCTACCAATGGCCCGGCGTGCGCGAGACGGTGAATTTCGACCATATCGTGCGCCACTACCACTACAGCCACGAGACGGTTAACCCTTACCGGATCATCCCGATCAACCCGGTTCTGGATTACGACGCGCCGCACGGGCGGGGCTGAGAAAGGCGCGGATCGCGGCGGACACGGCGTGCGGATGGGTGATCGGCCCCATGTGCCCGGCCCCGTCAATGTATGCGCGGCGGACCTCGGGCAGGCGCGCGGCAAGGCCGTCATTGATCGCGCCGATGATGGCCGGAGAGCGTGCGCCCTCCATCAGCAGCGTCGGGACGCCAATGCGGCTCAGCGCGCCCGAGGCCAGCATCCCGCCCGCATCCCCGTAAAGCGCGGGCGAGGCGGCCTCGATCAGCGGCATCTGCGCGGCCATTCGATCGCGAACGGAGGCGGGCAGCGCCTCCCACGCCTCGCCCCCGCCCCAGACCGACAGGAAGCCGCGCGCCGCTGCCGCCATGTCTCCCGCCCCGATCCCTGCCTGGTAGGTCGCCATCTCCTCCTCGTGGTCCGCGCGCAGGTCGGGCCGGTCGGCCAGCGCCACGGCAAAGAATACCGGCTCGTAGAGGCACAAGGAGCGCACGAGGTGCGGATGCTCGACCGCCAGCCGCAACGCCACGGTCGCGCCAAAGGAATGGCCGATTATATCCGTGGGACCTTCGGGGAATGTCGCGGCGATTGCGGTGCTCGCGGCCTGTATCTCGCCCGCCTCGTTCCACGGCGCGCTCAGACCGTGACCCGGCAGGTCGAAGGCGGTGACGGTCAGCAGTTCGGAGAGGTCAGCACCAGGCGCCGCCCAACTCCCCGAATGGGCGAGCGAGCAATGGATGGCGAGGGCCGCACGCGGCCCCTGCCCCATGACCTGCCAATGGGTGACGCGCCCCGCGCGCACATCACGGGGCATTGATCAGAGTTTGCCGGCAAGATGCAGGTCGAGATCCTCCAGCCGGTCCTGTCCCCAGAACATCTGCCCGCTGTCCACCACGTAGAAGGGCGCGCCGAACACGCCGGCCTCGACCGCCTCTTCAAGGTTGGCCGCATAGGTCTCGGCTCCGCTCAATAGCCCGCGATCGGCGACCGCCGGGTCGAAACCCGCCCGTTCGAGGCAGTCGCGCACCACCGCGTCCTCGGCGATGTCACGCTCCTCCGCCCAGCAGGCGCGCAGAATGGATTGCACCAGTGCGCCCACATCGCCCCCGCCCGCGTTCTGCGCGGCGATGATCGCATAGGACGACGGCGCCGGGTTGGTCGGCCAGTGGGCGGGCCTCAGGTTCAGGGTCATGCCGCGCTTTTTTGCCTGACGGTCCAGTTCCTGCGCGCGGTAGGCATTGCGTGAGGGATGGCGCTCGGCCGGGGCCACGCCTCCGGTGCGCGCGAACAGCGCCATGATGTCGAGCGGCTTGTAGGTCACGTCCGCCCCGTGGCGGACGGCGATCCGCTCGAGCCCGTCCCCCGCGAGACAGGCGAACGGCGACAGCGTGGAGAAATAATAGTCGATATGGGCCATTTCGGCGCGCTCCCCTTCCGGCACAGCTTTGCGCGACGGTAGGGCCATGCTAAGCGGGGTGCAACATCACGAATCCGTCATACAAGACCACCCCGGGGACCCCGCCATGCCAGCCAATCTCGAACCGAAGCTGATTTCGGGCAATGCCAACATGCCCTTGTCCAAGGCCATCGCGCGCCGCATGTCCATGCACCGCGGCAAGAGCGTGGGGCTGGTGGACGCGCGGCTGGAGCGGTTCAACGACCAGGAAGTGTTTGTCGAGATATTCGAGAACGTGCGCGGCGAGGATATGTTCATCATCCAGCCCACCTCGAAGCCAGCCAATGACAACCTGATGGAACTGCTGATCATGGCCGACACGCTGCGCCGGTCGTCGGCCAGGCGCATCACCGCCGTGATCCCCTATTTCGGCTATGCACGGCAGGACCGCCGCACCAAGGCGCGCACCCCCATCTCGGCCAAGCTGGTGGCCAACATGATCGTCGGCGCGGGGATCGAGCGGGTGCTGACAATGGACCTGCACGCCGCGCAGATCCAGGGCTTCTTCGACATCCCCGTGGACAACCTCTACGCCTCTCCGGTCTTTGCCCTCGACATCAAGGCGCAGTTCGCCGATGCGCTCGGCGACGTGATGATCGTCTCGCCCGATGTGGGCGGGGTGGCGCGGGCGCGCGAACTGGCCAAGCGGATCGACGCGCCCCTCTCCATCGTCGACAAGCGCCGCGAGAAAGCGGGCGAGGTGGCCGAGATGACGGTGATCGGCGACGTGACCGACAAGATCTGCATCATCGTGGACGACATGTGCGACACCGCCGGAACCTTGTGCAAGGCCGCCGACATCCTGCTGGAGAACGGCGCGCGCGAGGTCCATGCCTATACCACCCACGGCGTCATGTCGGGACCCGCGGTCGAGCGGATCACCAACTCGGCGCTCAAGTCGATGGTCATCACCGACACGATCCAGCCCACCGAGGCGGTGGCGGCCACGCCCAACATCCGCATCGTGCCCGTCGCGCCGATCTTCGCGCAGGCGATCCTCAACATCTGGAACGGCACCAGCGTGTCATCGCTGTTCGAGGCGACATCGCTCGAGCCGATCTACGAGGGGCTTCTGGTCCGTGGCGCGGGGCACTAGACAGGGAATCCGGGGTCGTTTGCAGGGACGGAACCGCACGAAAAGAGGTCTTTTTTCCTCGGTGAGGAGTGTGCAATCGGTCGCAGTCGGATCAAGTGGTTGAAAGTTTACGGTATTCTACGGTATACAATCGTTTCAAAGCCGCTTGCCCGACAGCAAAGCCTCTGCTACACCCCAGCCGAATTTCGGTGTTTCGCAAGGCGCATCGTATGACAACGCCCCCGGTCTCGTTCTTGCATCAAGCGGGTTCGACCGGGGCCAGATTATCGGAAGGGTGGACGTGTCCGAACCAGCTTCGATTTCATCCGGCATTGCAGCGCGCTATGCCACCGCCATCTTCGAGCTTGCCAGAGAGGGCAAATCCCTCGCCTTGCTCGAAGCCAATCTCGATGACCTGTCGGTGGCGCTCGACGACAGCGCCGACCTGCGCACGCTGATCTTCTCGCCGGTCCTGAGCCGCGCCGAACAGGGCGCGGGAATTACCGCCGTCGCCGGCAAGATGGACCTCGTCCCGGAGCTGAAGAACGGGCTCGCCCTCATGGCGGCCAATCGGAGGCTCTTCGTGCTGCCGCAGCTTATCTCCCTGCTGTCCGGGATGATCGCCGAGGACAAGGGCGAGGTCAGCGCCGAAGTAACCAGCGCCAAGGCGCTGTCCGGCGCGCAGTCCGACAAACTTGCGAAAACGCTCAAGGCGCGCATCGGGCGCGACGTGAAACTGAAAACGACCGTCGATGAGACCCTCATCGGCGGTCTTGTTGTCAAAGTGGGCTCGAAGATGATCGACACCTCGATCCGCTCGCGGCTCGATTCCCTCCAGAATGCAATGAAAGAGGTCGGATAAATGGGTATCCAAGCAGCAGAGATTTCTGCGATCCTGAAGGACCAGATAAAGAATTTCGGCGAGGAGGCCGAGGTCGCCGAGATCGGTCGGGTTTTGTCGGTCGGTGACGGGATTGCCCGTGTGCACGGGCTCGATAACGTGCAGGCTGGCGAACTGGTGGAATTTCCCGGTGGCATCATGGGCATGGCGCTCAACCTGGAGAGCGACAATGTCGGCGTCGTGATCTTTGGCTCCGACCGCGACATCAAGGAAGGCGACACCGTCAAGCGCACCAACTCCATCGTGGACGTGCCGATCGGTGACGGACTTCTGGGCCGGGTCGTGGACGGCCTCGGCAACCCGCTTGACGGCAAGGGCCCGATCAAGTCGGACACGCGCGGCCTCGCCGACGTCAAGGCGCCCGGCATCATCCCGCGCAAATCGGTGCACGAGCCGATGGCCACGGGCCTCAAGTCGGTGGACGCGATGATCCCGATCGGCCGTGGCCAGCGCGAGCTGATCATCGGTGACCGCCAGACCGGTAAGACCGCGGTGGCGCTCGACACGATCCTCAACCAGAAATCCTACAACGAAGCCGCGGGCGACGACGAGGGCAAGAAGCTCTACTGCGTCTATGTCGCCGTCGGCCAGAAGCGCTCGACCGTGGCGCAGCTTGTGAAGAAGCTCGAGGAATCCGGCGCGATCGAGTATTCGATCGTCGTGGCCGCCACCGCGTCCGACCCCGCACCGATGCAGTTCCTCGCGCCCTACTCCGCCACCGCGATGGCCGAGCATTTCCGCGACAACGGCCGTCACGCGCTCATCATCTACGATGACCTCTCCAAACAGGCCGTGGCCTATCGCCAGATGTCGCTTCTTCTGCGCCGCCCGCCGGGCCGCGAAGCCTATCCCGGCGACGTGTTCTACCTCCACTCCCGCCTGCTGGAGCGTTCGGCCAAGCTCAACGAGGACAACGGCTCGGGCAGCCTCACCGCTCTGCCGATCATCGAGACGCAGGCCGGCGACATCTCGGCCTTCATCCCGACCAACGTGATCTCGATCACCGACGGGCAGATTTTCCTCGAAACCGACCTGTTCTATCAGGGTATCCGCCCGGCCGTGAACACCGGCCTTTCGGTTAGCCGCGTTGGTGGCTCGGCACAGACCAACGCGATGAAATCGGTCGCAGGCCCGGTCAAGCTCGAGCTTGCGCAGTATCGCGAGATGGCCGCCTTTGCCCAGTTCGGCTCGGACCTCGACGCCGCGACACAGCAGCTACTCAACCGTGGCGCGCGCCTCACCGAGTTGATGAAGCAGGCGCAATACTCGCCGCTCACCAACGCCGAGATCGTCTGCATCATCTATGCCGGGACCAAGGGCTATCTGGACAAGATGCCCGTGGGCGATGTGGGCCGGTTCGAGCAGGGGCTGCTCAAGCACCTGCACGGCAAGCACCAGGACCTGCTTGATTACATCACCAAGGAGGACCCCAAGATCAAGGGGGAAGCCGAGGACAAGATCAAGGCTGCGCTGGACGAATACGCCGCCGACTTCGCTTAAGGGAGAGAGACGGCAATGGCCAATCTCAAGGACCTGAAAAACAGGATCGCGTCGGTCAAATCGACCCGCAAGATCACCAAGGCCATGCAGATGGTTGCCGCGGCGAAGCTTCGTCGCGCGCAAGAGGCGGCAGAGATGGCGCGGCCCTACACCGAGCGGTTCAACGCGGTGATGGCCAAGCTGGCCGCCTCGGTGGGCGACTCGGAAAATGCGCCGCGCCTGCTCAGGGGCACCGGTGAGGACAAGGTGCATCTGCTCTTGGTCCTGACCGCCGAGCGCGGGCTGTGCGGTGGGTTCAACGGTAACATCGCCAAGCTCGCCAAGGCCGAGGCCGCCGATCTTCTGGCGGCGGGCAAGACCGTCAAGATCATTACCGTCGGCAAGAAGGGCCGCGACGCGATGAAGCGCGACTTCGGTCAGTATTTCATCGACCATGTCGACATGACCGAGGTGAAGCGCGTGGGTTATGCCGATGCGCAGGCGGTCGCGGCCAACGTGCTCAAGCGCTTCGATGCGGACGAGTTCGACGTCGCCAAGATGTTCTACGCGCGGTTTCAGAACGTGGTCACGCAGATCCCGACAAAACAGCAGATCGTTCCCGTCGATGCAGGCGACACGGATGATGTCGATACCAGCACCTTCTACGATTTCGAACCCGACGAGAACGCGATCCTGACCGAGCTTCTGCCGCGCGCCGTCGCCACGCAGATCTTCAGCGCGCTCCTGGAGAACGGGGCCTCGGAACAGGGCGCGCGCATGTCGGCGATGGACAACGCCACCCGCAACGCCGGCGAGATGATCGACAAGCTGACGATCGAGTACAACCGCTCGCGTCAGGCCGTGATCACCAACGAGCTGATTGAAATCATTTCCGGCGCGGAAGCGCTGTAAGACAAACCGGAGACGAAACATGGCAAACGCAAAAGGCAAAGTGACGCAGGTCATCGGCGCCGTGGTGGACGTGCAGTTCGGCGATGATCTGCCTGCGATCCTCAACGCGCTGGAAACCGATAACCACGGCAAGAAGCTGGTTCTCGAAGTTGCGCAACACCTTGGCGAGAATACCGTGCGCACCATCGCGATGGACGCGACCGAGGGTCTCGTGCGCGGGCAGGAGGTGACGGACAGCGGTTCGCCGATCTCGGTGCCGGTGGGCAACGCCACGCTCGGGCGCATCATCAACGTCATCGGCGAGCCGGTGGACGAGCAGGGTCCGGTCAAGGCCGACGAGACCCGCGCCATCCACCAGCCCGCACCCGAATTCGACGAACAGTCGACTGAAAGCGTCGTGCTCGAGACCGGCATCAAGGTGGTCGATCTGCTCGCGCCCTACGCCAAGGGCGGCAAGATCGGCCTGTTCGGCGGCGCTGGCGTGGGCAAGACGGTTCTCATCATGGAACTGATCAACAACATCGCCAAGGTGCACTCGGGCTACTCGGTGTTCGCCGGTGTCGGCGAGCGGACCCGTGAGGGCAACGACCTCTACCACGAGATGATCGAATCCAACGTCATCAAGCCCGACAACCTTGAAGAAAGCCAGGTGGCTCTGGTCTACGGCCAGATGAACGAGCCGCCGGGCGCCCGCGCCCGCGTCGCCCTCACCGGCCTGACGCTGGCCGAGCAGTTCCGCGACCAGTCGGGCACCGACGTTCTGTTCTTCGTCGATAACATCTTCCGCTTCACGCAGGCAGGTTCCGAGGTGTCGGCACTACTTGGCCGCATCCCGTCGGCGGTGGGCTACCAGCCGACGCTGGCCACCGACATGGGCGCGATGCAGGAGCGCATCACCTCGACCAAGCAGGGCTCGATCACGTCCATTCAGGCCGTCTACGTGCCTGCGGACGACCTCACCGACCCGGCCCCGGCGACGACCTTCGCCCACCTCGACGCCACCACGGTGCTGTCGCGTGCGATTTCCGAGCTCGGCATCTACCCCGCCGTGGACCCGCTCGATTCCAACTCGCGCCTGATGGACCCGCAGATCGTCGGCGAGGAACATTATCAGGTCGCGCGCGACGTGCAGGGCATCCTGCAACGCTACAAGGCGCTTCAGGACATCATCGCCATCCTCGGCATGGATGAACTCAGCGAAGAGGACAAGCTGACCGTGGCCCGCGCCCGCAAGATCCAGCGCTTCCTGTCGCAGCCCTTCGACGTGGCCAAGGTGTTCACCGGCTCCGACGGCATCCAGGTGCCGCTCGAAGAGACGATCAAATCGTTCAAGGCCGTGGTCGCGGGCGAATACGACCACCTGCCCGAGGGGGCCTTTTACATGGTGGGCGGTATCGACGACGTGGTTGCCAAAGCCGAGAAGATGGCCGCAGCCGCAGCCTGAGCGCCGCGCGGCGGGCCACCGGCCCGCCACCACCCATAGGAGGAGGCCGATATGGCTGAGACAGTGCAATTCGATCTCGTGAGCCCCGAGCGGCTTCTCGCCTCGGTCGAGGCGCGCGAGGTGCTGATCCCCGGTGCCGAGGGCGATATGACGGCCCTGCCCGATCACGCACCGCTCATCACCACGCTGCGCCCCGGCATCGTGCGGGTCTCGAGCGCCGAGGGCGACAAGGAATACGTCGTCACCGGCGGCTTCGCCGAAATCAACGGCCAGAGCATCTCGGTCCTCGCCGAGCGCGCCCTGCCGCGTGAGGACATGACGCAGGAGCACTTCAAGTCGATGGTGGACGAAGCGACCGAGCGCCTCAATCGCGTGCAAGAGGAAAGCGCCGACGAACATGGTCTCATCGACGATGCCACCAAGCTGCTGCACGACATGGTGGCCGTGGGCGATCACATCGGCATGTCGCCCAACTGAGATCATCCCGACGGAAGACGGACAGGGCAGGGCCGCGTCCCGCGCGGCCCTTTTCTTTTGCCGTTCTCAGTCGGCCCGGGTACGGTTACGCTCCCGGACCAGACCGACGGAGGGCGCATGCAGGTCTTGTTGAGAGAGGCGATCGGGATCGCGCAGGGGGACGTCGCGCTATTCTCGGATTACGCCGATGGCGGCGACATGTGGACAGCAAAGGGTGCCCGCGAGCGGCGCAAGCGGGTGACCTTCGACCCGCCCTTCCGCGCCGCCCCGATGGTGCATGTGGCGCTGTCGCTGTGGGATACCGACTGCAAGACCAACGCCCGCATGGAGGTGCGCGCCGAGAACATCGCCACCGACGGGTTCGATATCGTCTTTCGCACATGGGGGGACAGCCGCGTCGCCCGCATCCGCGCGGGCTGGATCGCCATCGGTGCCGCGCATCACGAGGATGACTGGCGCGATCTCGAGTGAGCGCTGGCGTTCAGGAGCGCCGCAATAGGCTTAGAAGCTGCTGTGACGGCAGGCCGTCAGCCTCGGCCCCGACCGACCGCTGGAAGGCGCGGATCGCGTCTACCGTGTTGGGCCCGACGATCCCGTCGATCTTTTCCACCGCAAAGCCCTTGCGCCTGAGGCGGCGCTGCATCTCCTTGCGCTCGTCAAAGCTCAGCGGATCGTAACCGCGCGGCCAGCTTGCCTCGATGGGCGGGCCGCCCGCGATCCGGTCTGCCAGATGCCCGACGCCCAGTGCATAGGCATCGGCGTTGTTGTAGCGCTTGATGACGTCGAAATTGGCGAACACCATGAACGAGGCCCCCTCCGGCCCCGCCGGCTGCAGGATGCGCGCCGAGCCGTGGTCGCGCACCGGGCGCCCGTCGGTCCCTACGACGCCGCGTGCAGCCCAGTCCGAGGGCATCCGGCTGGCACCGCCAAAGGACGCACCGCGCGGCACCCGCACCTCGACCCCCCAGGGCATCCCCTTGCGCCAGCCGAACCGCTTGAGATAGGCGGCGGTAGAGGCGAGCGCATCGGTGGGATTGTCCGACCACACGTCGCGCCGCCCGTCGCCCGTGAAATCAACGGCATAGGCCAGATAAGAGGTCGGGATGAACTGCGTGTGTCCCATCGCGCCTGCCCACGAGCCCTTCATGGCGCGCGGGTTCACGTCACCCGATTGCAGGATCTGCAACGCTGCCATCAACTGCTTCTCGAAGAACGCCCCGCGCCGCCCGTCATAGGCCAGCGTCGCCAGCGACTGCACCAGCGGCAGATCGCCCAGCCGCGTGCCAAAGGTGCTCTCCATGCCCCAGACCGCGGTAACGATCTCCTTTTCCACGCCGTAATGGGCCTCGATCCGGTTGAGCGTCCGGCGATGGCGGCGCAGCGCCGCCTGCCCGTCCTCGACCCGCTTGGGCGACACCGCCGCGTCAAGATAGTCCCATATCTCGCGCTTGAACTCGGATTGGTTGCGGTCCTTGGCCACCACCTCAGGATCGTAGCGCACGCCGCGAAACGCACTTTCGAGCACGTCGCGCCGGATCCCCGCCGCCGCCGCGCGCGACCGGAAGCCCACGATCCAGCGGTCAAAACCGGCATTGCCGCTCGCCTCCGTGACGCGGGCATCCCCGACCGCCTCGGGGCGCGCGCGCGGGCGCAGGCTGCGAACCGGCACCTCTACCGAAACCACCGCCACCGCGTTCACCGTGCCCGATCCGGGGCGCGATTGCGGGCGCAGAGACTCTGTCACCGATGCCGCAAGTGGCTCCCCCAACAAGAGCGCCACGCCCGTCATCACCACCAGTCCCGCCCGCATCGCCTGCCTCCGTCTGCCCGGATTATCGGTTGATGATAACGCGATTGTTTTCCGCTTGAAAGCGATCCCGGCATGGTCGCGCGGGGCTCCGCCGATCTCAGCCGCGCTTGCGCGCCGCCTTGCGCTTGAGCTTGGCCGCCTTGCGCCGTGCGGTGCCGATCTTGCGGCGCGGCGGCTTGCCGCGCGACGTGGCCGACCCCTTGGGCACCTTCGCCCCCTCGATGTCGATCAGATCAAAAGCCAGCCCGCCCGAGACCGGGGCCGCCTCGGCCAGCCGCACCGTCACGCGCTGCCCCAGCGCGATGATGCGCCCGGTATCGGCCCCCATCAGGGTGCCGCGCTCGCGGTCGAAATGGAAGTACTCGGCCCCCAGCGCGCGCATCGGCACGAGACCGTCCGCCCCCGTCTCGTCCAGTTTCACGAACACGCCGAACCGGGCGATGCCGCTGATCTTGCCGGTGAATTCCTCACCAAGACGCTCCGACAGGAAGGCGGCGAGGTAGCGGTCATTGGTGTCGCGCTCAGCCACCATCGAGCGGCGCTCGGTGTCCGAGATATGCTGCGCGGTGGTGTCGAGCCGCTCGATCTCGACCGGCGACAGCCCGTCCTCGCCCCAGCCGTGCGCCGTGATGAGCGCGCGGTGCACGATCAGGTCGGCATAGCGCCGGATCGGCGAGGTAAAATGCGCATAGGCCCGCAGCGACAGCCCGAAATGCCCGAAATTCTGCGGCGCGTAATAGGCTTGCGTCATGGCGCGCAGGGTGGACATGTTAATGATTTCAGAGTGATCGGTATCGCGCGCGGATTTGAGCAGCGCGTTGAGATGCGCCGTGCGCAGCACCTGCCCTTTGGCCAGCACCAGCCCCGCCGCCTCGGCAACCTCGCGCAGCGTGTCGAGCTTTTCCGGCGGCGGCTCCTCGTGGACGCGAAAGAGCAGCGGGCTCTTGCGGGCGTTCAGCTCTTCGGCGGCGGCGACGTTGGCCAGAACCATACATTCCTCGATCAGCCGGTGCGCCTCGAACCGCTCGGCGAAACGCACCGAGGTCACGCGGCCCTCGTCGCTCAGTTCAACCTTGCGCTCGGGCAGGTCGAGATCGAGCGGCTGCCGCCGGTGGCGCGCCTCGGCCAGCGCGGCGTGGGCGGCATAGAGCGGGCGGATCACGTCCTCCAGCAACGGCCCGGCCTTGTCATCGGGCGCGCCATCCATCGCCGCCTGCACCTGATCATAGGTGAGCGATGCCGCAGAGCGCATCAGCCCCCGCACGAAGCGGTGGCCGAGCTTCTCGCCGTTGGCGTCGATCTGCATCCGCACGGCAATGCAGGGGCGCGGTACACCCTCGTGCAGAGAGCAGAGGTCAGCGGAGAGGCGGTCGGGCAGCATGGGCACCACGCGATCCGGGAAGTAACTGGAATTACCGCGTTTTTTCGCCTCGGTATCAAGCGCCGATCCGGGGCGGACGTAATGGGCGACATCGGCGATGGCGACCCAGATGACGTGACCGCCCGGGTTTTCCGGGTCGTCATCGGCATGGGCAAGGACCGCGTCGTCATGGTCGCGCGCGTCGGACGGGTCGATGGTGATGAGGGCAAGGTCGCGCAGGTCGGTGCGCGCCTTGAGACCGGCGGGCTTCATCGCGTCGGCCTCGGCGATCACCTCGTCGGGAAACTCGTCCGGGATGCCGTGCTGATGGATGGCGATGAGCGACACGGCCTTGGGAGCCGAAGGGTCGCCCAGCCGGTCGAGTACGCGCGCGCGGGGCAGACCCATGCGCCCTGCGGGCCCCGCCTGCTCGGCCTCGACAAGCTCGCCATCCTGTGCGCCGCCGGTGGCGTCGCGGGAAACAAGCCATTCCCTGCCCTCGCCCTTGTCGATCGGCACGATCCGCCCGCCCTCTTCGTTTTTGCGGAAAATTCCCAATACCTTCCGGGGGTTGGCGCCGATGCGGCGGACCAGGCGGGCCTCGTAGTGATGCGTCTCGCCGCGCACCTCCTGCAATTTCGCAAGGATACGATCGCCTTCGCCCAGCGCCGGATCGGCGGCGCGGGGCAGCACCATCACCACCGGCTCCACCCCTTCGCCATGCCATTCCAGAGGCCGCGCCAGAAGCTCGCCATCGGGCGTCAACGCATTGATCTGCAACACCGTTACCGGCGGCAGGCGCTCGGGGTCGCGGTAGGTTTTCTTGCGTTTCTCAAGATGTCCCTCGGCCTCGAGCTCGCGCAGGACGCGCTTGAGGTCGATCCGCGCAGCCCCCTTGATGCCAAAGGCCTTGGCGATATCGCGCTTGGAGGTGAGGGTCGGGTTGTCGGAGATCCATTGCAGGATTTCCGCCTTGGAGGGCAGTTGGCTCATGGCCTGCACGTAGCACGGCACGCCGGGCGCGTCATCCGCGAAAAGCGGCTGTAGCCGTGTCGATATCGTGTCGGTATTCCGTCGGTATCGCGTCGGTCCCGGCCACGCCATATGAAAAAATCCTTGGAATTTTCATTTTCCGCGCGCAGGATCGGATCATGAAGAATCTGCGAAGGGACAGACCGCCGATGCTGCAACAGGACCCGAGCGAATCCCGCACGCTGGGCGCCGATCTGCGCGCCCTGCGCAAGGCACGGGGGCTGACGCTGGCGGCTGTCGCGGCGCGGCTGGGACGGTCGGTCGGCTGGCTCAGTCAGGTCGAGCGCGACCTGTCGGAGCCGTCGATCAGCGACCTGCGGCAGGTGGCCGAGGTGCTGGGCGTGCCGATGTCGCTGCTCTTCGGGCACGCGAGCGCGCCCGCGCAGGAGCAGGGCTATGTCGTGCGCGCGGGCGCGCGGCGGCCGATGGGCTCGGGCGAGGAAGGGCTGATCGAGGAATTGCTGTCGCCCGACCTGACCGACGATTTCGAGGTGATCCACTCGACCTTCAAGCCCCACTCGCGGATGCAGCGCCCGGCACAGCGGCCCACGCAGGAGGTCGGCTATGTCCTGTCGGGGCAGCTCGACCTGAGCATCGGCGGGCGCTGCTTTACGCTCGGCCCCGGCGACAGCTTTCGCTTTCGCGGCGAGACCTATTCCTGGGCCAACCCCTATGACACCCCCTGTGTGGCGATCTGGGTGATCGCCCCGCCGGTCTATTGAGCGGGAGGCGGGGATGAACGTCGAGGGATGGACCGTCTTTGCGCTCTTCTGGGTGGTGTTCGTCACCACGCCGGGACCCAATCATGTCAACTGCATCACCAACGGGATGACCGTGGGCTTTCGTCGCGGCCTATGGGGCGTGGCGGCGATCCTGGTGCA
The DNA here is from genome assembly GCF_042430665.1 of Roseovarius ramblicola. Classification (NCBI taxonomy): domain Bacteria; kingdom Pseudomonadati; phylum Pseudomonadota; class Alphaproteobacteria; order Rhodobacterales; family Roseobacteraceae; genus Roseovarius; species Roseovarius ramblicola. The sequence goes on along the minus strand of NZ_JBHMEC010000030.1, from coordinate 144,423 downwards.
GGCGGTGCTGTTCCTGACGCTCTCGGCGGCGGGGATTACCGCGCTTATCACCGCCTCGCCGGTGGCGTTCGAGGCCGCGAAACTGCTGGGGGCCGCGGTGCTCATCTGGCTGGGGGTGCGCGGCTGGATGCGGGCGCGGCGGCCCATCGGGGGGGCCACGCAAACCGGCGGGTCGGTCTTCTGGCGGGCCTTCGTGGTGGCCACGATCAACCCCAAGAGCGTGGCGGGCTACCTCGCCGCGTTTTCACAATTCGTGCAACCGGGTGTGCCGATCTGGGAGCAGATGTGGGTGATCTTTCCCACCGCCCTCAGCATCACGGCGCTGAGCTACACCGGTTTCACCGCGCTTGGCGCGGGGCTGGGGCGGGCGGCATTGGGCGCGGTATTCAATGTCTGGCTGCGGCGCGCGATGGCCGCCGCCTTCGTGATCTATGGCGTGGCATTGGGCAGCGCCGCAACACCGGGGAGGGTGTGATGCATCAGGGATCGTGTCTTTGTGGCGCGGTGGCCTTTGTGATCAGCGGGCCAATGCGGTCTATCACCGCCTGTCACTGCCACCAATGCCGCAAGCAATCCGGGCACCTATGGGCGGCCACCTCGGTGGCAGAGGACGATCTGACCTTCGAGCACGATGAGGGCCTGACCTGGTATCGTGCCAGCGCCACGGCTGAACGCGGATTTTGCGACATATGCGGCTCTACCCTGTTCTGGAAGCCGGAGGGCGAAGCGCGTATCGCCATTACCGCCGCGTCGATTGACGAGCCTACGGGGCTGACGCTGGAGAGGCATGTATTTGTCGCAGATAAAGGCGACTATTACGTGATCAACGACGGATTGCCCCAATTCCCCGGCTCCAGAGGAGGTTCAAATGCTTGAGGGTAGCTGTTTGTGTGGCGACATCTCATTCAAGGTCAATGCCAGGCCCGAGGGTGTCAGCGTGTGTCATTGCCGCCAGTGCCGCAGGCAGTCCGGCCATCTCTGGGCGTCGGCCTACGTGGCAAGGTCGGATTTGAGTATTTCGGGAACGGTGAAATGGTACGAGGCGAGCGAGACGGCCAAGCGCGGTTTCTGCCCGCGCTGCGGATCGTCGCTGTTCTGGGCGGCGCACGCGGAGGACACGATGAGCTTTGCGCTCGGCGCGCTGGAGGAGCCGACCGGGCTGCGGCTGGAGAAGCATATCTTTGTCGCCGACAAGGGCGACTATTACGACATCGCGGACGGCGTGCCGCAGAAGGACTGAGGGAGGGGAGACATGGCTGACATACCAGGCACCGCGCGGGCGGTGATCATCGGCGGCGGCGCGGTCGGGGCCTCGTGCCTCTATCATCTGGCCCGCGCGGGCTGGACGGACTCTGTGCTGCTGGAGCGCAACGAGCTGACCGCGGGCAGCACCTGGCACGCGGCGGGCAATGTGCCGACCTTCTCGACAAGCTGGTCGGTGATGAACATGCAGCGCTATTCGACCGAGCTTTACGCGCGGCTGGGGAGCGAGGTCGATTATCCGATGAACTATCATCAGACCGGCTCGATCCGTCTGGCGCATAGCCGCGAGCGGATGCAGGAATTCGAGCGCGCCAAGGGGATGGGCCGGCATCAGGGGATGGATCTGGAAATCCTCGGGGTGGACGAGATCAAGGCGCGCTATCCGTTCATCGAGACGCATGATCTGAAGGGCGCGCTCTATGATCCGAACGACGGCGATATCGACCCCGCGCAGTTGACGCAGGCGCTGGCAAAAGGCGCGCGCGAGATGGGGGCGAAAGTGATCCGCTTTTGCCCCGCGACTGGCGTGCGGCGTGAGAACGGCGAATGGATTGTCGAGACCGAGAAGGGCGAGATCCGCTGCGAGATCGTGGTGAACGCCGCGGGCTATTATGCGCAGCGTGTCGGCGAATGGTTCAAGCCCTATGGCGGGCGGACCGTGCCGATGATGGTGATGAGCCATCAATACCTTCTGTCCGAGGAAATCCCCGAGATCGAGGCGTGGTCGAAGGAGCAGGGCCGCAAGCTGCCGCTGTTGCGTGACGTCGATGTCTCCTACTACCTGCGGCAGGAAAAGCACGGTTTTAACCTCGGGCCTTACGAGCCACGCTGTCGCGCCCATTGGGCCGACCCGAGCGATCCAATGCCCGACGATTTCAGCTTTCAGCTCTGGCAGGAGGATATCGACCGGATCGAGGAGATCGTGACCGACGCGATGGCGCGGGTGCCGCTCTTGGGCACCTCGGGGATCAGCAAGATCATCAACGGGCCGATCCCCTATGCGCCGGACGGGATGCCGCTGCTTGGCCCCATGCCGGGGGTGCCCAATGCGTTCGAGGCCTGTGTGTTCACCTTTGGCATCGCGCAGGGCGGTGGCGCGGGCAAGGTGCTGGCCGAATGGGTGACGGAAGGCGCGCCCGAGTGGGACATGTGGTCGTGCGACCCGCGCCGCTACACCGATTACACCGATCACGAGTATTGCGTGGCGAAGGGGATGGAAGTCTATGGCCACGAATACGCCATGCATTTCCCCTGGCACCGCTGGTCGGCTGCACCCGACCGCAAGCTCAGCCCCGTGCATGACCGGATCAAGGAAATGGGCGGCCAGATGGGCGACTATAACGGCTGGGAGCGCGCCAACTGGTTTGCGCAACCGGGCGACGACACGTCTGAAGAGGCCACGCAGACCTGGGACCGCGCGGGGCCGTGGGAGCCGCGCATCCGGCAAGAATGCGAGGCGGTGAGAGACCATTGCGGCGTGCTCGACCTGCCCGGTTTCTCACGGTTCAAGGTGCAGGGGCCGGGGGCCGATGACTGGCTTCGCGGGCTGGTCACGGGCGCCTTGCCCAAGGTGGGGCGCGTGGGGCTCGTGTATTTCACCGACGACCGGGGGCGCATCGTCACCGAGATGTCGGTGACGCGCGAGGCCGAGGACCTGTTCGTGCTGGTCACCGCCGCGTCTGCGCAATGGCATGACCGCGAATGGCTGGAGCGGCACATGCCCAAGGGGGCCGGTTTCACGCTGGAGGACTGGACCGACCGGATGTCGACCCTGATCGTCACCGGACCGAAATCGCGGGACGTGCTCAGCCCCCTCACCAACGCCGACCTGTCCCTGCCCTGGCTCAGCTTTCAGGAAGCGGAGGTGGCGGGGCGATGGGCCGCGCTGCTGCGGGTCTCGTTCGCCGGCGAACTCGGCTGGGAAATCCATGCGGAAAACGCCGATATCCCGGCGATCTACGAGGCGGTCGTCGACGCGGGAGCAAAACCCTTTGGCATGTGGGCGCTGAACTCCTTGCGCATCGAGAAGGGGTATCGCGCGTGGAAGGGCGATCTGTCCACCGATTACTCGATGCTTGAGGGCGGGCTGGAGCGGTTCGTCAAGCTCGACAAGCCGCAGGACTTCCCGGGCAAGGCGGCGCTGCTGGCCGAGAAGCAGCGGGGCGTGGCCAAGCGCTTTGCGCCGCTGATCGTCGAGGCGGGGGCGGCGGATGCGCCTTACATGTCCTCGATCTGGCACGGAGGCGAGATCGTGGGTGAGACCACCTCCGGGGCCTGGGGGTACCGGGTCAGTGCCTCGGTGGCGCTCGCCATGCTGCGCGCGGATCTGGCGGTTCCGGGCACAAAGCTGGAGGTTGAAATCTACGGCGAGCGGTGCCCGGCGGAGGTGCAGCCCGACGCGCCGCTCTGGGACCCGGAGAACGAAAGGCTGCGCGCGTGACCCTGCCCGCCACCATGCGCGGCGTCACCCTCACCCGCCATGGCGGACCCGAGGTGCTGGAATGGCGCGAGGATATCCCGGTGCCGCGCCCCGGTGCGGGCGAGGTGCTGGTCCGTGTGCGGGCGGCGGGGGTCAACAACACCGATATCAACACCCGCGAGGGCTGGTATGCGGCGGAGGTGACCGGGGCGACGGGCGAGACGGCTGACGGCGTCGAGGCCGGGGGCTGGTCGGGGGCGCTGCGCTTTCCGCTCATTCAGGGCGGCGACATTTGCGGCGAGGTGGTGGCGCGGGGCGCGGGCGTCACCACCCCGGCGCTCGGTGCGCGCGTGACCTGCCCGATCAACATCCCCCGGCCCACGGTGGAGAACCCTGTGGGGTTCGTCGCGCTCGGCTCGGAGATCGACGGGGCCTTTGCCGAATACTGCCTGATGCGGGCGGATGACCTTTGCGATGTGACCGACGCGCCGCTCTCGGATATCGAGATCGCCGCCGTGCCCTGCGGTTTCGGCACCGCGATGGGGCTTTTGGATCGCGCCGGGGTCACGGCGGGGCAGGAGGTGCTGATCACCGGGGCCTCGGGGAATGTCGGCCTCGCGGCGGTGCAGCTTGCCGCGCGGATGGGTGCGCGGGTGACGGGAACCGCCGCCCCTGCCAAGGCCGCGACCGTGACGGATGACGGCGCGGCAGAGGTGATCGCCCGCGACGCCCCCCTGCCCCAAGATCGCTATCACGCGGTGATCGACCTCGTGGGCGGGCCGGGCTTTGCCGCGCAGATCGACGCGCTGCGCCCCGGCGGGCATTACGCCGTGGCGGGGGCCATCGCCGGGCCGATGATTCATGCCGACCTGCGCCGCATCTACCTGCGCGACATCACCATTCACGGCTGCACGTATCAGCCGCCGCGCGTCTTTGCCCGGCTGATGGAGATGGTGCGCGCCGGAGAGGTACGACCACGGATCAGCGCCACCTACCCCCTGCGCGACATCGCCCGCGCGCAGGCGGAGTTCCAGGCCAAGAGCCACACCGGCAAGCTGGTCCTCTTGCCCCCGGAGGCCGACTCATGACAGACATCACCCTCCTCGACGGCTCCATCGGGCAGGAGCTGGTCAAACGCTCCGGCGACCGGGCGACGCCGCTCTGGTCGACGCAGGTGATGATGGATCACCCGCAGATCGTGCGCGACGTGCATGACGCCTATTTCGCCGCCGGGGCCACGGTGGCCACCACCAACACCTATGCCACCCTGCGCGACCGGCTGGTGCGGGTCGCGCTGGACGATCAGGTGGGCCGCCTCGCCGATACCGCGGTCACCGCCGCGCTTGCCGCGCGCGACGCGCACGGGTCGGGCCGGGTGGCGGGGGCCGTGGGGCCATTGGTGCAATCCTATCGGCCGGACCTCTGCCCGCCCAGCGATGAGGCTGCAAGCATCTATGCCGAACCGGTGGCGGCCCTCGCAGGCCGCGTCGACCTGCTGCTGTTCGAGACCATGTGTTCGGTCGATCAGGCGCGCGGCGCGTGTCTGGCCGCGCAGGCGGCGGGCGTGCCGCTCTGGCTCGCGGTTTCGGTGATGGACGAGGACGGCACGCGGCTGCGCTCGGGCGAGCCGCTCTCGGCGCTCGCGCCGCTTCTGGCCGAGATGCCGCCCGCCGCGATCCTGCTCAACTGCTCGCCGCCCGAGGCGATCACGCAGGGGCTGCCGCATATCGCCGGGTTCGGCCTGCCCTTCGGCGCCTATGCCAACGGCTTTCCCGAGATCAGCGAGGGGTTTCTGGGCAGCGCCCCCACCGTCGATGCGCTCGAACAGCGCACCGACCTCGGCCCCGCCGCCTATGCCGGGACCGTGATGGGCTGGATCGACGCAGGGGCCACCATCGTCGGCGGCTGCTGCGAGATCGGCCCCGATCACATCGCGGAACTGGCGCGGCGCATCCGGGCGGCGGGGTACGGGATTGCCTGAGCCCCGGTTTCTTCCTGGTAAAAATACTCAATGCGCAACGCTGACAGGAGGCACAACATGACCGATCTTCCCAATCAGGCCCGCGTGGTCATCATCGGCGGCGGCGTGGTGGGCTGCTCTGTCGCCTGGCACCTGACGAAACTGGGCTGGACCGACGTGGTGCTGCTGGAGCGCAAGGCGCTGACCTCGGGCACGACGTGGCACGCCGCCGGATTGATCGGGCAGTTGCGCGCCAGCGCCAACATGACCCGGCTCGCGCGCTATTCGGCGGAGCTTTATGCCGGGCTGGAGGCCGAGACCGGCATCGCCACGGGGCTCAGACAGGTGGGCTCGATCTCGGCGGCGCTGACGGCGGAGCGGCTGGAGGAGCTCAAGCGCAGCGCGGCGATGGCGCGCGCCTTCGGCGTACCGGTGGAGGAGTTGTCGCCGTCCGAGATCAAGGACCGCTATCCGCATCTCAACATCGAGGGGGTGACGGGGGGCGTCTGGCTGCCCACCGACGGGCAGGCGGATCCGGCAAACATTGCGCTGGCATTGGCCAAGGGCGCGCGCAGCCGGGGCGCGCGGGTGGCCGAGCGGGTGAAGGTGACGGGGATCGCGCGGACGGGCCGCCGCGTGACCGGTGTGGACTGGCGCGGTGAGGATGGTGCCGAGGGCCATATCGCCTGCGAGCATGTAGTGAATTGCGCGGGCATGTGGGGGCATGAGGTGGGGCGCATGGCGGGCACCAACGTGCCGCTGCATGCGTGCGAGCATTTCTATATCGTGTCCGAGCCGATCGCAGGGCTTTCGCAGCTTCCGGTTCTGCGGGTGCCGGATGAATGCGCCTATTACAAGGAGGATGCGGGCAAGATGATGCTCGGGGCGTTTGAGCCCGATGCCAAGCCGTGGGGGATGGCGGGCATTCCCGAGAGTTTCGAATTCGACCAGTTGCCGGAGGATTTCGACCATTTCGAGCCCATTCTGGAATCGGCGGTGAGCCGGATGCCGATGCTGGCCGAGGCGGGGATTCACACGTTCTTTAACGGTCCCGAAAGCTTTACCCCCGATGATGCCTATCATCTGGGGCTGGCACCCGAGATGGACAATGTCTGGGTGGCGGCGGGGTTCAACTCCATCGGGATCCAGTCGGCGGGCGGCGCGGGGCATGCGCTGTCGCAATGGATGGAGGATGGCGAGAAGCCCTTTGACCTGGGCGATGTGGATGTCTCCAGGATGCAGCCGTTTCAGGGCAACCGGCAATACCTCTATGAGCGATCGAAAGAGACGCTTGGCCTGCTCTATGCCGATCACTACCCTTACCGGCAGAAGGCTACCGCGCGGGGCGTGCGGCGTTCGCCGTTTCACGCGCAATTGCTGGCGCGCGGCGCGGTGATGGGCGAGGCGGCGGGCTGGGAGCGCGCCAATTGGTATGCGCGCGACGGGCAAGAGCGCGAGTATCGCTATGGCTGGGGCCGGCAGAACTGGTTCGACAATGCCGCCGAAGAACACCGCGCGATCCGGCAGGGCGTGGGCCTTTACGACATGTCGAGCTTCGGCAAGCTGCGGGTCGAGGGGCCGGAGGCGGAGGCGTTTCTCAACCATGTCTGCGGGGCGGATATGGCCGTGCCGGTGGGGCGGATCGTCTATACGCAGTTTCTGAATGCGCGCGGCGGCATCGAGGCGGATGTGACCGTGACGCGGCTTTCGGAGACCGCCTGGCTGGTGGTCACGCCCGCCGCCACGCGGCTGGCGGATGAGACCTGGCTGCGGCGGCATCTGGGGGGCCGGATGGTGGTGATCACGGATGTGACGGCTGCCGAGGGCGTTCTGGCGGTGATGGGGCCGAAGGCACGCGACCTGATGCGCGCGGTGTCGCCCGATGACCTGTCGAACGACGCCCATCCCTTCGGATGGGCGCGGCAGATCGAGATCGGCATGGGGCTGGCGCGGGCGCATCGCGTGTCTTACGTGGGCGAGCTTGGCTGGGAGATTTACGTGAGTGCGGACATGGCGGGCCATGTCTTCGAGGTACTGACCGAGGCGGGCAGCGATCACGGGGTTAAACTCTGCGGGCTGCACGCGATGGACAGTTGCCGCATCGAAAAGGCGTTTCGCCATTTCGGCCATGACATCACCTGCGAGGATCACGTTCTGGAAGCGGGGCTCGGCTTTGCCGTCAAGACCGCCAAGCCCGCGTTCATCGGGCGCGACGCGGTGCTGCGGAAGAAGGAGACGGGGCTGGAGCGGCGGATGCTGCAATTCCGGCTGACCGACCCGGAGCCGATGCTCTACCACAACGAGCCGGTGCTGCGCGATGGCGAGATCGTGGGGTATCTGAGTTCGGGGGCGTATGGCCATCATCTCGGCGGGGCCATCGGCATGGGATACGTGCCGTGCGAGGGTGAGAGCGCCGAACAGGTGCTGGCCTCGTCCTACGAGATCGACGTGGCGGGCAGCCGGGTGCGGGCCGAGGCGAGCCTGCGGCCGATGTACGACCCGAAATCCGAGCGGATGCGCGGCTGAGGCCGCCACGCCCCTGAGCGAGCGCCCCGTCATGCCCGCGCAGGCGGGCATGACGGGGCGCGGCGGGGCCCGGGTCGCTTGCGCCCCGCATCGCGTCGCATTGATCCGGCCCGGACTTGCCCCTATAGGCGAAGACAACGCGAACACTGACCCCGGGGGAACGCAGATGTCCAACGCCCAACTGGAAACCGCCATCGAAGCCGCCTGGGAGGCGCGCGACACCATCACGCCCAAGACCGGCGGCGAGACGCGCGAGGCCATCGAGGCGACGCTCGACGCGCTCGATTCGGGCCGCCTGCGGGTGGCCGAGCGGCAGGAGAACGGCGACTGGCGCGTCAACCAATGGGCCAAGAAGGCGGTGCTTCTGGGCTTTCGCTTGCACGACATGGAAATCCATCCGGGCGGCGCGCAGGGCGGCGGCTGGTGGGACAAGGTCGACAACAAGTTCAAGGGATGGGGCGACAATCAGTGGCGCGCCGCCGGTTTCCGCGCGGTTCCGAACTGCGTGGTGCGCAAATCCGCCTATATCGCGCCCGGCGTGGTGCTGATGCCCTCCTTTGTCAATCTCGGGGCCTATGTGGACGAAGGTACTATGGTGGACACTTGGGCGACGGTGGGAAGCTGCGCGCAGATCGGCAAAGGCGTGCACCTGTCGGGCGGCGTCGGCATCGGCGGTGTGCTGGAGCCGATGCAGGCGGGGCCGACGATCATCGAGGACAACTGTTTCATCGGGGCGCGCTCCGAGGTGGTCGAGGGCTGTATCGTGCGCGAGGGCTCGGTCCTCGGCATGGGCGTGTTCATCGGCAAGTCCACCAAGATCGTGGACCGCGAGAGCGGCGAGGTGTTCATCGGCGAGGTGCCGCCCTATTCGGTGGTGGTCTCGGGGTCGATTCCGTCGAAGGGCGGCGTCAACCTCTACTGCGCGGTGATCGTGAAGCGGGTGGACGCGCAGACCCGGTCCAAGACCGCGATCAACGAGCTGTTGCGCGACTGAGGTGACACCACGGCGCCCTGTCACAGGTCCGAGGCCATGAGCGCGGAGGGTGATCCTGCGCTGCGCGCCGGGGCACGCAGATGATCCCGGCGCTGTCGTTCCCGCTGCTGATGGCGCTGTTTGCCGGGGCCGCCGGGGTGGTCATCGTCTGCTCGTTGCGGGCGACCGGGCTGGCCGACGTGATCGCCGACCGGACCCGGCTGGGCGAGGCGATCATCGGCGCCACGCTGCTCGGCGCGGCCACGTCGCTGTCGGGCACGGTGGTATCGGTCACCGCGGCAAGCGCGGGAGATGCGAGCTTTGCCATCTCCAACGCCATCGGCGGCATCGCGGCACAGACCCTGTTCCTCGCCATCGCCGATGTGCTCTACCGGCGCAGCAACCTCGAACACGCGGTGGCCGAACCGGCCAACCTGTTCCAGTGCGTGGTGCTGATCGGCCTCCTGAGCCTGCCGCTGGCGGCGATGGCCGGGCCGGAGGTGGCGGTGGCCGGGCTTCACCCGGTCTCGGTCGTGCTGTTCCTGGTCTACGCGACCTCGGTGCGGGTGGGCGCGCGCATCCGTGAGACGCCGATGTGGCGGCCGACGCAAACCAGCCAAACGCGCCAAGACGTGCCCGAGGACGCGGCCGAACGCCACCGTCCGGTGACCGGCCCGCTGCTGGTCTTTGGCGGGCTCGTCTGCCTGATGGGGGCCGGGGGATGGGTGATCAGCCAGGTCGGGACAGAGCTTATCGCGCGCTACCAGCTCGGCTCCAGCCTCGTGGGGGCGCTGATCACGGCGGTCGTCACCTCGATGCCCGAGCTTGTCACCACGCTGGCGGCGATCCGGCGCGGCGCATTGCAACTGGCCGTGGGCGGAATCATCGGCGGCAACACCTTCGACGTACTGTTTCTTGTGCTGTCGGACATCGCCTATCGCGACGGCTCGATCTATCACGCGATGCAGGCGGCGGACGTGTTCTGGATCGCGGTCGGCCTGCTGATGACCTCGGTCCTGCTGGCGGGGCTGATCCTGCGGCAGAAACACGGGCCGGCGCGGATCGGGATCGAGAGCGTCCTGCTCTTCGCGATCTATATCGGGGCGGTTACGGTGCAGGTGATCGCGCAGGGCTGAGACCGGGCGACAAGGGCCCGGCACGGCTTGACATGCGGCGGGCACCGGCGCATGTCGCGCGGATGAGCAGGGACACGGCACAACAGGTCTATACCCTCGTCGTCGAGGTCGGGCGCAAGGCGGGCGACGGGCTGCCGGGCGACGCCACCGGCGCGGCGCTGATGGTCTACGCCTCGGGCGTGGACGAGGCCGAGGCGGTGCGCGAGGCGGTGGCGATTCTCAAGCAGGCGGGGATGGCGCCGCTCGACGTGACCGGCCACGGCACATGCGAGGAGCGCGAGGCCGACGGCTTTGATATCGGCGACGACGAGCGCGCGCTCATGGCCCGCGCCCGCGACGAGAACGCGGTGATCGTGGCGCAGGTGACGCCGTTTCACGACTGAGACGGTTTGCCGGGCTTGTCTTGACGGTCTGTTAAGGGCTATGTTCTAGTCTTGTTCACCATGACAGTACGGGGGGAGTCCATCAAGATGTCGGCTATGGAGCATCCCGCCACACAAGACCTGCGCCGTTTCCTGGGGCAAGACCGGTTCGGCTGTGTCATGGCCGACCCGCCGTGGCGATTCACCAACCGCACCGGCAAGGTCGCGCCGGAGCACAAGCGCCTGTCGCGCTATCCCACGATGACGCTGGGCGAGATTTGCGCGCTGCCGGTGGCCGAGTATCTGACCGATGCGGCGCATTGCTACCTGTGGGTGCCCAACGCGCTCCTGCCCGAGGGGCTGGAGGTGCTGCGCGCATGGGGGTTCGACTACAAGTCCAACATCGTCTGGCACAAGATCCGCAAGGACGGCGGCAGCGACGGGCGCGGCGTGGGCTTCTATTTCCGCAACGTGACGGAATTGCTGCTGTTCGGCACGCGCGGCAAGAACGCCCGCACCCTGCCCCCCGGACGGCGGCAGGTGAACATGATGCAGACCCGCAAGCGCGAGCATTCGCGCAAGCCGGATGAGCAATACGAGTTGATCGAGGGCTGTTCCTGGGGCCCGTATCTGGAGCTGTTCGGACGCGGCGTGCGTGACGGCTGGACCGTCTGGGGCAATCAGGCGGATGCCGATTACAAGCCTGGGTGGAAGACGTATCCGTATAATTCGGGCGTTGCGGCGGAATAGCATGGCCCGGCGCGTCGAAGATGCGGTGTTCGACGAGGCCGCGCAGGTCCGGGCGCAGATCGGCGGACAGCTTGCATCACGATACTCGGTCACAAGCTACCGCAGCGCGGCGGCGGTGCTGGCGCAGCGTTCGCCCGAGGAACTGGCGGCGATCCTGCGCGTTCTCGAACGCTTCACCATCAGCCGGACCGAAATCCGCTCTCCCGGAGGAAACCGGATGTCGGCGACGGCCCGGTTTGCCGAACTGGCCGCGGCGGAGGGATTTCACCAGGAAGTGCGGATCGAGGCCGACCTGCTGGTGCGGCTGCGCGAGGGCAAGGGCGACAAGGCCCCGGAAATCGACCGCATCCTGCGCGCGGATTACATCCACAATCACCTCGTGGATTTCTGGCGCGGGCGTGTCGCCTTTGACTACGAATGGAACAGCAAGGACCAGACCTACGACCGCGATCTTTACGCCTTTCGCAGTTTCTTCGAGGCGGGCGTGATCGACGTGGGCGTGATCGTGACGCGCGAGTTGTCTCAGGAGTTCTTTCAGTCGCTGGGCTATTGCCTCGACCGCGAGGGGCGAGAGACGTCAAACACCGTTGCTGCGAAATTCGGGGCCAGTACCACCGGCACGCACAAGCTCATCAGCCGGATCGCCGCCGGGCGGAGCGGCGGCTGTCCGGTGCTGGTGTTCGGGATCCTGCCGGGCAATATCTCGCCCGATTGACGACACGCGCGGCAACTTGAGCGGCGTTGCCCGGGGCTGTCAGCCCTCGTGCTGTGCCGGATCCGACGTCACGCGGACGAGGCGGGTGAGCGTGCCGAGGCGCTCTTGCTGCTGTCCGGCGGCGTCGAAATTCGCAGGGTCGAGCCAGAAGCCGAACGCCTCTTTCAGCGCGGGCCAGTCCGCGTCGATCGCCGCGAACCATGCGGTGTCGCGGTTGCGGCCCTTGACCACGGTGGCCTGCCGGAACGTGCCCTCGTAGCTCAGCCCCAAGCGCTGCGCCGCGCGGCGCGAGGCCATGTTGAGCGCGTCGCATTTCCACTCGAACCGGCGATAGCCCGCGTCAAAGGCCCAATCCATCATGAGGTAAATCGCCTCGGTCGCGGCGCGGGTGCGCTGCAACGCCGGGGCGAGGGTGATATGACCCACCTCGATGCTGCCCGCCTCCGGCTTGATCCGCAGATAGCTGGCGACACCACCGACCCGGCCCGTATCCAGATCGGTGATCGCGTAGAACAGCGGGTCGTCCCACGCCGCCGCCTCGCGCGCCCAGCGGTGGTATTGCGAGGCCGAGGAGAACGGGCCGTAGGGCATGTAATCCCAGAGCGCGTTATCGTCGCTCATCGCGCGGTGCAGATCGACCGCGTGTCGGTCCGCGTCGAGCCGGTCGAGCCGCGCGTAGCGCCCGGTCAGCGGCGTGCCATCGGGTGCGGGCGGTGGCCGCCAATCCGACAGTTGAGGACCGAGGGGGCGGCTGTCCGACATGGCGGGCGTCACTCCTGCGGGATGACCCTGAGCCCGAGTTCCATGAGCTGATCCGGGGTCGGCTCGGAGGGGGCGTTCATCATCAGATCCTCGGCGCGCTGGGTCATCGGGAACATGATGACCTCGCGGATGTTGGAGGTGCCCGCGAGCAGCATCACCATGCGGTCGATCCCCGCCGCACAGCCGCCGTGGGGGGGCGCACCGTACTGGAACGCGTTAACCATGCCGCCGAAGCGGTTGCGCACCTCCGATTCGTCGTAGCCGGCGAGTGCGAACGCCTTGAACATGATCTCGGGGCGGTGGTTGCGGATCGCGCCGGAGACGATCTCGTAGCCGTTGCAGGCGAGGTCGTACTGGTAGCCGAGCACATCGAGCGGATCGCCGTCGAGCGCGTCGTGCCCGCCCTGCGGCATGGAAAACGGGTTGTGGCTGAAATCGACCTTGCCGGTCTCTTCATCCGCCTCGTACATCGGGAAATCGACGATCCAGGCAAAGGCGAAGCGGTCCTGCTCGGTGAGTTTCAACTCCTCGCCGATCACGTCGCGCGCCTTGGCGGCCACCCGCTCGAACGCCTGCGGTTTGCCACCGAGGAAGAAGGCGGCGTCGCCCACGCCCAAGCCAAGCTGCTGGCGGATCGCCTCGGTCCGCTCGGGGCCGATGTTCTTGGCGAGGGGGCCTGCGGCCTCAATGCCGTCGCCCTGATCGCGCCAGAAGATGTACCCCATCCCCGGCAGCCCCTCTTTCTGGGCGAAGGCGTTCATGCGGTCGCAGAACTTGCGGCTGCCGCCGGTGGGGGCGGGGATGGCGCGGATTTGCGTGCCCTCCTGCTCCAGCAATTTCGCGAAGATGGCGAAGCCGGAGCCACGGAAATGTTCGGACACGTCCTGCATCTCGATCGGGTTGCGCAGGTCGGGCTTGTCAGAGCCGTATTTGAGCATCGCCTCGGCGAAGGGGATTTGCGGCCATGTCTCGGGCGCGTCTACCCGCGCGCCCTCGCCGAATTCCTCGAACACGCCCGCGATCACCGGGGCGACGGCGTCGAACACGTCCTGCTGCTCGACAAAGGACATCTCCATGTCGAGCTGGTAGAAATCGGTGGGCGAGCGGTCGGCGCGGGGATCCTCGTCGCGGAAGCAGGGCGCGATCTGGAAATACTTGTCGAAGCCCGACACCATGATGAGCTGCTTGAACTGCTGCGGTGCCTGCGGCAGCGCGTAGAATCGGCCCGGGTGCAGGCGCGAGGGCACGAGGAAATCGCGCGCGCCCTCGGGGCTCGACGCGGTGATGATCGGCGTCTGGAACTCGCGGAAACTCCGCTCCCACATGCGCCGCCGGATCGACGCCACCACATCCGAGCGCAGCACCATGTTGCGCTGCATCGCCTCGCGGCGCAGATCGAGATAGCGGTAGCGCAGGCGCGTCTCCTCGGGGTATTCCTGATCGCCGAACACCTGTAGCGGCAGATCGCCCGCGGCGCCTAGCACCTCCATGTCGCGGATATAGACCTCGATCCCGCCGGTGGGGATTTTCGGGTTCACGAGGCTCGCGTCGCGGGCCTTGACGGTGCCGTCGATGCGGATGCAGCTTTCGGCGCGCAGCCCCTCGGCGGCATCGAAAACCGGGCTGTCGGGGTCGCACAGCACCTGCGTCACGCCATAGTGATCGCGCAGGTCGATGAACAGCACGCCGCCGTGATCGCGGATACGGTGAACCCACCCGGCGAGGCGGACGCCCTCTCCGACATGGGATTGTCTCAGATCGGCGCAGGTATGGCTGCGATATGCGTGCATTTTCACTCTCCGGGGCCGGGATCGGCGGTGGTGGCGTTCGTCATCGGGTTCGCGCCGATACACATGGGGCGCGCGGCAAAGTCAAGGCCGGGGGCGGGACCAATCCTTTACAGACGGCTTGAATCCAATAGAATACCGACGCTGCGGGTCGGCATCCCGAATGCGCGATGCCGGAACGGCGCGGGATTGGAGGTGTGCGATGTGGAGCAAGGCCCTCGATCATCTGTTGACCCATCTTTTCCGCCACGGGCGGCTGCGCGTGACCTATCCCGACGGCACGACGCGCGCCTATGGCCCCGGCGACGGCCCGCAGAGCGCGGTGGTGCTGCACGATCCCTCGCTGCCGCGGCGGATCGTGCTGTCGCCCGACATGGGGGTGGGCGAGGGCTACATGGATGGCACGCTCACCATCGGGGACGACGATATCGAGGGCTTTCTGCGCCTCGCCATCGCCAACATCGCGGCGCAGGGGCAGCCGTGGTTCCGCCGTCCGCTGGAGGCGCTGCGCCGTCTCAGGCGGCGGCTGGATCAGTTCAACCCGGTGGCGCGGTCGCGGGCCAACGTGGCGCATCACTATGACCTGTCGGGTGAGCTTTACGACCTGTTCCTCGACGAGGACCGCAATTACTCCTGCGCCTATTTCGCGCGGCCCGACATGACGCTGGAAGAGGCACAGGCGGCCAAGAAACAGCATATCGCCCGCAAGCTGCTGATCGAGCCGGGGATGCGGGTGCTTGATGTCGGCTGTGGCTGGGGTGCCATGGGGATCACGCTGGCGCGCGATTTCGGGGCCAGGGTGACGGGGGTGACGCTGTCGAGCGAACAGCACGAGATCGCCAATGCCCGCGCCGCACGGGCGGGGCTGTCGGACAGGGTGCGGTTCGAGTTGATGGATTACCGCGATGTGCAGGGACAGTTCGACCGGATCGTGTCGATCGGCATGTTCGAGCATGTCGGCGTGCCGCATTACGACGCGTATTTCGGGACGGTGGCGCGGCTGCTGAAACCCGAGGGGATCGCGCTCATCCATTTCATCGGGCGCGCGGAGCCGCCGGGGGCGACGAGCCCGTGGATCCTGAAATACATCTTTCCCGGCGGCTATTGCCCGGCCATGTCCGAGGCGGTGGGCGCGGTGGAGCGACAGGACCTCGTGACCACCGACGTGGAGGTGTGGCGGCTGCATTATGCCGAGACGCTGAAGGAATGGCGGCGGCGGTTCGAGGCCAATATCGACCGCGTGCGCGCGCTCTATGACGAGCGGTTCTGCCGGATGTGGCGCTATTACCTGATTGCCAGCGAGTTGACCTTCCGGCTCAACAATCAGGTGGTGTTCCAGTTCCAGATGGCGCGCAGTCAGGATGCGGTACCGCTGACGCGAGACTATCTCTATCGCGAGGACGCTGACGCGGAGGGGCGCGGCGCGGCGGCGTGAGGTATCAGACCGGGGCCGGGGCGAGCGCGCGGGCAAAGCGCGCCTTCCACAGCGCCTCTTCGTATTCGCCGTGCGCCGTGCTGTCGTAAACGACGCCCCCCCCCACACCGAGCCGGGCGCGCCCCGCCTCGACCATCAGCGTGCGGATGGCGACGTTGAACTCGGCCCGCCCGTCGGGCGCGGCCCAGCCGATGGTGCCGCAATAGATCTCGCGCGGGGCCGGTTCGAGCCCGGCGAGGATTTCCATCGCGCGGATCTTGGGCGCGCCGGTGATCGAACCGCAGGGAAAGAGCGCGCGCAGGATGTCCGAGAGCGTCACGCCGGGGGCGAGATCGGCGGCGATGCGCGAGGTCATCTGGTGCACGGTCTCGTAGGTCTCGACCGAGAAGAGCGCCGGCACCCGGACCGAGCCCGGCACGCTCACCCGGCTGATATCGTTGCGCAAGAGGTCCACGATCATCAGGTTCTCGGCGCGGTTCTTCTCGTCTGTTTGCAGGAAGATGCGGCGGCGCGCGTCCTCGACCGGGTCATCGCTGCGCGGCTGGGTGCCCTTCATGGGGCGCGTCTCGATGGTGCCGTCGGCATCGGTGCGGAAGAACAGTTCCGGCGAGCGCGACAGGATCGCGGGCAGGCCGGCGGCCTCGATCAGGGCCCCGAAGCGCACCGGCTGCACCGCCGCGAGAGCGGCATAGAGCGCCTGCGGCGTGCCGGACGCGTCAAGGCCGAGCGGGAAGGTGAGATTGGCCTGGTAGATATCGCCCGCACCGATCAGCCCGTGGACCGTCTCGAAGGCGCTTGCGTAGCGCCGCGCGTCCCATTCGGGGCAGACGGGGCCGAGCCGCACCGGGGCGGGATCGGGCGGGGCGGCACCCCGCGGGGCGGCATAGGCCCCGAACTGCAACAGCGGCAGGCGGCGGCGCGCGGGCATGAGCGGCGCGAGCCGCGGCTCAAGCGCGTAACCAAGCTCGTAGCTGGCAAACCCGGCGAGCCAGGCACCATCGGCGCGCGCGGCATCCATCGCGGCGAGCGCGGCGGGCACCTCGTCCGGGGTGCGCGCCACGATCAGCAGGTCGGCCTGCGCAAAGGCGCAAGCCCCGTCCATGGGCCCGTGATCGAAACGAATCTGCAAACTGCACCCTCTTGCGCTGCTGGCCCGAACCTAGGGCCTGGCACGGCGAATGACACCCACAAAAGCGCCGCCTCGCCGCGCGTTTGCGCAAGGTCCCGCGCGCTTGACAGGCCGGGGGCGGCGGGCGAGCGTTGGACCAAGGGAATTTTCAGGAAAGGCATTGGCGATGATCCGGGGCATTGCGGGGGCCTGCGCGCTGTGCCTGTGCGCGGCGATGGCACAGGCGGGGCCCGTCTCGATCGGCTTCGAGGGTCCGGGCGAGGGCGCGGCACCGGGGGAGATGGCCGAGGACGGATACCGCATCGTCACCCGCGACGCGGTGATCTCGGGCCCCGGCAAGTCCGGCGACGGCAGCGACGGGCCGAACGAGATCGAGGGCACGATGGGCGGGCGCGGGGCCATCGCGATCCTGCGCGGCGTGCCGTTCACCTTCGTCTCGCTCGACTGGCAGTCCGAGGGCGGCGCACCGGAGGTGGTGGCCGAGGGCTATCTCGGGCCCGATCTCGTGGCGCGCGAGCGGTTTGCCGCGCGCGGGGAGAGGTTTGTCACCTTTGCCGCCGGGGCGCTGAAAGGGCGGGTTATCGACCGGCTGATCCTCTATCCTCAACGCGACCGGCGGGGCATGGGCGCGCTCGACCGGGTGATCCTCGACGACGCGCCGGGCCACGCCCCCGCGTCGTGACGCGCGGGCGGGCGATGCCCCTTGCACACGGGCCGTTGATGGATATAACCCCAGCAATTTGCGCGCGGGCCGTGACCGCGCGCGGCCACCAAGCTGCCGGGGACCGACATGCCGAAAAGAACCGATATCAAGTCCATCATGATTATCGGCGCGGGGCCCATCATCATCGGACAGGCCTGCGAGTTCGACTATTCCGGGGCGCAGGCCTGCAAGGCGCTGCGCGAGGAAGGCTATCGCGTCATCCTGGTGAACTCGAACCCGGCGACGATCATGACCGATCCGGGGCTGGCCGACGCCACCTATATCGAGCCGATCACCCCCGAGACCGTGGCCCGCATCATCGAGAAGGAGCGGCCCGACGCATTGCTGCCGACGATGGGCGGGCAGACCGGTCTCAACACCGCGCTCGCCGTGGCCGACATGGGCGTGCTGGAGACATTCGGCGTGGAATTGATCGGTGCCAACCGCGCCGCCATCGAGATGGCGGAGGACCGCAAGCTTTTCCGCGAGGCGATGGACCGGCTGGGCATCGAGAACCCCAAGGCCACCATCGCCAACAACATGGACGAGTGCATGGCGGCGATTGATTACGTCGGCCTGCCCGCGATCATCCGCCCGGCCTATACCCTGGGCGGCACCGGCGGCGGGGTGGCGTATAACCGCGACGACTATATCCACTACTGCAAATCCGGCCTCGATGCCTCGCCGGTCAGCCAGATCCTGATCGACGAGAGCCTGCTGGGCTGGAAGGAATACGAGATGGAGGTGGTCCGCGACCGCGCGGACAACGCGATCATCGTCTGCTCCATCGAGAACGTCGACCCGATGGGCGTGCACACGGGCGATTCGATCACCGTGGCCCCTGCCCTCACGCTGACCGACAAGGAATACCAGATCATGCGCAACGGCTCCATTGCCGTGCTGCGCGAGATCGGGGTCGAGACCGGCGGGTCGAACGTGCAATGGGCCGTGAACCCCGAGGACGGGCGCATGGTGGTGATCGAGATGAACCCGCGCGTGTCGCGCTCCTCGGCGCTGGCAAGCAAGGCCACCGGCTTTCCCATCGCCAAGATCGCGGCCAAGCTGGCGGTGGGCTATACGCTCGATGAGCTGGACAACGACATCACCAAGGTGACGCCTGCCAGCTTTGAGCCGTCCATCGACTACGTGGTTACGAAAATCCCGCGCTTTGCCTTCGAGAAATTCCCCGGCAGCCAGCCCCACCTCACCACCGCGATGAAATCGGTGGGCGAGGCGATGGCCATCGGCCGCACCATCCACGAGAGCCTGCAAAAGGCGCTGGCGTCGATGGAGACCGGCCTGTCGGGCTTTGACGAGGTCGAGATCGAGGGGGCCGCAGACCCCGTGCAGGGCAAGGCCGCGATCACGCGTGCGCTGTCGGTCGCCACGCCTGACCGGATGCGCACCATCGCGCAGGCGATGCGCCACGGGCTGAGCGATGACGAGATCAACGCTGCCACCGCCTATGACCCATGGTTCCTCGCCCGTATCCGCGAGATCGTCGAGGCCGAGGCGCGCATTCGCCACGACGGCCTGCCGATGACCGAGGACGGGTTGCGTCGTCTCAAGATGATGGGCTTTACCGATGCGCGGCTGGCCATGCTCACGGGCCGCGACGAGGATCAGGTGCGCCGCGCGCGGCAGAACCTGGGCGTGCACGCGGTGTTCAAGCGGATCGACACCTGCGCCGCCGAGTTCGAGGCGCAGACGCCCTACATGTATTCCACCTACGAGGCCCCGATGATGGGCCCCGGTTCGGACGATGTGGAATGCGAGGCGCGCCCCTCGGACGCGAAAAAGGTGGTGATCCTCGGCGGCGGGCCGAACCGGATCGGCCAGGGGATCGAGTTCGATTACTGCTGCTGTCACGCCTGTTTCGCGCTCAGCGACGCGGGCTACGAGACGATCATGATCAACTGCAACCCCGAGACGGTCAGCACCGATTACGACACCTCGGACCGGCTCTATTTCGAGCCGCTGACGTTCGAGCATGTGATGGAAATCCTGCGCGTCGAGCAGGAGAACGGCACGCTGCACGGCGTGATCGTGCAGTTCGGCGGGCAGACGCCGCTCAAACTGGCCCGCGGGCTGGAGGCCGAGGGCATCCCGATCCTCGGGACGACACCCGACGCCATCGACCTCGCAGAGGATCGCGAGCGGTTCCAGGACCTGGTGATCCGGCTGGGCCTCAGGCAGCCGCAGAACGGCATCGCCAGCACCGACGCGCAGGCGCTGGCCATTGCCGAGGACATCGGCTTTCCGCTGGTCATCCGCCCGTCCTACGTGCTGGGCGGACGGGCGATGGAGATCGTGCGCGACATGGCCCATCTGGAACGCTACATCGCCGAGGCGGTCGTGGTCTCGGGCAAGAGCCCGGTGCTGCTCGACGGCTATCTGTCGGGGGCGATCGAGTGCGACGTGGACGCGCTGTGCGACGGCACGCGCGTGCATGTCGCGGGGATCATGCAGCATATCGAGGAGGCGGGCGTGCACTCGGGCGATTCAGCCTGCTCGCTGCCGCCCTACTCGCTGCCGCCGGCGATCATCGGCGAGATCAGGCGCCAGACCGAGGCGCTCGCGCGGGCGCTCAATGTCGTGGGGCTGATGAACGTGCAGTTCGCGGTCAAGGGCGAGGAGATCTACCTCATCGAGGTGAACCCGCGCGCCAGCCGCACCGTGCCCTTTGTCGCCAAGGCCACCGATTCGGCTATCGCCGCCATTGCCGCGCGGCTGATGGCGGGCGAGACGATGGAGAATTTCCCGGCGCGCGGCCCCTATCCCGAGGGGGCGGTGCCCGGCAGCCTGCCGATGGCCGACCAGATGACGCTGGCGGACCCGGACATGCCGTGGTTCTCGGTCAAGGAGGCGGTGCTGCCCTTCGCGCGCTTTCCGGGCGTCGATACCATCCTCGGGCCGGAAATGCGCTCGACTGGCGAGGTGATGGGCTGGGACGTGTCCTTCCCCCGTGCGTTTCTGAAGGCGCAGATGGGGGCGGGGGTGCACCTGCCCGAGGGGGGGCGCGTGTTCGTGTCGATCAGGGACGGCGACAAGACCGCGCAACTGGTGGAGACCGCGCAGGTGCTGACCGGGCTGGGCTTTACCCTAGTGGCGACACGCGGCACGGCGGCGTTCCTGACCGAAGCGGGGCTCGACTGCGAGGTGGTCAACAAGGTCTACGAGGGTCGGCCCAACATCGTGGACCTGCTCAAGGACGGGCAGGTCGCGCTGGTGATGAACACCACCGAGGGCGCGCAGGCGGTCGAGGACAGCCGCGACATCCGCTCGGTCGCGCTCTACGACAAGATCCCGTATTTCACCACGCTTGCGGGCGCGCACGCGGCAGCGCAGGCGATCCGTGCGCGGCAGGAGGGGGCGCTGGAGGTGATGGCGTTGCAGGGCAACGCCGCGTGACGGCGCGAAGCGCCCGGCGGGGCGGTTCCGGCCGGTTGCGGACATTCGGGTGAGCCGCGCACTGCCCGACCGCGAGTGGGCGCTCCAACCGTTCATCAGCGCGCTTTATGGTGCGGCATATGCCAACGATTGCAATAGGTTGAGAGGGTGAATGGCGCCCGCTCGGGGGCGTGCGAGCACGCCTCGATTCCGCGCATCGGCACCAGGCTGCAAAGGTCCCCTCCAGGCCGGGAGTCAATGTCGTTTTCGCCCCCAGCCGTTTCGCTTTTGCCCGCCATGCTAAAAACGCCGCAGCGGCATTCCGCCAATGCATGGATTTTCGTTCAGATGGTCATTGCGCCGCCACGATTTATCCTTATGTGGCGGGTGTGAGCGATGCACCGCTTGCAGGAACAACTCTGGCGCCAAGGAGGCAAGATATGACCCGCGATGAGCTGAACCGCGAACTGCGTATGCACTCTGCCTCCTGGCAGGCTGTCCTGATCGTCTATGGCGCGATCGTCGGCACCTTTGTGCTGTCGGCCATGGCGGTCCTCTGAGCCGCACCTGAGCACGGCACCGCGCAGCATTTCGCCGCGACCGGGATTGTCCGGTCGCGGCTTTTGCGTTGTCAGGCCGACGCCCCCGAGACCCTGGGGTCGTTCGGGTCGATCTTGGCCGATGCCGCGTCGCCCACGTTGTCCACGCCGCGTTCTTCAAGAAGCGTGGTGAGCCAGTCGGGGTCCATCTCGGGCACCGAGCTGAGCAGCAGGTCGGTATAGGGGTGGTGCGGGGGCGTGAACATCTCGTCCTTGGGCCCCTGCTCGACCACCTTGCCGTGCTGCATCACCACCACCTCGTCGGCGATCGAGCGCACGGTCGCGAGGTCGTGGGTGATGAACATGTAGGCGAGGTTGAGCTCGTTCTGGAGCCGGTCGAGAAGCCGCAGAATGCCCTCGGCCACGAGCTGATCGAGCGCCGATGTCACCTCGTCACAGACGATGAATGTAGGCTCGGCGGCGAGCGCGCGGGCGATGCCGATGCGCTGTTTCTGCCCGCCCGACAGCTCCGGCGGATAGCGGTTGTAGTATTGCGCCGGCTCCAGCTCGATCAGGTCGAGCAACTCGTCGATCCGGTTCTTCAGCGCCGCCCCCTTGAGCCCGCCGTAGAACGCCGCCGGGCGGCCGATGATCTCAGAGATGCGCACCTTGGGATTGAGCGCCGTGTCGGCCATCTGGTAGATCATCTGGCACTGCCGCAACTGATCCTTGGTGCGGTTGCGGTAATCGGGCGGGAACGGCTCGCCCTTGAACAGCACCTCGCCCTTGGAGGGCGGCAGCAGCCCGGTGATGCAGCGCGCCGTGGTCGATTTGCCCGAGCCCGACTCGCCCACCACCGCGACAGTCATGCCGGGGTAGATATCGAAGCTGACATCGTCGAGCACCTTTTCGCCGCCGGTATAGGACGCGTCCACGTTACGCACCGAGATGAGCGGCGGAGAGCCGTCATCGGGCCGCTTGCGCTGCGGGCTCTTGAAGCCGCGCACCGCCCAGAGCGACTTGGTGTAGTCCTCCTGCGGGTTCTCGAGCATCTCGCGGGTGGGGGCCTCCTCGACCTCCTCGCCCTTCAGGAGCACCTTGATCGTGTCGGCCATCTGCGCCACCACCGCAAGGTCATGGGTGATGTAGATCGCCGCGGTGTTGAACTCGTCCACGATGTCGCGAATCGCCGAGAGCACCTCGATCTGCGTGGTCACGTCGAGCGCCGTCGTCGGCTCGTCGAAGATGATGAGATCGGGGCGGCAGGACATCGCCATCGCGGTCATCGCGCGCTGCAACTGCCCGCCCGAGACCTGGTGCGGATAGCGGAAACCGATCTCCTGCGGGTTGGGCAGGCGGAGCTTTTCGTAAAGCTCCATCGCGTCCTCCTGCGCCTCCAGCCGTTTCTTGAGCCGGTATTGCAGGGGGGCCTCGGTGTGCTGGTCGATCAGCTTGTGCGAGGGGTTGAACGAGGCGGCGGCGGATTGCGCCACGTAGGCGATCCGCGAGCCGCGCAGGGCGCGCTTGTCGGCCTCCGTCGCGGTGGTCAGCTCCATCCCGTCGAACTCGATGGTGCTGTCCACGATGCGCGTGCCGTCGCGGGCATAGCCCATGCAGGCCGCGCCGATGGTCGATTTGCCGGCCCCCGACTCGCCGATGAGACCCATCACCTCGCCGCGGTGGAGCGTGAGGTCCACCCCCTTGATGATGGGCACCCATGTCTCGTCGGAGTAGCCCTCGATCTTGAGATCGCGGATTTTCAGCAGAACGTCTTTTTTCTTGGTCATCGGTTCACACCTTCAGGCCAGAGGAGCGGTAGAGCATCCAGTCCACCACGAAGTTTACGGCGACGGTCAGAAGCGCGATCGCGGCCGCCGGAATGAGCGGCGTGATCTCGCCAAACGAGATCAGCGTCGCGTTCTCGCGCACCATCGAGCCCCAGTCCGCCGTGGGCGGCTGAATGCCGAGGCCAAGGAACGAAAGGCCGGCGATGAGCAGGAACACGAAGCAGAATTCCAGCCCGAACTCGGCCACCAGCGGGGCGGTGGAGTTGGGCAGGATCTCGCGGCGGATCAGGTACCACTTGCGCTCGCCGCGCAGCTTGGCCGCCTCGATATAGTCCATGACCACCACGTTGCCCGCAACCGCCCGGGTGAGGCGGAAGACGCGGGGGCTGTAGATCACCGCCACCACGAGCACGAGGATCACCTCGGACGAGTTGAAGATGGTGAGCATGGCCCCGGCAAACACCGCCGCGAACCCGGCCATGACGGCGAGGCCGATGACCCAGCCGATGACGCTGCTCTCGGACACGGCGGCCACCATCAGCACGCCCACCACCGACGCAAAGCCCACGAGCAGCCAGAAGCTGGTGGTATTGTTGGCGAGGTCACCGCCAAAGATCGACAGCATCAGCAGCGCGAAGATCAGCGACGGGATCGACATGATGACATCCGACATCCGCCCGAGGAACTGATCGAAATAGCCCCCCGTCGTCGCCGCCAGAAGCCCGGCAAGCGCGCCGAGGACAAAGGCCAGAACCGTCCCCACCAGCGCCAGCGCCACGGTATTGCGCGCGCCGTAGATGAGACGGCTGAACATGTCGCGCCCCAACTGATCCCCCCCGAGGAGCATGGTCTCATCCGCCGGGGCAAAGGCCGAGGCGATCACCTCTGCCTCGCCGAACGGCGCGATGATCGGCGCGAAGATGCCCGCCACCGCGTAGGTGAAGATCACGAACATCCCGAACCCCGCAGTGAGCGGCGCGGTGCGCAGTTCCTTGGCCATGTTGACCGAGGAAATGGCGACGAGAAACTCGCGGAACCCGTAGGAGACCATTGCGGCCATGGCCAGAAGCCCCGCCGAGATCGCCACGAACTTGAGCGCCGGGACACCGCCGACGATGCCCAGCACGAAGGAAACGAGCGTGAGCGAGAACAGCAGCAGGAAGGCCGACCGCTTGTTGTAATACGCCGCCAGGCAGGATGCGCCCAGAAGCAGGGTGTAGTAGATTATGACGAAAACACTCATGTCCCTGCCCCCTTATTTCGGATGCCGCAGACGCGGATTGGTGAGGATCGCGCCGACATCGGCTGCCAGGTTGAGCAGGATGAAGGTCGCGGCGAAGATCAGGCAGCAGGCCTGCACCACCGGGAAGTCGCGTTTGGACACCGCGTCCACAAGCGCCTGTCCGATGCCGGGATAGACGAACACCACCTCGACCAGCACCACGCCGGTGATGAGATAGGCGAGGTTGAGCGCCACCACGTTGATGATCGGCGCCCAGGCGTTGGGCAGGGCGTGCTTGACGATCACCTTCCAGGGCGGCGTGCCCTTTAGCCGCGCCATCTCGATATAGGGCGACGACAGCAGGTTGATGATCGACGCGCGCGTCATGCGCATCATGTGCGCCGTCACCACCAGCACCAGCGTCAGCGCCGGCAGGAAGGTGCGGTGCAGCAGTTCGAAGAAATCCATGCCCTCGCGCAGGCTCGCGATGGCCGGGAACATGCCCGTGTTGACCGCGAGATACAGGATCAGGATGTAGCCGAGGAAGAATTCCGGGCTCGAGATCGAGGTGAGCGTGGCGACGTTGGCCACCCGGTCGAAGATCGAGTTGCGCGCCAGCGCCACGAGCACACCCAGCACGATCGACACCGGCACCGCGATCGCGGCGGCATAGGTCGCGAGGAACAGCGTGTTGGCGAAGCGCTCGCCGATGGTCTCGGTCACGCTCTGCCCGGTGACGATGGAGTTGCCGAAATCGAACATCACCGCGCCGGAAAGCCAGTCGAAGTAACGAACGATGGCCGGTTGATCGAGGCCCATTTCCTTGCGCAGCGCGGCGAGGTTCTCGGGCGTCGCGCCCTGCCCCAGCACCGCGGTGGCGATATCGCCGGGCAATAATTCGACCATGAAGAAGATAATCACGGAAATGACCAGTAGAATGATCAGTCCCAGACCCAGTCGCTTGGCGACAAGTCCAAGAATGTCCCCCATCTTTCCCTCCTGCTGTTGTGCATCCGCGCCTTTGCCGGCTGCGTTGTTATCCGGTCAGGCTAGCGGTTTTTTTCGTGGGCGGCGAAACATTTTTCGCGTTTTCTCCCGCCTTTGAGTGACGCGAGCGGCCCCCGTCACGCGGGGGCCGCCGCCATGTCGTGTCGACCGGTCAGGTGGAGAACCACCAGCGGCTCGCGGCGCGCGCGCCGTCGCAGGACCAGCTTGCCGCGACGTTCTCGCCGCGCTCGACGCCCTTGCCGCGGGCATAGACCCAGTTGTTGAAGAACGGCAGGAGCGTACCGCCGTCGTTGCGCATCAGCAGGCACATCTCGCGGTACATCTCGGCGCGGAGATCGTTGTCAAGCTCGCCCTTGGCCTGAAGCAGCAACTCGTTGAAGCGCTCGTTCTTCCAGTAGGTCTCGTTCCAGGCGGCGTCGGATTTGTAGGCCAGCGTGAACATCACGTCGGGCGTCGGACGCGCACCCCAGGAGACGGCCGAGAACGGCTTTTTCAGCCAGACATCGGAGTAGTAGCCGTCATTGGGCTCGCGCACCACGTTGATGTTGATGCCCGCGGCCTTGGCCTGCTCTGCATAGAGCACGCACATGTCCACGGCGCCGGTATAGACGCTCTCGGCCACCGACATGTTGACCGAAAGCCCCTCCTGCCCCGCCTTCTTGAGCAGCGATTTCGCCTGATCCGGGTCATACTCGCGCTGCGGGATGTCGTCGGGCCAGTAGGGCTGCACCGGCGACAGGTGGAAGTCGTTGGCCTTGGTCGCCGCGCCGAACGAGATCTTCTCGATGATCTCGTCGCGGTCGATGGAGAGCTTGAGCGCGTTGCGCACGTTGACGTCATCGAACGGCGCGGTGTTGCAGTGCATCGGCATGGTGATCGCGCCGCCCGAGGGGATGTTGTCCACCGTGATGTTCGGGTTGCGCTCCAGCAGGGCCAGCGTCTTGAGCTCGATCAGCGACACGGCATCCACATCGCCCGTCACCAGCGCCGTCTGGCGCGCGTTCGGGTCGTTGAGGATGATCATGGCCACTTTGTCGAAATACGCGCCCTCGCCGTGCCAGCCGTCGTGGCGGCTCAGCTCCCACTGGATGCCGGGCTCGCCCGAGTCGATCTTGTAGGGGCCGGTGCCGTCGCCGGACGCCCAGTCGATGCCGCCCTCGCCGTCCGAGGGGCAGATGGCAAAGTGATAGTCCGTCATCAGCCAGGGCAGGTCGGCATTGCCGCGCGACAGCGTGATGACCACCGTGTAATCGCCATCGGCCTTGACGTCGGTCACGTCGGTCAGCAGCGCCTTGGCCGCCGAGGTCGAGTCGTCGCCGCGGTGGTGGTTGAGGCTGTCCACCACGTCCTGCGCGGTGCATTTCCTGCCGCTGTGGAAGGTGGCGTTCTCGTTGAGCTTGAACGTCCACTCCGCCGCGTCGGGGGTGGCCGACCATTCGGTCGCGAGATCGGGGCCGAGACCGTTCTCGGGTGTGATCATGGTCAGGTAGCTGCGGTGCGTGTGCGCCAGGAAGATCATCTGCCGCGTCACATAGGTGCCCGGATCATGGGTGTCCGAGCTGTTGCCGTCATGAACACCCCAGCGGAACGTGCCGCCGCGCTGCGGCTGGGCGGCTGCGGATTTGCTCCACAAGCCGGTGGCGGCGGTGGCGGTGACACCCGCGACCCCCGCGTAATGCATAAAGGAGCGCCGCGAGATCTTGCCCTCGCGGGCAGCCATCGCCAGGCGATCCATAAGGATCTGGTCGGTTTTCCTCGTCATGGGACTTCCCTGTTTTGTGGTTGATCTGTCGTTGCAAGACTCGCTTGCGCGGCCTTGGGGTTCAGCTTCCGTGTCAGAGGCCCTGTCAGGATGCTCAAAAACGACATGACTTTATCAAAACACGAAATAACCCCGGTTTCCAGCCTTGATAACAAGCTTTTGCAAATCAATAAGATAAGGTGAACCGGATCGCCGCGCCGCAGCATCGCGCGCAGATCAGCCCCGCCGCGCGCGCAGGCGCGCGAAGTAATCGAGCCGCTTTTTCAGCTCGCGCTCGAATCCGCGCTCGGGCGGCAGGTAATAAACCGGGCGTTTCATGCCCTCGGGGAAATAGTCCTGCCCCGAGAACCCGTCCTCGGCGTCGTGGTCGTATTCGTAGCCCGCGCCGTAACCCTGTTCCTTCATCAGGGAGGTGGGCGCGTTCAGGATATGCTTGGGGGGCGGCTCGGAGCCGGTCTTCTTCGCGTCGCGCAGGGCGGATTTCCAGGCGGCGTAGCCCGCGTTCGACTTGGGTGCCAGCGCGAGATAGATCACTGCCTGCGCCAGCGCCAGCTCGCCCTCGGGGCTGCCGAGGCGCTCGTATATCTCCCATGCGTGCAGGCACACGGTCTGCGCGTGGCTGTCGGCGAGGCCGATATCCTCGATCGCCATCCGCGTGATGCGCCGGGCAAGGTAACGCGGGTCCTCGCCCCCCGCCAGCATCCGCGCCAGCCAGTAGAGCGCCGCATCCGGGTCCGAGCCGCGTACCGATTTGTGCAGCGCCGAGATGAGATTGTAATGCGCGTCACCCGACTTGTCGTATTGCGCCGCGCGCCGCATCAGCCGCGAGGTGAGCGCCTGCGTGTCGAGCCTGCCCTCCACCCGCCACGCCGCCACCTGCTCGATCAGGTTGAGAAGCGCGCGCCCGTCGCCATCGGCCATCTCCAGCAGGGTCTCGCGCGCCGGGCCGTCGAGCGGCAGCGCGCGGCCCAGATCCTGCTCGGCCCGCTGCGCCAGCAATTCCAGGTCGGCGAGGCCCAGCCGCGCCAGCACCAGCACCTGCGCCCGGCTCATCAGCGCGGCGTTCAATTCAAACGACGGGTTTTCCGTGGTCGCCCCCACCAGCAGGATCGTGCCGTCCTCCATATGCGGCAGGAACGCGTCCTGCTGCGCGCGGTTGAAGCGGTGAATCTCGTCCACGAATAGCAGCGTGCCCTGTCCTTGCGCGCGCCGGTGGCGCGCCTCGTCGAACACGCGGCGCAGCTCGGCCACGCCGCTGAAAATGGCACTGATCTGCACGAAATGCAGATCGGTCTCGTCGGCCAGAAGCCGCGCGATGGTGGTCTTGCCCACGCCCGGCGGCCCCCACAGGATAAGCGAGCCGAGACTGCCCGCCGCCAGCATCGCGCCAAGCGCGCCCTCGGGGCCGAGCAGGTCCTGCTGCCCGATCACCTCGGACAGCGCGCGCGGCCGCAGCCGGTCCGCGAGCGGGCGGGGAGCGCCCGCGGGCGGCTCTGCGCCGGGGGCGGTATCGAACAGGTCCGCCACGCTCAGAGCCTGAGCCGAAGCGACAGGCGGCGCCCGTCGCGCACGAGCCCGAGCACGAGCGTGCGCCCGGCGGCGCGCAGCGCGGCAGCGGCGGTGGCGGTGTCGGGCGTCTCCTGACCATTGATCTCGCGCAGGATGTCGCCCGCCCGCAGTCCGACGCGCCCGCCATAGGGGCCCGGTGCCTCGATCAGCACGCCGGAGGCCGCCAGCGGCAGGTCATGCGCGTCGATGACGGCGGGATTGATTGTCACCAGTGTCACCTCCGGCAGCGCCGCCGCCCGCCCGGTCACGCGCCGGTCGCGCGGCGGCGTCCCGGGCGCGGCGATGAGCGCCACCGGGATTTGCGCGGCCTGTCCGTCGCGCAGCCGGGTGACTGTGGCCTCGGCCCCGATGCCCGCCAGCGACAGGCGATAGACCATCTCGGCGGGGCTGTTCACCGGCTCACCATCGACGGCGGTGACCACGTCGCCGGGGACGAGATGCCCGGCAAAGGGACTCCGGCTGTGCACCTGCGAGATCACCAGCCCGCGCGGCCGGTCGAGGCCCAGCCCCTCGGCCATGTCAGGGGTCACGATCTGCCCCGAAAGCCCGGCCCAGGGCCGCTCGAAGCTCTTGTTACCCGCCCGTGCCTGTGCCACGAACTGCGCCACGAGGTCAGCGGGGATGGCAAAGCCGATGCCGTTCGAGCCGCCCGAGCGCGACAGGATGGCGGTGTTGATGCCAATGAGCTGGCCGTTCACGTCCACCAGCGCGCCGCCGGAATTGCCGGGATTGATCGGCGCGTCGGTCTGAATGAAATAGCCCCGCGCCGAGCCCATCGCCGTGCCCGACCGGGCCAGCCCCGACACGATCCCGCTGCTGACCGTCTGGCCCACGCCGAACGGGTTGCCGATGGCCAGCACCAGCTCGCCCACCTCGACGCTGTCGCTGTCGCGCAGCTTGAGCGCGGGCAGGTCCGGCGCGTCCTCCACCTGCAGGATGGCGAGGTCCGATTCCTCGTCGCCCAGCAGGACCCGCGCGGCATATTCGCGCCGGTCGTTGAGCACCACGCGGATATCCGTGGCCTCGCCGACGACATGGTAATTCGACACCACGATGCCATCGGGCGACAGGATCACGCCCGAGCCGAGCGAATTCTGCACGCGCGGGCGCGCGCGCCCGAACTCGCGAAAGAACCGCCCGAAGAACGGGTCGGACATGAACGGGCTGCGTCGGCTCTCGACGACGCGGCTGGCATAGATGTTGACCACCGCCGGGGCCGCCTCGCGCACCACGGGCACGAAGCCGGTGGCGATTTCGGCGGCGGTGCCGGGCACGCGCATCTGGGCCATGGCGGCGGGCGCGGCGAGCAGGGTCAGGACAAGGCAGAGGCGTCGGAACACGGGTAGCGCGGCCTTTCTGTTATCGCACAGCGTGCCCCGAGATAGGCGGGGCGGGTGCCGCAATGCAAGGCTCCTGCGCTTCTTCCTGGCCCAAATACCCAAATCCCACGCACGAAAAACCCCCGCCGGTGAGGGCGGGGGCAAATCCGTTCAGAAGCGTTGGACGGGCTTATTCGTCCTCGGCCTCTTCGGCGGCGACGCGGGCGCGGTCGGCGGCACCCTTGGCGTCGGGGTCGCGCTCGACGAACTCGATGATCGCCATCGGGGCCATGTCGCCATAGCGGAACCCGGCCTTGAGCACGCGCACATAGCCGCCCTGCCGGTCGTTGTAGCGGGGTCCGATCACGTCGAACAGCTTGGCGACATGCGCCTCCTGCTTGAGTTGCGCGGCGGCCTGGCGGCGGGCGTGCAGATCGCCGCGCTTGCCCAGGGTGACGAGCTTTTCCACCACCCGGCGCAATTCCTTGGCCTTGGGCAGGGTGGTCTTGATCTGCTCATGTTCGATGAGCGCGCCGGCCATGTTCGCCCACAGCGCCTTGCGGTGCTCGTGGGTGCGGTTGAGGCGGCGGTATCCTCTTGCGTGACGCATGTCTTTCTCCTTCGTGTTTTGCTTTGTCCGGCGGTCTGATGCGTGTCAGCCGCTCTCCTTGGGGCGGGATTGCCCGGGTGTCGGGGGAACCGATTTCCTTGAAAGAAATCGGAACGGAAACCTTTGAAGTTTCCGTTCCCCCTATCTCAAAAGGCGTCCTCGAATTTCTTGGCGAGGTCCTCGATATCGTCCGGCGGCCAGTCCTCGACATCCATGCCGAGGTGCAGGCCCATGCCCGACAGCACTTCCTTGATCTCATTGAGCGACTTGCGGCCGAAGTTCGGCGTGCGCAGCATCTCGGCCTCGGTCTTCTGGATGAGATCGCCGATATAGACGATGTTGTCGTTCTTCAGGCAGTTGGCCGAGCGCACGCTGAGCTCGAGCTCGTCCACCTTCTTCAGCAGCAGCGGGTTGAATTCGAGCCCGTCGTCGGCATCCTGCCGACCGGCGGATTCCGGCTCGTCGAAATTGACGAAGATCGACAACTGGTCCTGGATGATCCGCGCGGCATAGGCCACGGCATCCTCGGGGGTGATCGCGCCGTCGGTCTCGATCTTCATGGTCAGCTTGTCATAGTCGAGCACCTGGCCCTCGCGGGTGGGCTGCACCTCGTAGCTGACCCGGCTGATCGGCGAGTAGATCGCGTCGATCGGGATCAGGCCGATCGGCGCGTCCTCGGGCTTGTTCTTGTCGGCGGCGACATAGCCCTTGCCGGTATTGACGGTCAGTTCCATGTAGAATTCCGCCCCCTCGTCGAGGTGACAGATGACGTGATCGCGGTTGAGGATCTCGATCCCCGCGCTGTCGGAAATGTCCCCGGCGGTGACGACGCCCGGCCCCTTGGCGTTGACGGTCAGCCGCTTGGGGCCCTCGACCTCCATTCGGATGGCCACGCCCTTGAGGTTGAGCACGATGTCGGTGACATCCTCGCGCACACCGGCGACCGAGGAAAACTCGTGCAGCACGTTGTCCATCTGCACGGCGGTGATGGCCGCGCCCTGCAGCGACGACAAGAGCACGCGCCGCAGCGCATTGCCGAGCGTCAGGCCGAAGCCGCGCTCGAGAGGCTCGGCCACGACAACCGCCTGACGCAGCGGATCGTTGCCCGGCTTGATCTCGAGCTGTGTCGGCTTGACCAGCTCGGCCCAATTCTTGTGGATCATGCATCCCTCCATTCCTGTCGCAGCCCCATGTCCGGTGGGCTGCGACGCCCGAGGTTTTCAAATGACGTGACGGGCCGCGCAGATGGCACGGCCCGCCTGGATTACGATCCGGTCAGACGCGGCGGCGCTTCGGCGGGCGGCAGCCGTTATGGGTGATCGGGGTAACGTCGCGGATCGAGGTGATGTTGAACCCCACCGCGGCGAGTGCGCGCAGCGCCGATTCGCGGCCCGATCCGGGGCCCTGCACCTCGACCTCGAGCGTGCGCATACCGTGCTCCTGCGCCTTCTTGCCGGCGTCCTCTGCGGCAAGCTGCGCGGCGTAAGGCGTCGATTTGCGCGACCCCTTGAAGCCCATCGTGCCCGCCGACGACCAGGCAATGGCATTGCCCTGCACGTCGGAGATCAGGACCTTGGTGTTGTTGAAGGACGAGTTCACATGCGCCACGCCGGTGGCGATGTTCTTGGAGGCCTTCTTCTTGGTGCGGCTTGTCTTGCGTGTATCGCGTGCCATATCCTGTGCCCTCCCTTATTTCTTCTTGCCGGCGATGGGTTTCGCCGGGCCCTTGCGGGTGCGGGCGTTGGTATGGGTGCGCTGGCCGCGGACCGGCAGGTTGCGGCGGTGGCGCAGCCCGCGATAGCAGCCGAGATCCATCAGACGCTTGATGTTCATCTGCGTCTCGCGGCGCAGATCGCCCTCGACGGTGTAGTTGGCGTCGATGTGCTCGCGCAGGGCCAGCGCCTCGGCGTCAGACAGCTCGTTGACGCGGCGGGCCTGGTCGATGCCAGCGGCCTCGCAGATGGCCCGCGCCGAGGAGGGGCCGATTCCGGTGATGTAGGTGAGGGCGACGGGCACCCGTTTCGATGTCGGGATGTTAACGCCGGCGATACGTGCCAAGTGTCTTTTCCTTTTCGTTGCGGTTCCGTAGCACCAGAACCTTTTTTCACAACGCAGGCCCGAGGCGTTTACCGCTCCGGGCCGCAGCTGAATTCGGGATGTCGATACCGCCGGGCTGCCCCCGGTGGGAATCGCTCTCGCGCGAGAGATAGGGCTGGTTATGGGGAAATGAAGGGGGCGTCAAGCCCCGTCCGGTCATTTGTCAAGCGCGTCCGCAATCGCCGCCTTGACCTCGTCCATGCTGCCCATGCCATCGACGGAGGCAAGCTGCCCCTTGGCGTGGTAATAGCCGATCAGCGGCGCGGTTTTCTTGTAGTACTCCATCAGCCGGTGGCGGACGCTGTCCTCGTTGTCGTCGGCGCGCACGGGTTGCCCGGCGGCGGCGGCCTCGGCGGCGCGACCGACGATACGTTTCACGAGCGTCTCGTCATCGACCTGCATTTCCACCACGGCGTCGAGCGTCTCGCCCTGCTCTTCGAGCAGCGCGGCGAGCGCGTCCGCCTGCGCCAGCGTGCGCGGGAAGCCGTCAAAGATGAACCCGCCGCGCTTGTCGCCCTGCAGTTTCTCGCGGATCAGGCCGATCACGATGTCGTCGGTCACCAGATCGCCGCGCGCCATCACGTCGGCCACCACCTTGCCCATCTCCGAGCCGCTCGCCTTGGCCTCGCGCAGCATGTCGCCGGTCGAAAGCTGGATCATGTCGCGGCTCTCGACCAGCATCTGCGCCTGCGTGCCCTTGCCCGCGCCCGGCGGTCCCAGAAGAATGATGTTCATCGGCGTGCCCCTCCCTTGGCCTTGCGGCGGCCCTTCTTCCGGCCCTTGCCGCTCAGTTGCGATTTCTCGATCAGCCCCTCGTACTGATGGGCCAGGAGATGCGATTGCACCTGCTGGATCGTGTCCATCGTGACCGAGACCACGATCAGCACCGAGGTACCGCCGAAATAGAACGGGATCGCGAACTGCCCACGCAAAATCTCGGGCAACAGGCACACCGCCGTCAGGTAGATCGATCCCAGAACAAGCAGCCGGTTGAGCACGTATTCGAGGAATTCCTCGGTGCGCTTGCCCGGGCGGATGCCGGGGACGAAGCCGTTCTGATTCTTGAGGTTCTCGGCCACGTCATCGGGCTTGAACGCCACGTTGAACGTGTAGAAATAGGTGAAGAAGATGATCATGCCCGAGAAGAACAGCAGGTAGAGCGGCTGTCCGGGGCCGAAATAGGCGAGGATCGTGGACATGACCGGGCTGGTGGCATTGCCCGAGAACGTTCCCACCGTGGCCGGCAACAACAGCAACGACGAGGCGAAGATCGCCGGGATCACGCCCGCCGGGTTGACCTTGACCGGCAGGTGCGACGAGCCGCCGTCATAGACCTTCATCCCCACCTGCCGACGCGGGTACTGGATGTGGATCTTGCGCAAGGAGCGCTCCATGAACACCACGAAGGCAATGACCGCCACCACCATCAGGATCACGCCGATGATGACCGCCGGGCTGATCGCGCCCGAGCGGCCCGACGCGAAGAACTGTGCCAGCGCCGCGGGAACCTCGGCAATGATGCCCACGAAGATGATCAGCGAGATGCCATTGCCCACACCGCGCGCGGTGATCTGCTCGCCCAGCCACATCAGGAACATGGTACCGCCGACCAGCGTGATCATGCACGACGCGATGAAGAACAGGCCCGGATCGGTAACCATGTCTCCCGACTGGAGCGAGACCGCCAGACCGTAGCTTTGCAGCGTGGCAAGGCCGACGGTGCCGAAGCGGGTATACTGGTTGATCTTCTTGCGCCCCTGCTCGCCCTCTTTCTTGAGCTGCTCAAGCTTCGGGACCATCGCGGTCAGGAGTTGCACGATGATCGAGGCCGAGATGTAGGGCATGATCCCGAGGGCGAAAATGCCCATCCGCCCCAGCGCACCGCCGGTGAACATCGATAGCATCCCGCCGATGGTGGCCTGCGCGCCGTCCATGAACTCGCGCAGCGCCGCGCCGTCGATGCCGGGGACGGGAATGAACGTGCCAAGGCGATAGACGATCAGCAGCCCGAGCGTGAACAGGATGCGGTTGCGGAGATCGGTGGCCTTGCCAAGCGCGGACCAGCTTGTGTTGGCGGCCATTTGCTCTGCTGCAGATACCATGCGCGGGTCTCTCTCATGTGCGAACGCCGCCAAAGCCGGTTTTCAGCTCAGGCGGCGTCATCGGAAAACCTGAGGCGTATGTAAGCGGGCCCGGGCCCGCTCACAACCTCTTATTCGGCGGCCTGCGCCGTCGTGACCGTGAGGCTGCCCCCGGCCTTCTCGACCGCTTCGACCGCGGATTTCGACGCGCCGGACACGTGCAGGTCGAGCCTGGTGCTCACCTCGCCCTTGGCCAGCACGCGGATGCCGTCGCGCTTGCGGCGCACGAGGCCCGAGGCCACGAGCACGTCCTCGGTGACGGGCTGGCCTGCGTCGATCTTGCCGGCCTCGACGAATTTCTGGATCAGGCCGAGGTTGACCACCGCGTAGGATTTGCGGTTCGGCTTGGTGAAGCCGCGCTTGGGCAGGCGCTGGTAGAGCGGCATCTGGCCGCCTTCGTAGCCCTTGATCGCCACGCCGGAGCGGGATTTCTGGCCCTTGATGCCGCGTCCGCCCATCTTGCCCATGCCAGAGCCGGGGCCGCGGCCGATGCGCTTCTTGCGGCGGGTGGCGCCATCATTGTCGTGAAGGTCGTGCAGTTTCATTGTCGCTTCTCCTTGCCGGATGCGGCCCCCAGCGACGGGAGCGGCCGACCACGGCTTTGCGGGTTGATGAAGGCCCTCGGGCCACCGGGGGCGTATAGACGCAGGCCGCGCGGGGATCAAGGGCCGAGTTGTGGCCGAGTTGTCCGCCCGTCTGTCAGCCGACCGGCGGGTTGCGCCATTCGGCGGGCGCAAAGGGGCGGGCGAGCGCGCGGTCCACCATGTCCAGCCGGTCCTGACCGTAGAATGGATCACCGCCGACGAAATAGGTGGGCGAGCCGAAGACATTGCGCGCGATCGCCTCTTTGGTATTGGCGCGGTGGATGGCCTGCACCGGCTCCGAGCGGGCCGCCGACAGGATCGCGTCCGCATCCAGCCCGCAGCCCGCGATCAGCGGCGCGAGCGTGTCCGGGTCCGAGATGTCGGCATCGTCGCGCCAATGCGCGCCGAGGATCGCGTGGGCCAGCGCATCGGCCCCTGGCCCGGCCTCCTGCGCCGCGATGATCGCGCCGTTTGGCAGCGCGAGCGGCGCGTCGTGATGGGTTGGGCGGTGGTGGACCACCGGCACGCCGCGATATTCGGCCCAACGCGCGATATCGCGGCCGAAGAAGTAATCGACATGCGCCTGCGTGCGCTTCGCGAAGGGCAGCCCGCCCGCCGCCTCGATCACCGGCGACAGGTCGATCGGCTTGTGCAGCAGCCGCGCGCCGTGCTGCGCGCAGATCTCCGACAGGCGCGTCGAGCCGAGCCAGGCAAAGGCGGAATGGGCGGAATAGACATACTCGATGGTTTTCATGGCGGTACGCTAGGGCCGGGCTGCGGGGACATGCAAGCGGCACGTTGCCGGGCGTCTTCCGTCATCGTCCGGCGTGACCGGACGATCTCCCGATCCAGCGGTCCTCGGGTCAGGCCCGGGGATGACGGTGGCAGGACTTGCTCCTCTGGACAAGCG
The DNA here is from genome assembly GCF_042430665.1 of Roseovarius ramblicola. Taxonomy (NCBI): domain Bacteria; kingdom Pseudomonadati; phylum Pseudomonadota; class Alphaproteobacteria; order Rhodobacterales; family Roseobacteraceae; genus Roseovarius; species Roseovarius ramblicola. The sequence continues at coordinate 107,565 of NZ_JBHMEC010000030.1, read as the reverse complement.
CCCGGCCCGCGCTAGGCTAAATCTGGACCCCCGGAGCCTGCCCATGCGCGCCCTGCCCCTCGCCCTTGCCCTCAGCCTCGCCGCCTTGCCCGGCCCCGCGCCGCAGGCCGCCATGGGCTGCGCGCGCGACGCGATGCTGGTTTTCGACGGTTCGGGCTCGATGGGCGAGGTGGGCCACGATCCGACCGCGCCCACGCGGATCATGGATGCCCGCCGCGCCGTGCGCGACGCGATGCCCGATATCGCGCCCGTCCGGCGGGTGGGGCTGCTGACCTACGGGCCGGGGGGCGCACATGCCTGCGCCGGGATCGACCTGCGCTTCGGCCCCCGCGCCGATGCCGGGGCGGAGGTGGTGGCAGGGATCGAGGGGATTGCGCCCGGAGGTCTGACGCCGCTCGCGGCCTCGGTCGCGGCGGCGGCGGATGTTTTGGGCGGCGAGGGGATCGTGGTGCTGGTGACGGACGGCAACGAAACCTGCGGCGGAACGCCCTGCGCATTGGGCGCGCGGCTGGCGGCGCAGCGGCCCGGGCTGACCGTGCACGTCATCGGCTTCCGCGTGGTCTATGACCCGTTCTCGTGGAACAGCCCCGAGGCACAGGACCTGGACGGCGAAACGGTGGCGAAATGCCTGCCCGACGCCACCGGCGGGCTGTTCGTCTCGACCGGGACGGTGGACGAGCTGGCCGATGCGCTGCGGGTGACGCTGGGGTGTGTGGTGGTGGGGCGAGGGCCATTGAGGACCGCCGCGTCCTGAGACAACCAACGCCCCGGCCATCGCTGGCCGGGGCGTTCATTCCAGGAGCTCGGAAACTTCAAAAGTTTCCGGACCGTTTTCTTTTGAAGAAAACGGCGCTCAGCCCTTTTCCTCGACGATCTGCACCATATGCGGAATCTTGGCGATCATGCCGCGAATGCTGGGCGTGTCCTCAAGCTCACGGGTCTTGTGCATCTTGTTCAGCCCCAGACCGATCAGGGTCTGGCGCTGCTTCTCGGGGCGGCGGATCGGCGAGCCGATCTGCTTGACGACGATGGTCTTTGCCATGCTCAGGCCTCCTTACGCTTCTGCCGGCTCGGGCGCGGCGGCGGGGGCCTCGTCACCCTTTTTCAGGATGTCGGCGACCTTCTTGCCACGACGCTGCGCAACCATGCGCGGGCTGGTCTGCTTGCGCAGGCCATCGAGCGTGGCGCGGATCATGTTGTAGGGGTTCTGCGAACCGTTCGACTTGGCGACCACGTCCTGGACACCCAGCATCTCGAACACCGCGCGCATCGGCCCGCCCGCGATGATGCCGGTGCCGTGCGGAGCGGTGCGCATCACCACCTTGCCGGCGCCGTGCCGCCCCTCGATATCGTGGTGCAGTGTGCGGCCCTCGCGCAGCGGCACGCGCATCATGCCGCGCTTGGCGGCCTCGGTGGCCTTGCGGATGGCCTCGGGGACCTCCTTGGCCTTGCCCTTGCCGAAGCCGACGCGCCCCTTCTGGTCACCGACGACGACGAGCGCGGCGAAGCCGAAGCGCTTGCCGCCCTTCACCGTCTTGCTGACGCGGTTGATCGCGACGAGACGGTCGGCGAATTCCGGGGTCTCGTCGCGGTCGCGACGGTCGCGGCGTTTGTCATCTCTTGCCATGTCTCTCGTCTCCTCAGATCTTCAGCCCGGCGTCGCGCGCGGCATCGGCCAGCGCCTTGACGCGGCCATGATAGATGAAGCCGCCGCGGTCGAAATAGGCTTCGGTCACCCCGGCCTTCTTCGCCCGTTCGGCGACCGTCTCTCCGACCCTGGCCGCCGCCTCGACGGTGCACTTGCCGACAAAGCCCAGATCCTTTTCCAGGGTCGAGGCCGCCGCCAGCGTCACGCCCTGCACATCGTCGATGAGCTGCACGCTGATATTCTTGTTCGAGCGGTGGACCGAGAGACGCACGCGCCCCGCGTTCACCTTGCGAAGTTTGCTCCGAACGCGCAGGCGGCGTTTGAGGAACAGTTTTCTCTTGCTGTTTGCCATCTGTCGCGTTCCTTACTTCTTCTTGCCTTCCTTCTGGAAGATATACTCGCCCTTGTAGCGGATGCCCTTGCCCTTGTAGGGCTCGGGACGCCGCCAGTCGCGGATATTGGCCGCGACCTCGCCGACGAGCTGCTTGTCGGTGCCCTCGACCACCAGTTCGGTCTGCTTGGGGGCCGTGATCGTCACGCCGTCCGGGATCGGGAAATCCACGTCATGGCTGTAGCCGAGGTTGAGCCTGAGCACGTTGCCCTGCACCGCCGCCCGGTAGCCGACGCCGCGGATTTCCAGCTCGCGGCGGAAATTATCCTTGGCTCCGTGCACCATGTTGGCGATGACCGTGCGGGTCATGCCCCATTGCTGACGTGCGCGCTTGGACTTGCCGCGCGGCGTGACGGTGATGGTGCCATCCTCGATTGTGATGGTCACATCGTCGGTCGCGGTGAAGGTCTTGGCGTCCTTGGGACCCTTGATTTCGATGGTCTGACCCGAGAGCGTGGCAGTGACGCCATCGGGCAGGGCCACGGGTTGCTTGCCGATACGAGACATGTCCGGGCCTCCCTCAAAATACCGTGCAGAGCACTTCGCCACCGACATTGGCGGCGCGCGCGGCTGCATCCGACATCACACCCTTGGGGGTGGAGACAATCGACACGCCGAGGCCCTGACGGACCTGCGGGATGTCCTTCACGCCCAGGTAGACGCGGCGGCCCGGCTTGGAAACCCGCTTCATCTCGTGGATGACCGGGGTGCCCTCGTAATACTTGAGGCTGATTTCCAGCTCCGGGTGCCCGGTGGGGCCGGTCGCGGATTCGTAACCGCGGATATAGCCCTCGGACGCCAGCACGTCGAGCACGCGCACGCGCATCTTCGAGGCGGGGGTGCGGACCGTGGACTTGCCGCGCATCTGCGCGTTGCGGATACGGGTGAGCATATCGCCGACAGGATCGTTCATCACACGGGCCTCCTTACCAGCTCGATTTCACCACGCCGGGCAACTGCCCGGCGGAGCCCAGGTCGCGCAGGGCGATCCGGCTGATCTTCAGCTTGCGATAATAGGCGTGCGGACGCCCGGTGAGCTGACAGCGGTTGTGCAGGCGCGTGGCCGAACTGTTGCGCGGCAGTTGCGCGAGCTTGAGGGAGGCGCGGAAACGCTCTTCCATCGACTTCGATTCGTCCTTGATGATCGCCTTGAGCGCAGCCCGCTTTCCGGCGTAGCGATCCACCAGCTTCTGGCGCTTCTTCTCGCGCTCGATCATTGCTTTCTTGGCCATGTCTTGATCCTCCCCCGGCTCAGCTGTTGAAGGGCATGTTGAAATGCTTCAACAGCGCCCTGGCTTCAGCGTCGGTCTTCGCCGTGGTTGTGATGATGATGTCCAGCCCCCAGACTTCGTCGACCTTGTCGAAGTTGATTTCGGGAAAGACGATGTGTTCCTTGATGCCCATGGCATAATTGCCCTGCCCGTCAAAGGACTTGCCCGGGACGCCGCGGAAGTCGCGGATGCGGGGCATGGCCACGGTGATGAGCCGGTCGAGGAAGTCATACATCCGGTCGCCGCGCAGCGTGACCTTGGCACCGATCGGCATCCCCTCGCGCAGACGGAAGCCAGCAATGGAATTGCGCGCCTTGGTGGTGACCGCCTTCTGGCCTGCGATCGCGCTCAGGTCTTCCTGCGCCGATTTGGCCTTCTTGGAGTCCCTCACCGCCTCGGCACCGCAGCCGATGTTGAGCACGATCTTGTCGAGCCGCGGGATCATCATGTCGTTGGTGTAGCCGAACTCTTCCTTCAGAGCGGGCTTGATCACGTCGCGGAACTGCGTGCGCAGGCGCGGGATATAGGTTGCCGTATCAAGCATCGATCGCGTCCCCCGTGGTCTTGGCATAGCGCACCTTCCTGTCACCCTCGGTGCGGAAGCCGACGCGCGTGGCCTTGCCGTTCTTGTCGGTCATGGCGAGGTTCGAGAGGTCGATGGGCATCGGCTGCGGGATGCGGCCGCCCTGCGACTGCTGGCTCTGGCGGGTGTGGCGGATCGCCATGTTCACGCCTTCGACCACGGCGCGGCCGGCCTTGGGATCGACGCTGAGGATGGTGCCTGTCTGGCCCTTGTCCTTGCCGGCGAGCACGACGACCTTGTCGCCCTTTTTCAGTTTCGCGGCCATCTTACAGCACCTCCGGGGCGAGCGAGATGATCTTCATGAAGCTCTTGGAGCGCAGTTCGCGGACGACCGGCCCGAAGATACGGGTGCCGATGGGCTCGCCCGAATTGTTGAGGATCACCGCGGCGTTGCGGTCAAAGCGGATGGCGGTGCCGTCATCGCGACGGACCTCCTTGGCGGTGCGCACGACGACGGCCTTGCGCACGTCGCCCTTCTTCACGCGGCCGCGGGGGATGGCCTCCTTTACCGAGACGACGATGATGTCGCCAACGGACGCATATTTGCGCTTGGACCCGCCCAGGACCTTGATGCACTGCACCCGGCGTGCGCCGGAGTTGTCAGCGACATCCAGATTGGTCTGCATCTGGATCATGTGGTTTCTCCCGACCTGTGGGGGCTGTTCTCGCTCTTTCCCCCAGGGTTTCGATCAAACCGGATGGTGCGAAGGTTCAGGCCTCCAGCACCTCCCAGCGTTTCGACTTGGATTTCGGCGCGCACTCGATGATGCGCACCGCGTCACCTTTCTTGAAGGTGTTGTTCTCGTCATGCGCCCGGTACTTCTTGGACTTGCGGATGGTCTTTTGCAGGACCGGGTGCTTGAACCGGCGCTCGACCGAGACGGTCACGGTCTGGGCGTTGGCGTCCGAGGTGACGGTGCCTTGCAGGATTCTCTTGGGCATGGTCTCAGGCTCCCTGCTCGGCGGCCGCGCCGCGGGCCTTTTCGTTGAGGATCGTCTTGACACGCGCGGCGTCGCGGCGGGCGCGGCGCATCTGCGCGGGGTTCTCGAGCTGGCCGGTGGCCGACTGGAACCGCAGGTTGAACTGTTCTTTCTTGAGCCGGACAAGCTCTTCCCGGAGCTCGTCCGGGGTCTTGTCACGCAGATCGCTGGCCTTCATCGCCATCTCTTCCTTTTCAAAACACCGGCGAGCCCCTGGCAAGTGCCTCAGGGTCACCCGAAACCCGGTGGATGGATTTGATCACGCGCGAATCCCCGGACAGGGCCGGGGGCGCGGATTGCCGCTCTATAAGGGAGGCGGTCGCGGAGGGCAAGGACAGAATTGCCGCCCCGGACCGAGGGGGCCGCCCGGCATCCCGGGCGGCCCGGAAAAATCAGCCGTTGACGCTGTCCTTGAGCGCCTTGGCAAAGGTCATCTTGACCTGACGGTCGGCCGCCTTGTGCATCTGCTCGCCGGTGGCCGGGTTGCGCACCATGCGCTCGGGGCGCTCGCGGCAGTAGATCTTGCCCACGCCCGGCAGCGGCACGGCACCGCCGTTCGACACTTCGCGGGTGATGACATTCACCACCGCGTCGAGCGCGGCCCCGGCGGATTTCTTGTCGCTGCCCATCTCCTCGGCCAGAGCGGCCACGAGTTGGGTCTTGGTCATCGGCTTCGCCATTATTCGGTCTCCTTCGTATCACTGCCCGTCTATGGGCCCTTGGTGGCGCGATTAAACGTCATGATGTGGTCGAACACAACGACTAGGGGCCATATGCAAGGGCTTTTGCCGCATTTTGTGCCAATTTTCGCCCACTCAGAGGAACGCTGTCTCCTCGAAAGACCGCAATTTGCGGCTGTGGATGCGTTCGAGCGGCATTCGACGCAGCGATTCCATGGCGCGAATCCCGATCATCAGGTGGCGCGAAACCTGGGATTTGTAGAAATCCGAAGCCATGCCGGGCAGCTTCAGCTCGCCCTGCAGCGGCTTGTCGGACACGCAAAGCAGCGTGCCATAGGGCACCCGGAAGCGGAATCCGTTGGCGGCGATGGTGGCGCTCTCCATGTCGAGCGCGATGGCGCGCGACTGCGACAGGCGCTGCACCGGGCCCGCGTGCTCGCGCAGCTCCCAGTTTCGGTTGTCGACGCTCGCCACGGTGCCGGTGCGCATCACCCGCTTGAGATCGAACCCGTCGAGCTGCGTCTCTTCGGCCACGGCCTCTTGCAGCGCGATCTGGATTTCCGCCAGCGCCGGGATCGGCACCCAGGCGGGCAGGTCGGCGTCGAGCACGCGATCCTCGCGCAGGTAGGCGTGCGCCAGCACGAAATCACCCAGGCTCTGCGAATTGCGCAGCCCCGCGCAATGGCCCACCATCACCCAGGCATGGGGGCGCAACACGGCGATATGGTCGGTCGCCGTCTTGGCGTTGGACGGACCCACGCCGATATTGACCAGCGTGATCCCGGCGCCATCGGCGCGCTTGAGGTGATAGGCCGGCATCTGCGGCAACTGGCCCGGCGCGCGCAGCGCCGCATCGGAGGCGGTGATCGCCGCGTTGCCGGGGGCCACGAAGGCGGTATAGCCGCTCCCGGGCGTGCCCAGCGCCTGCCGCGCGAAGGCCTCGAACTCGGCGACGTAGAACTGGTAGTTGGTGAACAGCACGTAATTCTGGAAATGCGCCGGATCGGTGGCGGTGTAATGCGCCAGCCGCGCCAGCGAGTAATCCACCCGCTGCGCGGTAAAGGGCGCGAGCGGGCGCGTGCCGCAGGGCCCCGGCTGCGAGGTGCCGTTGACGATGTCGTCATTGGTGCTGGCGAGATCCGGCACATCGAACACGTCGCGCAGGGTAAACGCCGCCGCCCCTTCCTGTGGCACGCCGAGCGCCGCCTCGCCCGCCACGGCGAAATGCACCGGTATCGGCGTGTCCGACAGCCCGATGGTGACCGGCACGCCGTGATTGTCCAGAAGCAGGCCGATCTGCTGTTCGAGATAGGCGCGAAACAGGTCGGGCCGGGTGATGGTGGCGGCATAGGTGCCGGGATAGGACACATGGCCAAAGCTCAGCCGGCTGTCGATGGCGGCGTAAGTGGTCGTGGTCAGCACGATCTCGGGGTAGAGCGCGCGGACGCGCCGCGGTGGGATGCGGCCCGCGATCGCCTCGGCGAAGGCGTCGCACAGAAACCGCGTGCCGCGGTCGTAGAGCAGGCACAGCCGCGCCACCGCCGCGCGGGCGCAGGTGAACGCCTCGGGCCCCGGCAGATCGGGGGGCAGGAGCGGCGTGTCGGGGTGGTCAGCGGCGGGCATGGGCATGTCCTGTCACGGGGGTTGCGGGCCACGTTGACACGGGGCCGGGCCGCGATCAAGCTGCACCCGGAGAGGAGCCCGCGCATGGATTTGGAGACCGTCAGCCCGGAGGAGTTCGGGGCCAGCCTGCGGGGCCTCGGCCTCAACATCCTGGTACGGGATGTGCCCGCCGAGGCGGCGTTCCTCGCCCATGTGTTCGGCATGGTGCCGCACCGGGTGAGCGACGATTTCGCGATCATGGCGTATCACGGCCACCTGATGCAGCTTCACGCCGATCACACCTATGGCGCGCATCCGCTGCTGGGCCTCGTTCCCGAGAGCCCGCCGCGCGGCGCAGGGGCGACGCTGCACCTGTTTGACAGCGATCCGGACCTTGCCGCCGCGCGTGCGGAGGAGGCGGGCGGGCACGTCCTGCAGGCCCCCGCCAACAAGCCGCACGGCCTGCGCGAGACCTGCATCCTGTGCGCGAACGGCTATGCCTGGGCGGCCTCGCGCCCCCTGACCGATGATGAAAGGAAAGCGATATGAACGTGACCGACCTGCACCCCAACATGGAGCACTGGCAGGCGCGCGTTGACCTCGCCGCCGCGTTCCGCTGGACCGCGCGGCTCAATATGCACGAGGCGGTGGCCAACCATTTCAGCCTCGCCATCGATGACGAGGGCACGCGCTTTCTGATGAACCCCAACCAGGTGCATTTCGCCCGCATCCGCGCCAGCGACCTGATCGAGGTGGACGCGACCGACCCCGACACCATGGACCGGCCGGGCGCGCCCGATCCGACGGCCTGGGGCCTGCATGGCGGGCTGCACCGGCATTGCGGCCACGCGCGCTGCGCCATGCATGTGCATTCGATCCACGCCACCGTGCTCGCCTGTCTCGAGGACAGCCGCCTGCCCCCGATCGACCAGAACTGTGCCACCTTCTACAACCGCCACGCCGTGGACGAGGCCTATGGCGGGCTGGCCTTCGAGGACGAGGGCGCGCGCTGCGCGCGGCTCCTGCGCGACCCGCGCCACAAGGTGCTGGTGATGGGCAATCACGGGGTCATGGTGATCGGCGACACCGTGGCCGAGACCTTCAACCGGCTCTATTATTTCGAGCGCGCCGCCGAGACCTATATCCGCGCGCTTCAGAGCGGACGGCAATTGCGCGTGCTGTCGGACGCGGTGGCGGAAAAGACTGCACGCGAGCTCGAAGCGTATCCCGGGCAGGCCGAGCGGCATCTGAGTGAGCTCAAGGCCATCCTCGACGCGGAAGGCTCGGATTACGCGGCCTGACAGGCGCAGCCCGGTTTTCGGATGAACGGGATGCGCGCCTTGCCGGCCCGCCGCCGCTGTCAGCGCCGGACTTCCTCCTCGCGCACGAACATGTTGGCCCATGCGCGGTCGATCAGGTCGGCGGACATCTGGTAGGGGATGTTCTCGAATTCGCAGATCGCGATCATCTGATCGATCAGGAAGACCGGCTGATAGTTGGCGTAGACGTTGTCAATCGTGGGGTATTTTTCCTTGATCAGGTGGATCAGCGCCGCCTCGTCCAGCGGCATGCCCTTCTTCTTGGCGACCATCGCGAAGATCTTGAGGAAGTCGGCCTGGCTCGGGCCGTCGATCTTGATCTTGAAGAAGATGCGCCGAAGCGCCGCCCTGTCGAAGATCTCGTTGGGGTGGAAGTTGGTGGAGAAGATCACCAGCGTGTCGAACGGCACCTCGAATTTCTCGCCCGATTGCAGGGCGAGGATGTCCTTGGACTCCTCCAGCGGCACGATCCAGCGGTTGACGAGGCTTTGCGGCGGCTCCTTTTGACGCCCGAGGTCGTCGACGATGAAGATGCCCCCCGTCGATTTGAGTTGCAGCGGTGCCTGGTAGGTACGCGCCACCGGGTTGTAGACGAGATCGAGCATGTCGAGCGACAACTCGCCGCCGGTGATGACGGTGGGCCGCTCGCAACGGACATAGCGGGTATCGAAGGTGCGGCGGCGGCGCAGGCTGCCCGGATCGTCGGCCTCGGTCTCGGCGGCGGAATGCACGATCGGGTCGTAGACGGTGATGACCTGGCCCGCGTATTCGATGGCGCGGGGGATGTAGATCTTGTCGCCCATCGCGTCGCGGATACCGTTGGAGATCGAGGACTTGCCGTTGCCCGGCGGGCCGTACATCAGGATCGAGCGTCCCGCGCTCACCGCCGGGCCGAGATGGTCCAGCAGCGCCGGGGGCAGCACGAGGTGGCCCATCGCGCCGGTGAGCTGGTCGCGGGTGATCCGGAGGTCGCGGATCGACTGGCGTTTGACCTGCTCTGCATAGACGTCGAGCGGCACCGGCATGGGGCCGAAATACTCCGACTGGCTGAGCGCATCGAGCGCGCGGGTCTTGCCCGCGTCGGTCAGTTGAAAGCCCATTTCGCCGCCCGAGTTTGCGTGGAGCGTGCCGGTGGCCTCCAGCAGCCGCTGCTGGCGAGCAAGGTCGATAAGTTCCTGGGTAACGGCGCGGGGCAGGCAGATGGCGTCGGCGATGTCGCTGACCAGATCGAGATTCTTGCGGAACATCGTCTTGAGCATGATATCCCGCATCATTACCACCGGCAGCCGCATCTCCTCGATGCGGCTTGGCGGCGGCGGGGGCTGCACCCCGGTCGTGGCTTGCATGTTCATGGTGCTGACCTGCCGTCGATACCCGTTTTCCGAGAGCATCATGGCGGCCGAGTTTGCACAAATTGTGGCCTGTGCCGGGCGGTCCTGGGGCGGCGCGCTCAGGCTCCGTAGGTCGCGGCAAGCCCGAGGTACAGCGCCAGCGCCGGCCCGAGCGCGAACCCCATCGGAAAGCGGCGCCCGGAATGCCAGCTCTCCCAGTCGGGGGCGAGGCGGCGCAGCGGGCTCATCCGCGCGAGACGGTGGGTGGGATAGGCCGCCAGCAGCATGCCCGCGAGGATGAGCATGACCACAGAGGCGTCGCCCAGGGCCACGAACGGCCCGGCGGCTGCGATGAACTTGGCATCTCCCGCGCCCATCAGCCCGGCGGCATTGGCCCCGATTCCGATGACCAGCAGGATCGCAAGATGGCTCAGCCGCCAGAGATAGTCGGGCGGCGGCAGCACCGCCAGCCCCACCACGAGGTAGACGCAAACGAGCGCCACCACGGCCTTGTTGGGAATTTTCATGGTGCGCAGGTCGCTCCAGGCCACCCACAGGCAGACGGGGCTGGCAAAGATCAGCAGCCAGAGCGCCGCCGTGGCCGGTGTCTCGAGGCCCATGGCGCGGCCTCAGCCCGCACCGCTCTCGAGCGCGCGCAGGCTGCGCACGGCCGCGTCGAAATGCTGCGGGTGGGTCTCCACCGCCTCTTGCAGCAGGCCGCGCCCGATGGCGACATCGCCCTGTTTCACCGCAGCGAGGCCCAGCGTGTAGAGAAGCTGTGCGCGTTCCGCCTGCGTCGCGGGCAGCACCGGCATGGAATAATTGCCCTGCGCGCCGCGCGCCATCACGAGGTTGTTCTTGGCGGTGAACATCCCCGGGTCCTGTCGCACCGCGTCGGCGAACAGGCGCTCGGCCCCCTCGGGGTTGCCGCGCGAGAGCTTGGAGTACCCCCAGTTGTTCATCACCGCGGCCGGTTTCGTGGTCAGGCCGACGGCGGTCTCGTAGAAGCTGTCGGCCTTGTCCCAGTCCTCCTCGCTGTCGGCGACCATCGCCTCGAGCCGGTAGCGGTCATAGGTCTCGAACGTGGGCGGGGTCGCGTCGAGCACCGCGCCCGCGCGGTCCCACTGGTTGTTACGGATCAGCGCCTCAGCCAGCGCCACGCGGTCGGCATCGGTGGCGTCGGCGTGGTCGGCGACCGCCTCCCAGGCCGCGACCGCCTCGGTGATGCGGCCCGTGCGCACCAGCGACTTGGCCAGCCCGCGCATGAGGTCGATCCGGCCGGGGTCATTGGCGGTGGCGCGCTGGAAATAGGCAACCGCCTCGGCGGGGTCCGACGACTGCAACATCACCTCGTTGAGGTTCGACTCGTCGATCACATTGATGTCCTGCAACGCGCGATCGACCTCCTCTCCCGGGGTCGGCTCGCAGGCGGACAGGCCCATGATGCCTGCCGCACACAGGATGATCCGGATGGAATGGCGCATTCTTGCGTCCTTTTACTGCCTCGGCCTCGTCAGGGTGTCTTGCGCAGGAGGTACTTGCCACCACCGCGCCGCACCACTTTGTAGTCCTTCTCCGTTTCGGCATCATAGCCGGAATCCCGCGTTTTTGCGAGAGCCAAACGCAGGTTGTCGCGAATCGTGTCGCTCGCGCCATTGTCCAGCGCGTAGGCGCGGCGCAGCATCTGCTCTGCCTCCTGGTATTCGCCCTTCTCCACCAGCACCACGCCGAGATTGTTCCACATCTCCGGGGTGGCCTCGTCACCCTCGATGGCACGGCGCAGCAGCCGCTCGGCGGTGCCGAGCCGGCCCATCGCCAGATTGGCGCTGCCCAGTCCCGCGAGCACGTCGGTGGTCAGCCCCTGCGCCGCCCCGGCACGGGTGTAGGCGCGGTGCGCGAGATCGAATTCTCCCGCGTCCATCAGCCGGTGCCCGACAAGAAGCGGGTCGGCCTCGGATTGCTTGCCGGTGTCGGCACCGGGGCCGGAATGCCCCTCCGGCCGCCCCGCGCCAAGACAGCCCGCGAGTGCCGCAGTCATCAGGAGAACACCCGCCAGTCGTGCCGTCATTTTGCCCTGCCGCTAGTTGGACATCGCCATGAGATCCATGATGCCGAGCACGGACGGCCCGACCAGGATGATCAACAATGGCGGCACTGTAAGCATCATCGTGACCAGTGTCATCTGTGTGGGCAGCTTGTTGGCCTTTTCCTCGGCGCGCATCACGCGCTTGTCGCGCATCTCGCCCGCGTAGACGCGCAGCGCGTCACCCACCGGGGTGCCGAAGGTCTGCGACTGGATCAGCGTGGTGACGAAGCTGGAAATGTCCTGCACGCCGCAGCGCTCGCCCATCTCGTTGAGGACCGATGGTTTGTCGCGCCCGGCCTTCATCTGCAGGGCGACGATCTCGTATTCCTCGGCCAGCGCCGGGTAGGAGGCGCGGATTTCGCGGGCCACGCGGATGATCGCCTGATCCATCGACTGCCCGGCCTCGACGCAGACGAGCATCATGTCGAGGCTGTCGGGAAAGCCGTCCTGGATTTCCTCCTGGCGCTTTTGCTGGCGCTTGGTGACCCAGTATTTCGGCATCATGTACCCGACGAGCCCGGGGCCGAGGACGTAGAGCGCCGACATCTTCATGTCGGCTTCGCCCTCGGCCTTGAACAGCAGGACATAGAGGATGCCAAGCGCCATGAACCCCAGCGCCAGCCCGAGCTGCGCGGCATGGAAATAGCGCACCGCGTCGCGCTGCCGATAGCCCGCCTGCATGAGCTTGAGGCGGATTTCGGAGAGTTCCTTCTTGTCCTGCGGCTCGAGAAAGGTGGCGTATTTGTCGAGCTTCTTGTTCTGGCCCTTCGCGCGCAGCGTGTTCTTGCGGGGGGCGGCGGCGCTCTGGTCGAGCTGGTATTGCTTGAGCTTGTCGAGCGGGTCGGGCTTTTGCTGGAGCATGACGCCGATCGTGCCCAGCATCAGCAGCACGCCAAAGCCGCCCAGCACGATCACCGGACCGAACGGGCCGAGGCTGTCGGTCAGGAGCGAGAGGATGGCGGGGGGCGGGGACATGTAAGACCTTTCAGACCTTGATGTTGACGAGGGCGCGCATGACGATGATGTTGAGCACGAGGAACACGCCCACGATCAGCGCCGCCGGGATGAACCACGGGTGCGCCATCGCCTCGTCGTAGTAATCCGGCTTCAGCACCTGGATGCCGGCGAGGGCGAGCAGCGGAAAGGCAGACAGGAACTTGCCCGACCATTGCGCCTCGGAGGTGATTGCCTTGACGCGGCGGAACAGGCGAAAACGCGCGCGGATCACCTTGGCAAGACCGTCGAGGATCTCGGCAAGGTTGCCGCCGGCCTGCTGCTGGATGGTCACCGCCACGGCAAGAAAGCGCAGATCCTGCATCTCGAGCCGTTCGGCCATGTCCTTGAGCGCCTCGCCGATGTCGCGCCCGTAGGTGGCCTCGTCGGCGATCACGCCGAACTCGGTGGCCAGCGGGTCGGACACCTCGTTGGCGACGATGCCGATGGCAGCGGAGAACGGGTGCCCCACACGCAGGCTGCGCACCATCAGCTCGATCGCGTCGGGGAGCTGTTCCTCGAGCATGCGCATCCGCTTGGACGCCTTCATGGAAATCCACAGATAGACGCCGCCCACGCCCATCGCCACCGAAACCAGCACCCGCACCGGCAGCGTCGTGGCGGTGCCGGTGGTCAGCCCGAGAAAGGCGAGCACGGCGGTGACCGCCATGATCATCACGATCTGTTGCGGCGTGAAGGCGATCGCCGCCTTCTGCGCCTTGACCGACAGGATCGAGTAGAGCGGCACGCGTCGCGCCTTGAGATGCTGCTGCATCTCCTTGCGCAAGGTCTCCATCACCTCCACGCGGCTGCCGTGCTTCTCGAGCATCTCGAGCCGGCGGTTCACCCGCTTGTTGAGACTGATGGAGCGCCCGAAAACGGTGAGGTAGAGTCCCTCGACGAGCACCAGCACGCCGATGAAGACGAGGCCGTAGATGATCGGTTCCGGACCTATGGTCATGCTCTCACTCCGCGGCGATGGGTTCGTAGATCGAGAACGGCAGATCGTAACCCCACAAGCGGAAGCGTTCGGTGAAATGCGAGCGCACGCCGGTGCCGGTGAAATGGCCCATGATCTTGTTATCGGGCGAGATGCCCACGCGCTGGAAGCGGAATATCTCCTGCATAGAGATCACGTCGCCCTCCATCCCCGTCACCTCGGTGATCGAGGTCATCCGGCGCGAGCCGTCCTGAAGGCGGTTGGCCTGAACGATCACGTTGACGGCGCTTGCGATCTGGTTGCGCACGGCCTTGAGCGGCATCTCGATGCCGGCCATCGCGACCATGTTCTCCAGCCGGCTGAACGCGTCGCGCGCGTTGTTGGCGTGGATCGTGGTCATCGAGCCGTCATGACCGGTGTTCATGGCCTGCAGCATGTCGATCACCTCCTCGCCGCGGGTCTCGCCGACGATGATGCGGTCGGGACGCATCCGGAGCGCGTTCTTGATGCAGTCGCGCGCGGTGACCTCGCCGCGGCCCTCGACATTGGGGGGGCGCGTCTCCATCCGGCCGACATGGGCCTGCTGAAGCTGCAACTCGGCGGTGTCCTCGACGGTGAGGATACGCTCGGCATTGTCGATGAAGGACGACAGCGCGTTGAGCGTGGTAGTCTTGCCCGAGCCGGTACCGCCCGAGACGATGATGTTGAGCCGACAGGCGACGGCGGCCTGCAGATAGGCGGCCATCTCCTCGGAAAAGGCACCGAAGCGCACGAGGTCGTCGATACCAAGCTTGTCCTTCTTGAACTTGCGGATCGAGACGAGGCTGCCATCGACTGCAATCGGCGGCACCATCGCGTTGAAGCGCGAGCCGTCGGCAAGGCGGGCGTCGACATACGGGTTCGACTCGTCCACCCGGCGGCCCACGGCGCTCACGATCTTGTCGATGATGCGCAGAAGGTGCTTTTCATCCTTGAAGGTGACGTCGCTCACCACGAGCCGACCCTCGCGCTCGATGAATATCTGGTGCGGGCCGTTGACGAGGATGTCGCTGATCGTGTCATCCTTGAGCAGCGTCTCGAGCGGGCCCAGCCCCTTGACCTCGTCGTAAAGCTCCTGCGTGAGGCGCGTGCGGTCCTCGCGGTTGAGCACGATCCCCTTGTCCTGGAGGATTTCCGAGGAAATCGACTGAATTTCGGCGCGCAGGTCGGACTCGCTGGCGGAGTCGAGCGCGCCGAGGTTGAGATTGTCGAGCAACGCGCGGTGAAGCTCGATCTTGATCTCGCCGAGCCGCTCCTTGCGCTTGCGCTCCTTGTCCTCGGGCGCGGCCGCGGCCGGGGCCTTCTGCGGCGGCCTGCGCAGGCTGGTGACCTTGACGGCGTGATCGGGCGCGACCACCGAACCCCCGCCCTTGGGGGCGGTGCCCCCGGACTTCCTGTAGCGTGAAAACATCCCTCAGCGTCCTTTTGTCAGGCGGCCTCGGCCTCGTCGCGGCCAATCTCGTGCAGCGAACGGGCGAGCTTGGCGATCTCGCGGCGCAGCGGATTCTTGGCCGCGGTGGAGGCGAGCGGCAGCCCGTGATCGGCGCTTTGCGACACTGCCCGCCCGCCATCGGGAAGCTGGAGCTCCAGCGCGATCTCGAGGCTCTCGGCCAGCCGCCTGACACGGGAGCGCGCCCCGATATCGGTGAATTTCGGTGCCCGGTTGAGGCAGTAGCGCAGCTTTTCAAGCGGCAGATCCTCGGCCTGCAGGGCGCGTTTGATGCGCAGCGTGTTCTGCGCCGAGCGCATGTCGAGCTCGAGCGTGGCAAAATATATCTGGCACTGGTTGAGCACCGTCTCGGTCCATTGCACCAGCGTGGTGGGCATATCGACGATCACGTAGTCGAAATGGTGCCGCGCGAGATCGAGCACGCGGGACACGTCGTCGGACCCGATAATGTCGAGCGGCAGGATATCGGTGGGTGCGGTCAGCACCCGCAGGCGATCCTCGAAGGTCACGAGCGCCTGGCGGAACACGTCCTCGTCGAGACGCTCGGTCTCGGACCACATCTCGAACACCGCGTCGCGACGCGGCAGGTCGAGGAAGGTGGCGACCGAACCGAATTGCAGACTGAGATCCAGCAGGCAGACCTGCGGCGGTCTGGCGGTTTCCGCATTGGCCAGCTCCCAGGCGAGGTTGACGGCGAGGGTGGTTGCCCCGGTGCCTCCGGCCAGGCCCTGCACGGCGAAGATCACGCCGCCCTCGCTGCTGGCCTCGGGAAGGCGCTTGGTTGCTTCGGCGGCGGATGGCACGGGGTCGCGCAGGCGCTCGATGGCGGCCTGCAACTCGCGCTCTGGCAGCGGGTAGGGCACGAACTCGTCGGCACCGTTGCGCAGAAGCTGGTGCAGGGCGGCGGGGCTGACATCCTCGGCGATGAGCATGCTCTTGATCCCGCGTTGCGCGGCGACGGTGATGATCTCGTTCAGCAGCGGCAGGTCGTCCTCGTCATGCTCGTCCATTGCCAGCGCGACGAATTCGAGGGTCGCGGCCTCGGGCTGGCCGAGAAACGCCAGCGCCTCGGAAAATCCCAGGTCCCCCCATGCCTCGCCGAGGGCAGCCTCCATATCCTCGATGAGCAGGTCGAAATTCTGCACATCCCTGCTGATGGTGCAGGCGCGGATCGGTGTGGTATCGGACTGCGTCATCTTGAAACTCACCATTCTTGCCGGTCGGGCCCATGGCACCCGACGCATCGGACCGCGCGCCGCAAAGGCGGCGGAGTGGTCGCGTCGGGGGCGCGGGGCATTGCTCGATGGTATAAATGTGGCCCCCAATATGGGCGACATTTTGGCCAAAAGATCGTAATTCTAGGAAGCCGCGAACCCGGAAAAAAGGCCCGCCGGAGGCGGGCCGCGATGGCGCGAAAGGGGCGCGGACGGGCGCGGTTATCCGCCCCCGCCGCCGCCCGCGGTCTGGGCTTCGAGCGAGACAGAGGAGCCCGAGGTCGCGCTTTCGACATATTCGCGGTACACCACCTCGGCATACTTGCCGTCCATCACTATCGGATGCGAGGCGACGAAGCCCGACACCTCGGTCACGGTGCGGCGGTTGCGGCGCTCGCGGCCCTGGGTGACGATGAGAGGCCGGGTCTCGCCGAACGAGGCCAGCGCCTCCAGCCGGTCGCGGCCGATTCCCTGGCCGACGAGGTAGCCGACGACCGCCTGCGCGCGGCGCAGCCCGAGCGCCTTGTTGTAGGGCGACGGCCCGACCGCGTCGGTATGGCCGTAGACGCGGAAGCGCACCTCGGGGAACTGGCGGATCCAGTGCGCCTGCCGACGCAGCGTGTCACGCGCGGCGGCGTCGAGCACGGCGGAATCGAAGGCAAAGGTCACGGTGCTGTCAACCTCGCCGGCAAAGCGCTTGGCAAGGTCGATGACATGGCTGCGCTGGCCGGTCATCACCAGATGGTTGTTCATCGCCGCCGCGCCGAAGCTTCCGCTGTCGACGATCGACCCCGCCGCGCCGGAATATGAGCGCGCCAGCTCGCCGTCCGGCGGCGCGCAGGCCACCGCGAGGAAAAGACCGGACACCGCCAGATACCGTTTCATCGCCCTGCCCCCTGTCATTCCATCACGTAGCCGTAGGACCCGTCGAAATCCTGCCGTGCAACCTCGCCCACGGCACCGGATTGCGGCGCGCCGCGCATCACGCGCCCGCCCAGAAACAGATCGCTCTCGGACGGCAGGCGCACCCGGTCGGTGGGCAGCGCCAGCGCCTCGCCGCGGGTGGGCGATACCAGATGCGCCGAGACGATGATGACAAGCTCGCTCTGCGCGCGCGCGTAATCGGCGCTGCGAAACAGCGCCCCCAGCACCGGCACGTCGCCGAGCCACGGCACCTGCGCGGTGTTGTCGCGGAAATCGTCCTGCAACAGCCCGGCGATGGCAAAGCTCTCGCCGTCGCGCATCGACACCGTGGTCGAGGTCTCGCGCCGCCGGAAGGCGGGCAGCGAGATCACGCCGGTGTCGATCTGCTGGCTGTCGTCGATGGACGACACCGCGGCGGCCATCTCGAGGTTGATCACGCCGTCGTCGAGCACGCGGGGAATGAACTTCAGCTCCACCCCGAATTTCTTGAAGTCGACGGTGATGGTGCCCTGTTCCTGTGCCACCGGGATGGGAAATTCGCCGCCGGCGAGAAAGCTCGCCTCCTGTCCCGAGAGCGAGGTGAGGTTGGGCTCTGCCAGGGTGCGCACGGCCCCCTTGGTCTCCAGCGCCTCGAGCAGGATGCCAAGCTCGGTCGAGCCGATGTCGAAACCGATGAAGGCGGTGCCCGCGGCGGGCTCGGCGCCGGCGACGCCGGGGTTGACGGTCACCGGTCCGCGGCCGGTTCCGACCGGACCACCGGTGCCGAGATTCGCGCCGGCGAAGCCGAATTGCTGCAGGTTGCCGCCGTTGCGATTGGAGAGCGCATCCAGCGAGAGCGAGGCCGACAGCGCCTTGGACACGCTGCGCTGCATCTCGGCGAAGCGGACCTTGAGCATCACCTGCTGCTTGCCTGAGACGGACATCAGGTTCGATACACGCTCGGGCGCATAACGCTCGGCAAGGTCGAGCGCGCGTTTCAGGCGCGTCGCACTCGATACCGTGCCCGACAGCACGATGCCGTCATTGGCCGAGCGCACGTCGATCTCCTCGCCCGGCAGGATCTGGCGCAGGCGCTCCTTGAATTCGGCGATATCGGTGCCGACATGAACGTCGATATTGGTGATGAGCCGCCCGGCGTCGTCGAACAGTGTCAGCGTGGTGCGCCCGGGGGCCTTGCCGAGCACATATATCGTGCGGTCCGAAAGGGTCGAGAAATCGGCAATGGCAGGGTTGGCGATGCTCAGCTCGGCAAAGGAGATGTCGCTCTCGACCACGACCGCGCGGTTCATTGCCACATTGATATGGCTGGCCGCGTCACCGCGCACGACGCGCACCGTTTCGGCCCGCGCAGGGTCCGCGCCCGGCATCGCGCCGATCAACGCGACCGCGAGGGCCGTGTGCAGAATGGTCCTGATGCTCATGTGACCTGCCTCTCCGATCACGCCTCTGGTTCGGATCTTGCGTCCGGGTTTTGCCTCACTCTGTGCGAGAAATGCGAATTTTGCAAGGAATCAATGAGATTCGCGCCGCATTTCCTCGTCGCCGTGCCGTTTCCGTCCGCCCCCGCCGCACGGGGCCGCCCCCGGGCGGCCACCAGGCAAGGGCCGCGCGCGGGCCGCCGCGGCCTCAGTTGGTGCAGGGGATGGGGGCGACGATCACCTCGGAGCCACGGCGCGCACGCACGGTGCAGCGCTCCTCTTCCATCTGCGGCGGCTCCGGGGCCTCGGCAGCCTCCAGGCCGAGCAGGCTGTACTGATCGACCTCGATCACGGACGAGGTGGTCCGGTCGAGCGCGCCGACCAGCGACAGCGACAGCCGCCCGGTGGATTGCGCCTGTGCCAGGGCGGCAACCTGCTGCGGCGTGGCCGCGACCGTCACGGTGCGCGCGATGCGGGCCTCCTCGCGGTTCATGTCGGCGCTCTGGTCAACGGCGACGAGCGGCAGGCCCTCCTCGATGAGCTTGGTCACGCTGCCGGAGGAGTTGCCCTCGGTGCGCAGATTGCCCTGGCCGACATTGCCGGTCCAATAGACATCGACCCGGTCGCCGGGACGCAGGAAGCCCGAGACCCCGCTCTTGGCGTCCACCTCGATGGCGAACGCGCGCATACCGTCCACGAGCCGCGAAGAGATGCCCGCGGCCTCGCCCGGTTCGGTCACCTTGTTGTCGAGGATGACCTCGCCCATGACCATGCTGAACAGCACCTCGCGCGGGTCGCGCGCGTCCTCGGGGAACAGGGCGGTTTCCTCGGCAAAGACACCCTCGGGCAAGGACGCCTTGGGATAGCTCACGATAGTGACCGCGTCCTTTTCGAGCTTTTCGCCATATTTCAGGTCGCGCGCCGCGACCATGACATCGACCGTCTCGAACGCCGGGGCGCGCTGCTTGCGCTCCTCGGCGAGTTGCTGCTGATACTGGTCAATGTAACTCTTCGCCATGTAGGTGGCGAACCCTGCAAGGCCGATACCGACCAGCAGGACCAGTCCGAAGATCAGGCGCATCGCGTCATCCTTTCCAGTTTCTGCGGCACATGGCCGGTCCGCCTCGGCGTCCCGGGCCGCGTCTTGTTCCGTGGATACCGCGCGATTGTGGCGAAATGAGGGACAGTCGGCGGCGGACGCGGCACGGTCCGCAGGTACGCCCCGACGCAGACCCCGTTACAAGACGCCCGCGGGGCCGGGCCCATGACGGCCCCGGCCCCGCGATGTCGCGACAAGCGCCCCTTGCGACCCGTAGGCCGCAAGGGGGACGGACGGTATTAGTTGCCGCCGGTGCTGCCCATCGTGCCCAGTTTCTCGACCTTGCCGGCGGAGAGCGAGCCGTCGATTTCACCGGCCAGCGAGTCGACGCCGCCCTTGACCGTTGCGATGGCCGCGATGCCGAGGCCCACAATCGCTGCGGTCAGAACGACCCAGTCAACCGTCACGGCACCGTCTTCGTCGCGGGCGAAAGTCTTGAAGAAGTTCATCATGGTTTGGTCCCTCCAAAGGATCAGTTGCTCAGTTTGCACATCCACCCCGGTGTGAGCCCTCCAGTTTTTATGGCCCGTTGCCGTCGTGGTGTGAAGCTATATGGCCCTCGGATTCGGGCGCGATTTGGGCGGCAATGAAGCGATTTCTGTGAATTGACAGATTTTACAGGAAAGACCATTAAGATACTGAACATAAAGATAAACAAAATCCTAACCCCCATCCAAATACAGCTTTTACGTGCAAAATCTGGCGAAAATCGCGCAACTTCACCCTCATTCAGCGCAACGATTCTGGTCATCTGGCCGGATTGTTGGCATCATGTGGAAAACAAAATCCGGGGCGGGGCAGTGCCGATCAACGGAATATTCAGAATCCTGTGCTGTTGTGCGGCGTCGGCGCTGACCGGTCCGGCGCGCGCGGGCGATCCGCCGCCCTTTCCCGATTTCTCGCCCAAGTTCGAAAAGGCCCCCGAACCCGGCGAGCGGCGCGGCCCGCTGGTGCAGATCACGCCGCAGGACACCCCGCGCGCCGGGCCGGATGCGAATCAGGGGCCGGCCCCCCGCCTCGGCTGGTTCTGGGAGGATGTGCCCGCCGGGCTCGACGCCGACGTCGCCATGCGGCTGCAGGCGGCATCGCGGCGGCTGGCCAACCCGCCGGCCGGGGTGGCCCTGGCGGTGCCGCGGCTGGAGGCGCTGCAGGAAATGGCGCGCGCGCGGGGGGCCGACATCCTGCGCGCCACCATAGGCACCCGCGTCTCGCCCGCGCTGGCGCTGTCGGTGATCGCGGTGGAATCGGGCGGGCGCGCGGCGGCGGTGTCGCCGAAGGGCGCGCAGGGGCTGATGCAGCTCATGCCCGACACCGCGGCGCGATTCGACGTGGCCGACCCGTTGGCACCGGCACAGAACATCCGCGGCGGCGTGGCCTATCTCGACTGGCTGATCGAGGAATTCGGCGGCGACGTGATCCTCGCGCTGGCGGGCTACAACGCGGGCGAGGGGGCGCTGCGCGACCACGGCGGCGTGCCGCCCTGGCCAGAGACGCGCGACTACGTGCCGCGGGTGCTCGCGGCCTTCGAGGTGGCGCGGGGCCTGTGCAAGACGCGGCCCGAGCTTGTCACCGACGCCTGCGCCTTCGATCTGGCGCTGAAATAGAGCATGTTGCTCAAAAGTCGGCACCGGTTTTGAGCTTCCCGAACATGCGTCATCGATGAATCGGGCCGGGCGCGGCGGCCCGGCCCGCATCGTGCTGGGGCGGTCTCAGTTGACGATCGCGGCCTCGGTGGCGGCGCGGATCTCGTCCTCGGTCACACCGTCGGCGCATTCGACGATACGCAAGCCCCCCTCGACCACGTCGAGCACGCCGAGATTGGTGATGATCCGGTTGACCACCCCGGTGCCGGTGAGCGGCAGGGTGCATTGCCCGAGCAGCTTCGACTCGCCGGCCTTGTTGGTGTGGTCCATGACCACCACCACCCGGCGCACGCCGGCGACGAGGTCCATCGCGCCGCCCATGCCCTTGACCAGCTTGCCGGGGATCATCCAGTTGGCCAGATCGCCGTTCCCGGCCACTTCCATCGCGCCGAGGATCGCCATGGCGATCTTGCCGCCGCGGATCATGCCAAAGGAGGTGGCGCTGTCGAAATAGGCGGTGTGGGGCAGTTCGGTGATGGTCTGCTTGCCGGCATTGATGAGGTCGGGGTCCTCCTCACCCTCCAGCGGAAACGGGCCCATGCCCAGCATCCCGTTCTCGGATTGCAGCGTGACGTGCACGCCCTCGGGGATGTGGTTGGGCACCAGCGTCGGGATGCCGATGCCGAGATTGACATAGGTGTCGTCCTCGAGTTCCTGCGCGGCGCGGGCCGCCATCTGATCGCGGGTCCAGGGCATCAGGCCTCCTCCCTCTTGCGCACGGTGCGTTGTTCGATGCGTTTCTCGTGGTCGCCCTGAATCAGGCGGTGCACGTAGATGCCGGGCAGGTGGATGCAGTCGGGGTCGAGCGTGCCGGGCTCGACGATCTCCTCGACCTCCATCACGCAGGTCCGCCCGCACATCGCCGCAGGCGGGTTGAAGTTGCGCGCGGTCTTGCGGAAGATGCAGTTGCCGGTGGTGTCGGCCTTCCACGCCTTGACGATGCTGAGGTCGGCAAAGATGCCACGTTCGAGAATATACGTCTCGCCGTCGAACTCCTTGTGTTCCTTGCCCTCGGCGATCTGCGTGCCGACACCGGTCTTGGTGTAGAAGCCCGGGATGCCGGCGCCACCAGCGCGCATCCGCTCGGCCAGCGTGCCCTGCGGGTTGAACTCCAGCTCCAGCTCGCCCGAGAGATACTGGCGCATGAACTCGGCGTTCTCGCCGACATAGGACGACATCATCTTCTTCACCTGCCGGGTCTGCAGCAGGATGCCGATGCCGAAATCGTCGACGCCCGCGTTGTTGGACGCGAAGGTGAGGTTTCCGACGCCCGAATCGCGGATTGCGGCAAGCAGCAGTTCGGGGATGCCGCAGAGGCCGAAGCCGCCCGCGGCGATGGTCATGTCGTCATGCAAGAGCCCGTCGAGCGCCTCGGCCGCCGAGCCGTATACCTTGGACATCGTGCGTCTCCTCCTGAAAGCGGTGGCCCATGGTATGCGGCGGCGCGGGGGGCGGTGTCAACGCGGGGCGCGCTGCATCGCGGCGATTTACGGATTACTACGTATGCCCCGCCCCGCGTCGCTTTCCTGGAAAGAAAGCGGACCGAAATCTTTTGAAGATTTCGAGGGCCCCCTGCCTCAGCCCACCTTCTTGCGCGCGGAGCTCTTGGGGGCCGCCTTGCCGGTCGTGCTCTTGGCCGCGGTCTTCTTGGCGGCGGTCTTCTTGGGTGCGGCTTTCTTCTTGCCGCCGGACTTGGCCGCCTTGGCCGTGATGAGATCGGTCGCCGCCTCCAGCGTGATCTCCTCGGGGGTCGTATCCTTGGGCAGGGTGGCATTGATCTTGCCCCACTTCACATAGGGGCCGTAGCGCCCCTCGAAGACCTGCACCGGCCCGCCCTCTTCGGGGTGTTCGCCCAGCTCTCGCAGCGGCTTGGCGGCCCCCCGCCCGCGCCCGCCGGGATTGGCGCGCTTTTCGGCGAGCAGCTCCACCGCGCGGTTCATGCCGATCTGGAACACGTCATTGGGGTCCTTGAGATTGGCGTAGACCGGTTTGGCGTCGTCGGGTCCCTGGTGCATGATGTAAGGGCCGTAGCGACCGAAATTCGACTTGATCGTGCCGCCATCGGGATGCTCGCCCACCTCGCGCGGCAGGCTCAGCAGGGTGAGCGCCTTTTCCAGCGTCATTTCGTCGGCCTTCCAGCCCTTGGGCAGGCTGGCGCGGTCGGGTTTCTTGTTGTCCTCGGTGGCCTCGCCGCGCTGCACGTAGGGGCCGAAACGGCCCGAGCGCAGGGAAATCTCGTTGCCGTGCTCGTCCTCGCCGAGGATGCGGTCGCCGTTTTCCGCGGCGTCGCCGCCGATGGGACGGGTGTAGCGGCATTCGGGGTAGTTGCCGCAGCCCACGAACCCGCCCGATCGCGAGGTCTTGAGATGCAGTCGCCCGGTGCCGCAGAGCGGGCATTGGCGCGGGTCGCCGCCATCCTCGCGCGGGGGGTAGAGCGTGGGGGCGAGCGCGTCGTCGAGCACGTCGAGCACGTCCTTGATCCGCAGTTCGGAGGTCTCGGCGATGGCCGCCGAGAAGTCCCGCCAGAAGCGGCTCAGCACCTCCTTGTAATCGGCCTCGCCGGCGCTGACGCGGTCGAGATCCTCCTCGAGATTGGCGGTGAATTCGTAGCCCACGTATTTGCGGAAGAAGTTGATGAGGAAGGTGGTGACGATTCGGCCCTTGTCCTCGGGGACCAGGCGGCCCTGATCCTTGCGGACGTATTCCCGCTCCTCGATGGTGCCCAGCACGCTGGCATAGGTGGAGGGGCGGCCGATACCCAGCTCCTCCATCTTCTTGACCAGCGTCGCCTCGGTGTAGCGCGGCGGTGGCTGGGTGAAGTGTTGCAGGCCCAGCACCGCCTCGTTGTCCGAGAGCATGGCGGCGGCGGCGTCCTTGCCCTCCTGCGCCCTGGCGAAGTCCGCACGCAGCGAGGCCCCGGCGAAAGCGGCCTTGTCGCCCTCACTGATCTGCGGCAGGCGACGGTCGTCGTCGTCGGTGGCGACATCGTCGCGCCCCTCCTCGTAGACCTTGAGGAAACCGTCGAAGAGCATCACCTGCCCGGTGGCGCGCAGCCCCACCTGGCCGTCCGCGCTACCGATTTCGACACTGGTGCGCTCCAGCCGGGCGGCGGCCATCTGGCAGGCCAGCGTGCGCTTCCAGATGAGGTCGTACAGCTTGCGCTGATCGGCGTCTGATATCCGCGCCCTGCCCGCGTCGCGCGTCATCTCGGTGGGGCGGATGCATTCATGCGCCTCCTGCGCGTTCTTGGCCTTGTTCTTGTACATGCGCGGCGATTTCGGCAGGTAATCCGCGCCGTAGCGGTCCTTGATCGCGTCGCGCGCGGCCATCACCGCCTCGGGGGCCATGTCGATGCCGTCGGTCCGCATGTAGGTGATCAGCCCCGCCTCGTAGAGCCGCTGCGCCGCCGACATGCATTGCCGCGCACCCATGCCGAACTTGCGGCTCGCCTCCTGTTGCAGGGTGGAGGTCATGAACGGCGCCGAGGGGTTGCGCGTGGCCGGCTTGGCCTCGACGCCGGTGACGGTGAGGGCGCGCGACGCCACCGCCTGCACGGCCATGTCGGCCTGCGTGACGTTTTCCAGGCCGTACTTGTCGAGCTTGTCGCCCGCCAGCGTGACGAGGCGGGCCTCGAACTCCTGCCCGCGCGGCGTGGTGAGACGGGCCTTGACGGACCAGTATTCGCGGGGCCTGAACGCCTCGATCTCTTCCTCGCGCTCGACGATGAGACGCAGGCAGACCGATTGCACGCGCCCCGCCGAACGCGCGCCGGGCAGCTTGCGCCAGAGCACGGGGCTGAGATTGAAGCCGACAAGATAGTCGAGCGCACGGCGCGCCAGATAAGCCTCGACCAGCGGCGCGTCGATCTCGCGGGGGTTCTTCATCGCCTCGGTGACGGCGGATTTGGTGATGGCGTTGAACACCACGCGGCTCACCGGCGTGTCCTTCCTGATGGCGCGGCGCTTGCGCAGGGCCTCCTCGAGGTGCCAGCTTATCGCCTCGCCCTCGCGATCGGGGTCGGTGGCGAGAATAAGCTCCGGGTCATCCTTGAGCGCGTCGGCGATGGCCTTGACGTGCTTGCGCGCGTCGGCACCCACCTCCCATGTCATGTCAAACCCGTTCTCGGGATCGACCGAGCCGTCCTTGGGCGGCAGGTCGCGGACATGGCCGTAGCTTGCCAGCACCGTGTAGTTATCGCCGAGATACTTGTTGATCGTCTTGGCTTTGGCAGGCGATTCTACGACGACGACGGGCATGGGCACTCCTTCCGGCTCTGGGAGCCGCTTATGGCGGCGCACCATGTGGGCTGGCAAGGGGCTTTGTCAACGCGGTGGCGGGGCGCGGTGATGGCGGCGGTCAGGAGGCGAGCGAGACGAGGCCGCCGGGGTGGCGGGTGATGCGCCCGTCGAGTTCGAGCGCGACGAGCGCCGGGGTAACCGCCTGCGCCGGGCTGGCGAGATCGCGGATGAGCTGATCCTCGGCCAGCGGCGAGGGGCCGAGGCGCGACAGGATCTGGCGGTGCAGGGCGGCGGTGTCGCGCAGGGTGCGTGACGGCGGCGTATCGTCGCCGGGCGGCGGCGGCGCGGCCCCCGTCCCGGTCGTGGCAGGCGCGAGCGGCATGTCGGCCTGGTGCGGCGCGGATTGCCGGGGCAGCGCCTCGATCACGTCGGCGGCGCTGCGCACCAGCGTGGCGCCGTCGCGGATCAGCATGTTGCAGCCCGCGGCGCGGGCGTCGATCGGGTGACCGGGCACGGCCATGACCTCGCGGCCCTGATCGAGCGCACTGCGCGCGGTGATGAGCGAGCCGGATTTCGCGGCGGCCTCGACCACAACGACGGCGCTGGCGAGCCCGCTGATGAGCCGGTTGCGCGCCGGGAAGTGGCGCGCCTGCGGCACGAGGCCGGGGGGATGTTCGGACAGGCGCAGGCCGCGGCGCAGGATATCCCCGGAAAGCCCCGCATTTTCCGCCGGGTAGATCACGTCAACGCCCCCGGCCATCGCCGCGATGGTGCCGTGTTCGAGGCTGGCGCGGTGGGCCGCGGTGTCGATCCCGCGGGCAAGGCCCGAGACGATGACCCGGCCCTGCCCGGCAAGCTCCGCGGCCAGCGACCTCGCCATGCGAAGCCCCAGCGAGGAGGCGTTGCGCGCGCCCACGAGGGCGATCGCGGGGCGCGCGAAAATCGCCGGATCGCCCATGATCCAGAGCACCGGGGGCGCGTCGGTCAGGTCGCGCAGGGCCGCGGGATAGGCGGGCTCGGCGCAGGTGAGCAGCCGCGCCCCCGCCGCCGCGCCGGCGCGCAGCTCGGCCTCGGCCACGCCCGCAGGGCACGCGCGGTAATCGGGCACACCGGCGGCGCGGGCCACCTCGGGCAGGGCGTCGAGCGCGGCGGCGGCGGAGCCGTGTTCGGCGATCAGGCGATGGAAGGTCCGCGGGCCGACCCGGCGGGAGCGCAAGAGGCGAAGCCACTGGACCCGCTCATCTTCCGTGGTGGGTGGGAGTGGGGGGTGAGTGGAAGGATGTGTAACCTTGGGCATCCCGTGACCTCGCCAACTTGCACCGACAGCAATAGCGCGGGCAGGGTTAATGCGGGGTAAACCGACATCGGGTGAGTCGCGGAATTTTCCGGAAATTCCATCAAGCTGTTGATATTATGTATTAATATAAATTTCGCCGCTGGCCTGCACAGGGTCGGTATCCTGTCGGTATCGCGGCGGTGGCGGGGCGCGGGCGGCGCGGCGGGGCGTGATCGTGACCACGACGCGCGGTCGCGGCACGCGACGGCAGGGTTTGCACGCGGGGGCGCGCGGGCGCGGTACGCCTGCCCGTCCCGAACCGGCCGACAGGGTGACCGGGGCACGCGGCGGGGACAGCGCCCCCGCCAGCCCCCGCCAGCCCCCACCGGTCAGGGGGCGTCGCCGATCTCGCCGGTGAGGGTAAAGAGCCGCTTTGGCCCGCCCGCCGGCTCGATCCTGAGCGCGCCGACGCCGCGCTTGCCTGCGAACTGTCCGGTGCCGCTCACCAATTCCCAGAATCCGTTATCGTGCAACGCCGGTTTCTCCGCACCTTTCATGAACACCGCGCGCACGGTGAACCTGACGATGGCAACGTCGCCATTGCCGGCCTCGAAGCGCAGATAACCCTGCGGGTCTCCCGCGTTGGGCGGGTCGATGTCGTGCCAGCCGAACTCGGTGACATCGGCCCCGGCGAGCACGCCGTCGCCCTCGGAGACGCCCTCGCGGCGCACGGCGAGCACGAAATGCTTGGTGCCGTCGCCCATCTCGAAGCGCATCTGCTCCTGCGGGTCGAGCACGGTGGTGACGGAAACCGGCGCGGCCAGCGCGGTGCCGGCAAACAGCGCGAGGCCGGTTGCGGCGGCGGTGAACATTCTGGTCAATGGCATGTCGGATCACTCCTGTTGAAAATGGCGCGGCCCCGGCGGGGCCAAAATAGCGCGGCCCCGGCGGGGCCATGCCAGAAGGCGGCGCACGCCCCCGGAACTCAACAGCAAAGCGCGGCCAGGCGCGTCACATTTACGTGTGTGAATGTATCATCCGGGGCGGTCAGTCGGGGGCGGTCAGTCCGGGGTGAGCATGTAGCCCTCGCCGCGCACCGTTTGCAGGTAGCGCGGCTGTTTCGGGTCGGCCTCGATCTTGCGGCGCAGGCGGGTGATCTGCACGTCCACCGCGCGCTCCTGTGCCTGCCCGTCGTCGCGGCCCAGCTCTTCCACCAGCCGCGCGCGGCTGATCGCCTGCCGCAGGTTGCCGGCAAAGATGCGCATGAGCTGCACCTCGGTGGCGGTGAGCTTGACCGGCACGCCGCCACGGTTCAGCTCGCCGCGCTCGATATCGTAGCGGACGGGGCCCATCTGCACGACCCTGGGCTGCTTGTCCTCGGCTTGCGGCTCCGGCATCCGGCGCAGGATGGCGTTGATCCGCAGCAGCAGTTCGCGCGGCTCGAACGGCTTGGGCAGGTAGTCGTCGCCGCCCGCCTCCAGCCCCTCGATGCGGTCGCTGGTCTCGCCCCTGGCGGTGAGCAGCAGGATCGGGGTTGTGCTGGTCTCGCGCAGGGCACGGGTAAGGTCGAGCCCGCTCTCGCCGGGCATCATCACGTCCATCACGATCAGGTCGAAATCGAGCCCCACCAGCACCCGCCGCGCATGCGCCGCGTCGCGCGCCACCGACACGAGAAAGCCTTGCCGGATCAGGAATTTGCGCAGCAGGCCGCGGATCCGCTCGTCATCGTCCACGATCAGCAGGTGCGGGGCGGGCTCGGTCATGTGTCGGACTCCCTGATCGCGTGATAGAGGCGGCGCAGCTCGGGCTCCATCATCGCCTCGAGCACCTGGCGGAACCCGGCCACCGCCTGCGGACCGGCGGCGCGGTAGGCGGCGCGCATCCGCGCGCGCTGTGCGTCCGACAGCCTGCGCTCCAGCGCCGCGCCCGCCTCGGTGAGGTGCAGGTGCCGCTCGCGCCGGTCGGTGGTGCCGACGCGGCTCTCGACCAGCCCGTCCTCGATCAGCGTCCGCAGCACGCGGTTGAGCGATTGCTTGGTGACGCCGAGGATGGCGAGCAGGTTGTTGACCGTGGTGCCGGGGATGCGCGCAATGAAATGCAGCGCCCGGTGATGGGCGCGGCCATAGGCCATCGTCGCGAGGATACGGTCGGGATCGGCGGTGAAGCCGCGATAGGCGAAGAACATCGCCTCGATCCCCTGCCGCAACTGCTCGTCGGTGAGAAACAAGAGGTTCTCGCCGCCCTGCATCTCTCCCATACCGGCACCTCGTTCACAAATCGCCCTTCACGTTCCCGACATTAAGTCAGCTTTAT
Organism: Roseovarius ramblicola; assembly: GCF_042430665.1. Lineage (NCBI taxonomy): Bacteria > Pseudomonadati > Pseudomonadota > Alphaproteobacteria > Rhodobacterales > Roseobacteraceae > Roseovarius > Roseovarius ramblicola. Next base: position 78,126 of record NZ_JBHMEC010000030.1, on the reverse strand, counting down.
TGACATTCCAAGATCGAATTGGTAGCGAATCGCGGAAACTGCGTAATTTCATGTCCGATGTGGTCGTATCTTGCGCAATAAATGCAAATACTGTGAAGGACAGGCTCATGGCAAGCTATGACGATCGCGACGGCAAGATCTGGATGGACGGGGCGCTCATCGACTGGCGCGACGCCAATGTGCATATCCTCAGCCATGCGCTGCACTACGCAAGCTCGGTGTTCGAGGGCGAGCGTTGTTACAGTGGCAAGGTCTTCAAGAGCCGCGCCCATTCCGAGCGGCTGCTGAAATCGGGCGAGCTGATGGATATGCCGATCCCCTACACGGTGGACGAGATCGAGACCGCCAAGCGCGCGGTGCTCGACGCCAACGGCCTCAGCGATGCCTATGTCCGGGTGCTGGCGTTCCGCGGCGCAGGCGAGGACATGGGTGTCGCGGCCGCGCGCAACCCGATCCGCATGGCGGTGACCGCCTGGGAATGGGGCAGCTATTACGGCGATGCCAAGACCCGCGGCGCGAAGCTCGATATCGCCAAGTGGAAGCGCCCGAGCCCCGAGACGATCCCGGTCGCGGCCAAGGCGGCGGGGCTCTACATGATCTGTACCATGTCCAAGCACGCCGCCGAGGCCAAGGGCTGCTCGGACGCGATGTTCCTCGATTACCGCGGCTACGTGGCCGAGGCGACGGGCGCCAACATCTTCTTCGTCAAGGATGGCGAGGTGCACACGCCGCTGCCCGACGCGATCCTCGACGGGCTGACGCGGCAGACGGTGATCGGGCTGCTGAAGGATCGCCAGATCAAGGTGCACGAGCGCCACATCCTGCCCGAGGAGCTGGAAGGTTTCCAGCAGTGCTGGCTGACCGGCTCTGCCGCCGAGGTGACGCCGGTGGGACAGATCGGGGATTACAGCTTCGAGGTGGGGGCGATGACGCGCGACATCTCGGACGCCTACGAGGCGCTGGTGCGCGCCTGAGCCGGGCGGCGGGGCCGCCGGGGGCGAAATCCGCGACGCGGGGACCGGGCCAAGAGCGGGGCGGTGATGTCGATGGCCGGAGTCGTCGTGAAGGGGGCGGATGGCCTGTTGCTGCCATTCGCCTGCCTCGCATCGCGCGGAACAAGGCGCGCTTGCGCGCCGCCGCGCGATCGCCAGCCCGCATGCCGGGCTCATGCCCTTACCCTGCTTGAACCGGGTATCTTGTGTCAGGGGGCGACCACCTGGCTATTGAGTGATCGATCAACTGATCAAACCATCCGACTGACTTGCGCTGTCCGCTTGTCGCCGGACTTGGGGATTCAAATGTTTCGGCCGATCCACTAGCTTGCGCTCCATGAGCGTGCCTCCAGCCCCCATCGCCCAATGGTTCGCCGCCCGTGACTGGCAGATGCACTCGCATCAGCGGGCCATGCTCGACCGCGCGGACGATCCGGCCACGCTGCTGATCGCCCCCACCGGCGGCGGCAAGACGCTGGCGGGGTTCCTGCCGACGCTGGCCGATCTGGCGCAGGGCGATCACGCCGGGCTGCACACGCTCTATGTCTCGCCGCTCAAGGCGCTGGCCGCCGATATCCGGCGCAATCTCACGCGCCCGGTCGCGGAGATGGGCCTGCCCGTGCGCGTCGAGGACCGCACCGGCGACACCTCCGCCCACGTCAAGCGGCGGCAGCGCGCCGACCCGCCGCATATCCTGCTGACCACGCCCGAGAGCTTGGCGCTGATGATCTCCTACGAGGACGCACCGCGCATCTTCGCCGGGCTGCGGCGCGTCGTGATCGACGAAATCCACGCCCTCGCCGAATCGAAGCGCGGCGATCAGCTCATGCTGGCGCTGGCCCGGCTCACGACGCTCTGCCCCGATCTGCGCCGGGTGGGGCTGTCGGCGACGGTCGAGGATCCGCCTGCCCTCGCCCGTTTCATGGCGCATCGCGATCATCGCTGCGACATCCTGAACGCCGATCCCGGCCCCGACCCCGATATCGCCATGCTGGAAACGGCCGAGGCCCCGCCGTGGTCCGGGGGCGGCGGCGCGTATGCGATTCCCGCCGTTCTGGATCAGGTGCGCCGCCACAGGACCACGCTCATCTTTCACAACACCCGCGCGCAGGCCGAGATTTTCTTTCACAACCTCTGGCTTGCCAACGACGACGCGCTGCCCATCGGCATCCATCACGGCAGCCTCGACCGCGCGCAGCGCGAACGGGTCGAGGGCGCGATGGTGCGCGGCGAGTTGCGCGCCGTGGTCTGCACCGGCAGCCTCGATCTGGGGCTCGACTGGGGCGATGTCGATCTGGTCATTCAGGTCGGCGCGCCGAAGAACGTCAAACGCCTCGTGCAGCGGATCGGGCGGGCCAATCATCGCTACAACGCGCCGTCCAAGGCGCTCCTGGTGCCCGCCAACCGGTTCGAGGTGGTCGAATGCCTCGCCGCGCTTCAGGCCGTCAAGGATCGCGATCTGGACGGCGAGCCGCGCGGCCCGGGTCCGCGCGACGTGCTGTGCCAGCATATCCTGATCGCCGCCTGCGCCGGGCCGTTCGAGGCGGACGCGCTTTATGCCGAGGTCGCCTCTGCCGGGGCCTATGCCACGCTCACGCGCGAAGACTTCGACGCCTGCCTGGAGTTTTGCGCCACGGGCGGCTATGCGCTCAGGGCCTATGACCAATGGCAGCGGCTGAAACAGCGCCCCGACGGGCTCTGGCAGCTACGCGACCCGCGCAGCCCGCGCCTCATCCGGATGAATATCGGCACGATTCAGGACACCGATACGCTCAAGGTACGGATGCGCCGGGCACGCGGCGGCAAGCCCCTGGGCGAGATCGAGGAAGGCTTTGCCGCCTCGCTCAGCCCCGGCGACACCTTCCTGATCGGCGGGCAGATCGTGCGCTTCGAATCCCTGCGCGAAATGGTCGTCGAGGTCAGCCGCGATCCCGGGCGCACGCCGAAAATCGCCACCTTCATGGGCACCAAGTTCGCCACCTCGACGCAACTGTCGGAGCGTATCCTCGCCATCCTCAACCAACCCGACTGGCCCGGCCTGCCCGCCCATATCCGCGACTGGCTGGCATTGCAGCGCAGCGTTTCGGACATGCCCCAGGCGGGGCGCCTGCTGATCGAGAGCTTTCCGCATGACGGGCGCGAGCATGTCTGCATCTACGGCTTTGCCGGGCGCAACGCGATGCAGACGCTCGGCCTGCTGGTCACCAAGCGGATGGAGGAAGAGGGCCTCGCGCCGCTGGGGTTCGTGGCCACCGATTACGCCACGCTGATCTGGGGGCTGGAGCCGCTGACCGATGCCGCCCCGATCTTTGCCCGCGAGGCGCTGCGCGAAGGCCTTGAAAGCTGGCTCATGGGCAACGCGGTGATGAAGCGGACATTCCGCGCCTCGGCCACCATCGCGGGCCTCATCCAACGCAACAGCCCGCAGGCGCGCAAGACCGGGCGGCAGACCACGATGTCGTCGGATATCCTCTATGACACGCTGGTGAAATACGACCCCGGCCACCTTCTGCTCGACATCACGCGGGCCGAGGCCATGCGCGGGCTGGTCGATTTCGGCCGCATCGAAGAGATGCTCGACCGCATCAATGGCCGCATCACCCTGCGCCGCCTGTCCCGCGTGTCGCCGCTGGCCGCGCCGCTCTTTCTGGAGGCGGGCCGCGTGCCGGTGGCGGGGGCGGCGCAGGAGCGTCTGCTGGCCGAAGAAACCGGGCGGCTGATGGCGGCGGCGGGGCTGCCGGGGTGAACGGGGCGTGTCGCGGGGGCTGTGCGCGAATCGCCTGGAGGGGACATTGAGATAAGCCGCGCCATCGCATGTCCGCGGGCAGGCGACCCGACCGTCTTTTCAGTGCGCTTTATCCCTGCATACCCGCAAAACATGCACTCGGCGCGCTGGCTTGACCACATCGCCTGTCCGTCACGCCGAAGGCGTGCCGCGTATACCGGCGCACCTCCGGTGCGACGGGGCGGACATGCGATGGCGCGGCGGGCTTCGCCCTTGATTCCGCGCCGGGACCAGAGAGGCGAACGGCCGCAACAGGCCAGGACCCGTCCCCACCGGGCCTCCCTCCCCCCGAAAAACCGGCCGCCGCGCCGGTGCCACGCCGTTACGCGCCCGCGCCGATCGTCACCTCGACCGCCGGCAGCCCGTCGATCTCGCCCCGCATGCGATCGCCCGGCCCCACCGGCCCCACGCCCGCCGGTGTGCCGGTGTAGATCAGGTCGCCGGCAGCCAGGTGATAAAACCGCGACAGGTGCGCGATGATCGCGGGCACCGGCCACACCATTTCCGACAGCCGCGCCGCCTGCGCCACGCGATCCCCCACCATGAGGCGCAGCGCCTGCGCCCCGATCTCGCCAAAGCGCGCCCTGGGCGTCAGCGCGCCGATGATCGCCGCGTTCTCGAAATCCTTGCCCAGGTCCCATGGCCGCCGCGTGTCCTTGGCCTGCGATTGCAGGTCGCGGCGCGTCAGGTCGATGCCGCAGCCATACCCCCAGACCGCCGCCATCGCGTCGGCCTCGGACACCTCAAAGGCGTCCGCCCCCAGCGCCACCACGAATTCCATCTCGTGATGGCAGTCCTGCGTGCCCGGCGGATAGGGGATGGTCGCGCCGGACAGGCACAGCGCGTGGGCCGACTTGGTGAAATAGAACGGTGCCTCGCGATCCACCTCGTTGCCCATCTCGGCGGCATGGGCGGCATAGTTGCGCCCGACGCAGAAGATGCGCCGCACCGGGTAGCCGCGCGCGTCGCCCTCGACGGGCACGAGGGGCGGGGCGGGGATGTCGAAAAGCGGCTCGGTCATCGGGGTCTCCGGTGCAATGGATTGGAAGCGCACCCGTTATGCGCCGGGCTTGTGGCGGTGTCAAAAAGGAGGGCCGCTGCCCAACGCGCGCCACGGCCGGGAGCCTTTTCATCTTGTCGCAGGCAACCCTTCCGTTTGACGGCAGGCACTTTTGGTGTCGACACCTGGGAGAATGTGGACGGGGCTGCATGAGGCCGTTCATGGGCTGTTCCCGCCATTCGCCTCCCTGGCCCCGGCGCGGAATCAAGGCCGAAGGCCGCCGCGCCCCCTCACCCCACGCGCCGCCCCTGCGACCAGACACCCCGCACCGCCGGTACATCCCCGCGCAGCCCGAACCGCACGAGATCGCCGCGCGCGCCCGCTTCGATCCGCCCCCGGTCCTCCAGCCCCGCGGCCCGCGCCGGGCCCAGTGTCACCGTGGCCAGCCCCCGCGCCATGTCGCCCCAGAGCCTGCCCAGAAGCACCGCCGAATAAAGCAGCGCCGAGGGCACGTAATCCGACGACAGGATGTCGAGATGCCCCGCCTCCGCCAGCTCCCGCGCCGCCACGTTGCCGGAATGCGACCCGCCCCGGATCAGGTTGGGCGCGCCCATGATGACGGCAATCCCGCGCCCGTGGCAGGCCCGCGCCGCCTCCGCCGTGGTGGGAAACTCGGCCAGCCGGATGCCGTGGCCCTCCGAAACCGCGACCTGCTCCTCGGTGGTGTCGTCATGGCTCGCCAGCACCGCGCCATAGCGCGCGGCATGGGCCACCGCCGCCGCCTCGTGCCGGTCGCCATTGGCCGCGCGCAGCGCCTTGAGCTGCGCCACATGCGCGGCAAACCCGGCATCATCGAGCCCATGCTTGCCCTTTACATAGGTCTCCAGCTTGGCCATGTCGCGAAACTGCCGCTGTCCCGGCGTGTGATCCATCAGGCTGACGATGCCCACCCGGTCGCCGGTGCCAAACGCCTCCATCTCGGCCTCCAGCGTCTCGGAACAGACCTCGGCGCGCAGGTGCAGGAAATGGCTGATCCGCAGCGCATCCCCCTCGCGGAGCGCCCACAGCTCGTTGGCTAGGCCCCGCGCATAGGCCCCGTAGCGGCCCAAGCCGGTGGGGATCGAGCCCACCCGCATCGCATCGAACACCGTGGTGATGCCGACGCTGGCCAGTTCGGCATCATGGGCGAGGATCGCCGCCGCGTGCGGCCAGTCCACGCCGGGGCGCGGCTGAATGTGCCGCTCAAGGTTGTCGGTGTGCAACTCCACCAGCCCCGGCGCCAGGTAATCGCCGCCGCAATCCACCGCGCCGGGCGGCACGCCCGCGCCGTTGCCGATATCGGCGATCCGGCCCGCGCGCAGGCACAGCGACCCGCACCGCACCTCGCCGGGCAGCACAAGGAGGGCATTGGCGAGAATGGTTTCTTCTGTCATGTCACCGTCACGCTTTCCTGCAAGAGACCGGCCCGGCGATGACAGACCCCATGCCCTTCACCCGCTACGCCGTCTATGTCACGCCCCAGCCGGGGCCGCTTTCGGATTTCGGCGCGGCGTGGCTCGGCTGGGATCCGGCGCGCGGCACCGCCGTGCCGCACCCCGACATCCCCGGCCTGCCCGCGCCGGTCAGCACACTCACCGAAACGCCCCGGAAATACGGCCTTCACGCCACCATGAAGCCGCCCTTCGCGCTGCCCCTCGGTACCACCGAGGCGGCCTTGCGCGACGCCTTCGCCGCTTTCTGCGCCGCCACCGCCCCGGTCACGCTCGACGGGCTTGCCGTCGCGCCCCTTGGCCGCTTCCTCGCGCTGCGCCCCGAGGGCGACGAGACCGGCATCAACGCCCTCGCCGCCGCCTGCGTCCGCGCCTTCGAGCCGTTTCGCGCGCCGCTCACCGGGGCGCAGCTTGCCCGCCGCCGCGCCGGCGGGCTCAGCGCCGAACAGGAGGCCCGCCTCGCACAATGGGGCTATCCGCATGTGATGGACGGCTTCCGCTTCCACATCACCCTCACCGGACCGCGCCCGAAATCCGAATTTCCCGCGCTGCGCGCCACGCTCGGCCCACACCTCGCGCCGCTGCTGCCGCGCCCGGTCCCGGTGGACGCGCTGTCGCTCATGGGCGAGGACCGGCAGGGCCGCTTTCACCTGATCCACCGTCACACCCTCTCCGCGTAGAGACCCGCCAGCGCCCGCCGCGCCAGCCATTCGGGCGGCGCGTCGGTGTCGATCTCGATCACCGGCCCCACCCCCTCGGGCAGCGCCTGCACGGCCCCCGACAGCCGCTCCCCGATCTCGGCACCCGCCTCGCGGCCCCGCGCCGCCAGTCGCGCGGCCAGCACCTCCGGCGCGGCCACGAGATGCAGCACCGCAAAGGGCCGGAACCGGGCCTGCGCCTGCGCCAACACCGCGCGCGACAGGTTGACCAGCAGGTCGCGGCCCATCGACAGGTCGAGCGCGACCCCCACCGGCACGCCATAGCGCAGCCCGTGCGCCCGCCAATGAAGCGCGAATCCGCCCTCCTTCAGCCGCGTCGCGAATTCCGCCTCGCTCACCGTCTCGTGCCCCTCGCCGGCCGGATCGGCGGGCCGCGTGATCACCCGCCGCACCCGGCGCAGACCGGGCCGCGCCGCGACCATGGCGCGCATCAGCGTGTCCTTGCCCACGCCCGACGGCCCCACCACGGCGATCAACCGGCCCCGGCTCATGCCGCACCCCGCGCGGGCGCGAACGCCCCCACGTCCACCTCGCGGTCACAGACCCGCGCCCGCGCCGCCGCGTCGTGAAAGATGCCGAGGATCGCCGCGCCGCGCGCCTTGGCCTCCGCGATGAGCGACAGCACCACCTCGCGGTTGGCGGGGTCGAGGCTCGCGGTCGGCTCATCCAGCAACAGCACCGGAAAGCCGTGCACGAAGCCGCGCGCGATGTTCACCCGCTGCTGCTCGCCGCCCGAGAACGTCGTCGGGCTGAGCGACCACAGCGCCTCGGGGATGTTGAGCCGCGCCATCAGCGCCCCGGCCCGGCCCAGCGCCTCGTCGCGGCCCACGCCCAGCGCCAGCAGCGGCTCGGCCACCACCTCGCGCGCGGGCACCCGCGGCACCACCCGCAGGAACTGGCTGACATGGCCCAACCGCTCGCGCCGCAGCCGGATGATCTCGCGCGGCTCGGCGCGCGCCACATCGACGCCCGCCACCACGATCCGCCCCTCGCTGGCGCGGTAATTGCCGTGGATCATCCGCATCAGCGTCGATTTGCCCGCGCCCGAGGCCCCCGTCAGCGCCACGCACTCGCCGCGCCCGACCCGCAGATGCGCCCCCGCCATCACCTCGATGACGGCGCCCCCCTGGTTGTGCAGCACGAACCGCTTGCCCAGACCCTCGACCTCGATCACCGCCACCCTCCTTCTTCCTGGGAAAAATACTCGCTCACACCTGCAACACGCTCGACACCAGCAATTGCGTATAGCCGTGCTGCGGATCGTCGAGCACCTGGTCGGTCAGCCCCGCCTCGACCACCCGGCCGTCCTTCATCACCATCAGCCGGTCCGCCAGCAGCCGCACCACCGCCAGGTCATGCGTCACGATCACCGCCGAGAGGCCCATCTCCCGCACCAGCCCCCGCAGCAGATCGAGCAGCCGCGCCTGCACGCTCACGTCGAGCCCCCCGGTCGGCTCGTCCATGAACACCAGCCGCGGCCCGGTCACCAGGTTGCGCGCGATCTGCAGCCGCTGCTGCATGCCGCCGGAAAACGCCGAGGGCAGGTCGTCCACCCGGTCGGGCCCGATCTCCACCCGGCCCAGCCAGTCCACCGCCCGCGCCCGGATATCGCCGTAATGCCGCGCGCCCACGGCCATCAGCCGCTCGCCCACATTACCGCCCGCCGAGACCCCCATGCGCAGCCCGTCGCGCGGCGTCTGGTGCACCAGCGCCCAGTCGGTGCGCATCAGCATCCGGCGCTCGGGCTCGGACATCGCGCGCGTGTCCACCGGCCCGCGGTCGCGCGTGTCGTAGATCACCGCGCCCCGGTCCGGCGCCATCTGCCCAGACAGGCACGCCAGCAGCGTCGACTTGCCCGAGCCGCTCTCGCCGACGATCCCCATCACCTCGCCGGGCCACAGATCGAAGGACACATCCTCGCAGCCCACGCGCGCCCCGTAGGATTTCGCGATACCCTGCACCTGCAAGAGCGCCGTCATGTCCCCTCCCCGGGCGCGCCCTGCGCCCCCACATGCCCCGCCGCACGCCGCGCGCGGCAGTAATCGGTGTCGGAACAGACGAACATCCGCCCGCCCTCGTCATCCACGATCACCTCGTCGAGATAGCTGTCCCCGGCCCCGCACAGCGCGCAGTCGGCCTCCGCCTTGCTCGGCTCGAACGGGTGATCCTCGAAATCGAGGCTCACCACCTGCGTCCAGGGCGGCAGCGCGTAGATACGCTGCTCGCGCCCCGCGCCGAAAAGCTGGATCGCCGGGCAATCCCCCAGCTTCGGGTTGTCGAATTTCGGGATCGGCGACGGGTCCATCACATAGCGCCCCGCCACCTTGACCGGATAGGCATAGGCGGTGGCGATCGCGCCATGGCGGCTGATATCCTCGTAGAGCTTGACATGCATCAGCCCGTATTCCTCGAGGGCGTGCATCTTGCGCGTCTCCACCTCCGACGGCTCCAGAAACCGCAGCGGCTCGGGGATCGGCACCTGGTAGACGAGGATCTGATCCTCCGAGAGCGGCGTCTCGGGGATGCGGTGCCGTGTCTGGATCACCGACGCGCGCGCCGTCTCCTCGGTGGTCTCCACCCCCGCCGTCTTCTCGAAGAACTTGCGGATCGACACCGCGTTGGTGGTGTCATCGGCGCCCTGGTCGATCACCTTGAGCACATCGTCGGGCGTCAGCGTGGCCGCGCTCACCTGCACGCCCCCCGTCCCCCAGCCATAGGGCATCGGCATCTCGCGGCTGGCGAACGGCACCTGGTAGCCGGGCACGGCCAGCGCCTTGAGGATCGCGCGCCGGATCATCCGCTTGGTCTGTTCGTCGAGATAGGCGAAGTTGTAGGCGGCCACATTTTTGCTTTCAAATTTCATGAAATCGACCCTTTCCATCATCTTGTCGCCCGTTTCCGGCGGTAGAGGGTCGTTACCCACGCACACGTATAGAAGGAATTTGACCAATGACGATGACCATGCTGACAACCTCTATCATGGTGCTGTTCGGCGCCCTGCTTGCCGGAAAGATGCTGATGGAGATCTTTCCGAATTCGGGATTCAGGACCAGGCGCGACGACGCGGCGAACGACCAGACGCCCGCGGAGTGAGCCTGCGGCCGGGGTCATTCGTCCGCTCCCCGCGGTTCGCCCGCGGCCCCGGCCCGCAACTTGCGCACCAGTTCCAGCTCGGACTGGAAATCGACGTAATGCGGCAGCTTGATATGCTCCAGAAAGCCCGTCGCCTGGATGTTGTCGCAATGCATCAGGACGAATTCCTCGTCCTGCGCGGGCGCGCCCTGATCCTCCTCGCCCAGCTCGCGCCAGCGCAGCGCGCGATCCACCAGCGCCATGGCGATGGCCTTGCGCTCGGTCTGGCCGAACACGAGGCCATAGCCCCGCGTGAACTGCGCAGGCTCGGTTTTTGAGCCGGTAAACTGGTTGACCGTCTCGCACTCGGTCAGCACCACCTCGCCCAGCTCGATGGCAAACCCCAGTTCGGGGATCTCCATCTCCACCGCCACCGCGCCGATGCGCAGCTCGGCCACAAAGGCATGGTTGCGCGCATAGCCGCGCTGCGTCGAATAGGCGAGGCCCAGGAGGAACCCCTCGTCGCCCCGCGCCAGCGCCTGAAGCCGCAGCGCCCGGTCCGCGGGCAATTCCATCGGCGCGCGCGTCATGTCCGGCGGCGCCGCGGTGCCCTCCGCCTCGCGCTCCATCAGCCCCTCGCGGCTCAGATAACCCATGATATGCGGCATCGCCTCTGCCGCCGCCTCCACCCGCGCGGCCTCCGGTGCCTCCCCCTCGGCGGCCAGCGCGAAATCCAGCAATCGGTGGGTGTAATCAAACGTGGGGCCCAGAACCTGCCCCCCCGGCGCGTCCTTGAACACCGCCGAAATCCGCCGATCGCAGCGCATCGCGCCGGTCTCCACCGGCTCCGACGCGCCAAAGCGCGGCAGCGTCGTGCGGTAGGCGCGCATCAGGAAAATCGCCTCGATCAGGTCGCCGCGCGCCTGCTTGATCGCCAGCGCGGCAAGGTCGGGGTCGTAGAGCGAGCCCTCGGCCATCACCCGGTTGACCGCCAGCGAGAGCTGCTCGCGCACCTGCCCGAGGCTCAGCCCGGCGACGCCCGGATCGCCGCGCCGCTCCTCGGCGAGCCAGCCATGCGCCGCCTCGATCGCCCGCTCGCCACCCTTCACCGCCACATACATCAGCCCGCCTCCACATGGCTGCTGCGCGGCAGCCCGGCCAGCCGGTTGCCACAGCACAAGAGGAAATCGAGCCCCAGCGGGAACCGCGCCGCGTTGGCCTGAAACGCCGCCACCTCGGGCAGCGACAGCGCCGACGCGCCCTTGATCCCCGGCCCCGTCAGCCGCGCACCATACGGCTCCAGCCGCTCCACCTCCACGATCAGCGTGGCCGACCGGTCGGGAAACTCCGCCTCGCCCAAGGCGTAGCCATCGAGCGGCGCCAGCGCCTCCCACACCCCCAGCGCAAACATCGCCGCACCCCGCTCCGCCACCACCGGCGCACCGGTGTGAAACCCGATCCAGTCGCGCAAGCCGCGCGTGTCGTGCCCGCCCGCCAGGTACACCAGCGTACCCGGATCGCACAGCACCAGCACCGCCACGCCGGCGGCGACCGACAGCGGCGCGGGCGGCGCGGCCCCGGCGACCCGCTCGATCGTGCCGGGCCGCGCCATCGCCCGCATCACCGCGCGAAACGCGCGCGCCGCATCCACCGATGCCTCATTGAAACCACCGCCAAGGGCCGCCGTCTCCATCAATCCTCTCCCCGCACCAGCGTAAAGAAATCCACCCTGGTCGCCGCCGCCTTGCCCGCGCGGTCGGCGCGGCGCGCGGCCTCGGCACGCGCCAGCGGGTCGAGCACCGCGCCGCGCAGCCGCGCAGCCTCATCGCCCTGCATCAACGCGTCGATCAGCGCCGCCTGCTCGGCATGATCCTTGCCGCGCCCCTGCACATGGCCATGCCCGACCCGTCCATCGGCCAGCCGCACCGCACAGCGCGTCACCACCATTTCACCAAGGTTGAACGCCGCTCCCTCCGCCCCGGCGCGGCCCCGCACCATCACCGCACCCACCTCGGGCGCGCGCAGCCATTCGTGCTCGGGCATCGGCCCCACCGCGCGCCACAGCCGGTCCAGATCGGCGGCAGGGGCCCGGGCCAGCAGCCCCATCCATGCCTTGCGTTCGGAATTTTCGCCCATGACAGACACCTTGCGAAGTTGTCGAGATTCCTATACAACTAGACAAATAATTACCGCAAACCCGGGCCGCCAACAAGCCCGCACCCCGTGAAACTTCCGTGACATGCCCCGAGACAAACCCACCGCGCTGTGGCGCAGCATCCATGACACCCTGCGCGACGATATCGCCGCAGGCCGCTACGCCCCCGGCGACCGGCTGCCGACCGAGGCCGCCCTCGCTGCCCGTTTCGGCGTCAACCGCCACACCGTGCGCCGCGCCCTCGCCGCCCTGACCGAGGCGGGCACGATCCGCACGCGGCGCGGCGCCGGCGCCTTCGTCGCCCACCGCCCGGCCGATTACCCGCTCGGCCGCCGCGTCCGCTTTCACGAGGCGCTGCGCGCGGCCGGCAGGCTGCCCGCCAAGGAGATCCTCGCCATCGAGACCCGCACCGCCGACCCGGGCGAGGCCGCGGCGCTCGGCCTCGCGCAGGGCGCGCAGGTGCATGTCTGCGACGGCATCTCGCAGGCCGACGGCGTGCCGGTGGCGCTCTTCCGCGCCTGCTTCCCGGCGGCCCGCCTGCCCGGCCTGCCCGAGGCGCTCGCCCGCCTCCGCTCGGTCACCGCCGCGCTGCGCGAGGCGGGCATCCCGGACTACACCCGCGCCTCCACCCGCCTCACCGCCACCGCCGCCAGCCCCACCCAGGCGCTGCACCTCGCGCTGCCGCCCGGCGCGCCGCTCCTGCGCACGCTGTCGGTCAATGTCGATCCCGATGGAACGCCGGTCGAATACGGGCGCACATGGTTCGCCGGCGATCGGATGACCCTCACCCTCACCGACGACTGAAGAATCCGTCCCCGCGTCATGCCCCTGTCACAGCCCCGCGATACCTTGTGCGGCATTCGACGTCCCGATATGCCCCCATATTTCAGCAGGTGCAGGGCGGCCCCCGTGGTCGCCCTATTCCTGCTCGTGGCGGTCCAGAAACGCCTCAGCCGTCAGACCCCGAAAATCCGCCAGCGCCGCACGAAGCCGCGCGTGATCCCAGTCCCACCACGCCAGCGCGATCATCCGCTCCGCCAGATCGGGCGCCAGCCGCGCGCGCAAGGGCCGCGCCGGCACCCCGGCCACCACCGTGTAGGGCGCCACGTCGCGCGTCACCACCGCCCCCGCCGCCACCACCGCGCCATGGCCCACGCACACCTCCGGCTTCACCTGCGCGCCGTGCCCGATCCATGTGTCATGCCCGATCCGCGCCACCCGCGCCCGCCGCCGCGCGAACCACTCGGCATCGTCCTCGGCATCGTCCCAATAGGACGCCGAGCGATAGAGGAAATGGTGCAGGGACGCCCGGTCCAGCGGATGATCCGTGGCCCCCACCCGCACATAACTCGCGATATTGGCGAACTTGCCGATCGCGGCATTGGCCAGATCGCAGGCCCGGTCGCAATAGGAGTAATCCCCCATCGCCACATGCGCCAGACGGCTGCCCCGCCCGACCTCGGTCCAGGCCCCGAACGCGCAATCGGTGATCTCGCAATCGGGGTGAATCACCGCCCCGTCGGCGTGCAGTCCCGGCATGTCGTGCTCCCCAAGAGATAAATGCCTGCGGCGCGAGTATTTTCGCCAAGAAGAAGCCCGAGGCCCCGGTTTCTTCCTGGTTCAAATACTCACTTCCGGCACCTCAGACCCCGCTGTCATCCGCCGCGATGAGCCGCCGCCGCAACCAGCCCGAGACGGTATCCATCACCATCACCATGATCAGGATGAGAATGATGTAATAGCTCACCTCTTCCCAGTCCTTTTGCGTGATCATCGCCTGCGTCAGCAACAACCCGATGCCGCCGCCGGTGATCGCGCCGATGATGGTGGCGCTGCGGGTGTTGGATTCGAGGTAATAGAGAAGCTGGCTCAGCAGCACCGGCGTGATCTGCGGGATGACCCCGAAGCGGTAGCGTTGCAGCGGCCTCGCCCCCGTCGATTGCACGCCTTCGATCTCGCGGCGGTCCACGTTCTCCAGCGCCTCGGAGAAGAGCTTGCCGAAGGTGCCGGTATCGGTGATCAGGATCGCCAGCGCGCCGGTCAGCGGGCCGGGGCCGAAGGCGCGGGCGAGGATGATCGTCCAGATCAGCGCATCGACGCCGCGCACGAAATCGAACACCCGCCGCACCATGGCGCGCACCGCCATCAGCGGCGAGAAGTTGCGCGCCGCCGCAAAGGCCAGCGGCAGCGCCACGATGGCCGCCCCCATGGTGCCGAGAAAGGCCATCAGGATGGTCTCGAAAATCGCCCACATCACATCCTTGTGCTGCCACATCCTGTTGTTCCAGATGTCGTGCAGAATGGCGGCGAGGTTGCTCTTGCCCTCGACGACGCGGTCGCCCGACACCACCAGCCCCGCCAACTCGCCAAAGCTTTGGCCGTGGAACGGGCTGTCGAGCGTGAACCAGAACAGCTCCCAGCCGAAGGCATAGCGCATCACCTCGGTGCGCGCGCGTGTCAGCGTCACGCGCCCGCCCTCGGTGGTGATATCGACGCGCGCATTGCTGGCGCTGATCCAGTCGGGGGGCTCGTTCGACGGCAGGCGCAGGTCGATGCCCTGCCGCGACACCTCCGCCGTGATCAACCCATAGCCCGGCACGTCATAGCGCATGGCGTCGCCCTCGATCACCACCTCGTGCCCGTGCCTGAGCGCCACGCGCGTGCGGTCCTCGCCCTCCGGCGTCACCCAGTCGGGGCTGCGCCCCTCGGGCCATGTGCCCTTGTTCTCGCCCTCGACCGCGATGCTCAGATCGCCCGTCCGGTTGTCGCGCGTGACATGGGTCTTGTAGCTGTAGCTGTCGGCGACAAGGATGCGCGCGTTGTCCATCCGCGCGCGCTCCGCCAGCCCCGGAATGTCGAAGGCAAAGAAGATATAGACGAAATAGGCGAGGATCGCCGCCGGGACGGCAAAGGCCATGAGTTTCTTGCGCCGAAAGAACCCGGAGGCGTCGAAGCCTGCCTCGCGTGCCATGGTCATGGTCTCACTCTCCCCCGATCAGCTTGTTGCGGTAGCGGCTCGACACCTGGTCGAAGAGCACGATGGTCCCGAACAGCAGCAGAAAGATCGCCGCCACCTCGTCATAGCGGCCCTGGCCCCAGCTAAACGCGTTCTTGAGATCGTAGCCGATACCGCCAGAGCCGACGAAGCCGAGGATCGCCGAGGCGCGGATGTTGATCTCGAAGCGCAGCAGCGCGTAGCTCAGGTAATTCGGCGCCACCTGCGGGATCACGCCGAGCCACATCCGCTGTCCCCATGTGGCGCCCACCGAATGCAACCCCTCGACGGGCTTGTGGCTCGCATTCTCGTTCACCTCGGAAAACAGCTTGCCCAGCGCCCCCACCGTGTGCAGCGCGATGGCGATCATCGCGGGCACCGGCCCGCCGCCGAGGATGAAGATCAGCACCAGCGCGATCACGATTTCGGGCACCGCGCGCAGGATGTCCATCACCCGGCGAAACAGCCCGATCAGGCGCGGCCATTTCGCAAGACCCCGCGTCGCCAGCAGCGAGATCAGCACGCCAAGCATCGCCCCAAGAAGCGTGGCCGCCGCCGCGATGTTGATCGTCTCGATGAGCGAAGGCAGGAATTTCCACATGAGGTCGGGCAGGTTGGCGATCTTCTCGCTTGCCTCGGCCAGCACCTCGCCGGGGAACTGAAAGATATTGGTGATCCCGTCCCAAAAGCCGCCCGCGTTGCGCCCGTCGGCCACCTGAAAGCCCGAGACCATCAGCGCGACGAACACGATCAGCATCACCGACCCGTAGGCACGCTTGCGCCGGGTCATCGCCATATAGGCGGCTTGCACGCCCTCGACCCGTGCCGCGCCCGTCTGCCCTGCCGTCAGATCGCTCATCCCTAATCCCCCGCCAAATAAGACCGGGCCCGCGCGCGCGGCAGGCCCGGCCCGAGTGTCAGCCCTGACGGCTTACATCTTGGATTTGCGCGCCTCGATGATCGACAGATAGGCGTCATGCGTGATCGGCATGAAGCCCAGCGCGTCGCCCTGAAGCACGCCATAGGCACAATCCGCGTCGATCGACTTGAGCGATGCCCACAGGCCCGTCACCTTGAGCTTGACGTCCTCGGGCAGCGCCTGACGCAGAACGACCGGGCCTTCGGGGATCGGCTTGGATTTCCAGATTTCGACCATCTGGTTCATGTCCACGAGCCCCGCATCCGCAGCCTTGCGCAGCGCACCCGAATTATAGCCGTCTTCCCAGGCGCCCAGGCCATCGGCCCAGGTCACACCGGCATCGATGTCGCCATTGGCGACGGCGACGATGGTCTGCTCGTGACCGCCGGTAAACTTCACCTCGCCGAAATAATCGCCCGAGTCCATGCTGGCGCCGATCTCCTGCGGGATCTCGATCGACGGGATCAGGTAGCCGCTGGTCGAGTTGGGATCGCCAAAGCCGAAGGTCTTGCCCTGCATGTCCTCCAGCGAGGCGATGCCGGTCTCCTTGCGGGCAAAGCCGATGGAATGATAGCCGTAGGAGCCGTCGGTGTTGACCTTGACCAGAACCGGCTCGACCGCGTCGGGATCGGTCAGGTAGGTCTTGGCATAGCCCGACGCACCCAGCCAGGCGACGTCGATGGTGCCGCCCAGCAGACCCTGAATCACCCCGTCATAATCGGCGGGCGTGAAGATCCTGGTGGGCACGCCCAGCAGCTCTTCGGTCTTTTCCCGCAGACACTCGTTCGAGGTCATGCGGTCCTGCGCGTTCTCTCCGCCCAGCACGCCGATGCGGAATTCGTCGATCTTGTCCTGCGCCAGCGCGGGGCTGACGAGGGCGGTGGTGGCCACGATGGCAGCAATGAGTTTGGTCATGTGTCTCTCTCCGGTTGGGTTGTCTTGGGTTGATGACCCGCCACCCCCCGGCGGGCCAGGGGGTCGTCAGACCGCGGCTTCGGCCTCGCGCAGCGCGCGCACCGTCCCACGGTCCAGCGTTTCGATGGCGGTCGATGTGCTGTCCTCGGTAAAGCTCGCATCGGCCCCGTAGATGTCACGCGCCACGCCGGTGGTGAGCTGTTCGGGCGTGCCGTCGAACACCACGCGCCCGTGCAGCATCCCGACCACCCGGTCGCAATAGCGCCGCGCGGTATCGAGCGTGTGCAGGTTGGCAATGACGGTGCGCCCGTCCTCCTCGTGAATCCGCCGCAGCGCGTCCATCACGATCTGCGCGTTCATCGGGTCGAGGCTGGCAATCGGCTCGTCGGCGAGGATGATCCTGGGGTCCTGCATCAGCGCGCGGGCAATCGCCACCCGCTGCTGCTGCCCGCCCGACAGCGCCTCGGCGCGTTTCGGCGCATGTTCGGCGATGCCCAGCCGGTCGAGGATCCCGATGGCGCGGTGAATATCCGCGTCGGGGTAGAGGTTGAACATCGTCGCCAGCACCGGGCGGCGGTTGAGCGTGCCGTGCAGCACGTTGCTGACCACGTCCATCCGCGGCACGAGGTTGAACTGCTGGAATATCATCGCGCATTGCGACTGCCAGGCGCGCTTGCCGGCCCCTTTCAGCGCGGTCACGTCGCGCCCCTCGAACACGATCTGCCCCGAGGTGGCATCGGTCAGCCGGTTCATCATCCGCAACAGCGTGGATTTGCCGGCCCCCGACCGTCCGATGATCCCGATCATCGCGGGCCGGTCCACCGACAGGCTCACCGAATCCACCGCCGTGTTCCGGCCGAATCTCCTGGTCAGCGCCTCGATTGTCAGCAGCACGTCTCACCCCCATGTCCGTTGCGCGTTCTCTAGGCTCGCCGTGCGAAAAGCGTGCGACATCGGTGCAAAGCTTTCGTGACAGCGCGCGCCGCGCTCCGCGGCCATCGCGCCCCTTGCCGCGCCCCCGCGCACCGCTTAAGCACAGGGGCATGACCGCGCCGCGCCGCCCTCGCCTCACGCCCGACGACTGGCTCGCCGCCGGGCTCGACGCGCTGTGCGAGACCGGGCCGGGCGCGCTCGGGGCCGAGCCGCTGGCGCGCCGCCTTGGTGCCACCAAGGGCTCTTTCTACTGGCATTTCGCGGATGTCCCCGCCTATTCCGGGGCGCTGTTGTCGCTGTGGCAGGCGGCGGCGGAGAGCGCGCTCGACCCTGCCGCCGACGGCCCCGACGCCGCCCGGCTGCGCGCCACCGCGCAGGCCATCGCCGCGCCGGACCCGGACACGCCGCAGGCCGCCGAACCGGCGATCCGCGCCTGGGCCGCCACCGACCGCCTCGCCGCGCAGGCCGTGGCGCGCACCGATGCGCTCCGCCACGACCGTCTCGGCGCGCTGCTCGCCGCCTGCGGCATCGCCAACCCGGAATTGTCGCGCATCCTGCTGGGCGCGGCCATCGGAATGCAGGCGCTCGGCACGGCAGAGGCCAACCGCGAGGCCATCGGCTCGCTGGTCGATCTGGTTCTGGCGTTGAGGTGATCGCCATGCGCTTCGCGCTCGTTCTCGTCGCCATGTCGCTGCTGGGGTATTGCAAGGACGAGACCGTCTCGGGCCACGGCGGGGCCACGGCGACATGGGTGCTGCGCAGCATCGACGGGGCTGCCTTTCCCGCCCGCGCCACGCTCACCTTCCCGGAGGAGGGCCGCCTCGCGGGCGAGGCCCCGTGCAACCGCTACTCCGGCCAACAGACCGTGCCCTACCCGTGGTTCTCCGCCGGACACATCATCGGCACGAAACGCGCCTGCCCCGATCTCGACGCCGAAACCCGCTACTTCCGCGCGCTCGGCGATATGACGCTGGCCGAGATCGCGGGCGATACGCTGATCCTGTCCAACGACGCGGGCCGCGAGATGGTGTTCCGCGCGGCGGAGTAGGGGGGGTGGGGCGCACGCGGCAGGGTCAGGCAGTTTGTGGCCTGTTGCCGACCTCAGGTGCTTGCCCACGCGCGGAATCAAGGTGCCGCAAGGCACCGCCGCGCAGCGCCCGACCGCCCGGACGGGCGGGCGCTATTCATCCGCTCAAGCCACTGCAATCGCCGGAATATGCCGCACCATAAAGTGCATCGGCTCACCGTCGGAGCGCCCACCCGCGGTCGGGCGCTGCGCGGCTCCCCAACCGGTGGGCCAACGTCCCCTTCAGGCCATTCCCCGCCTTGATCGCGATCAAAGCCACCACCCCGCCGGATATGCCAAGCTGTCCCCCGAGGGGGCCGTGCAGCACCTGTACGTCCCCGGGCAAAGGGAGGACACCAGCCATGAAGACCCATATCCTTGTCGCGACCGACGGATCGGATACCGCCAACAAGGCCATCGACCTCGCCGCCGAACTCGCGGCGAAATTCGACGTGCCGCTCACCATCGGCCATGTGCTGCAATTCGGCCGACCCTCGCGCGAGCTTGCCCGCATGGCCGAGGTCGAGCATATCGTCGAATCGGTCCAGAAGACCCAGCAGGTCGATTTCAACATCCTCAGCGGCTCGGGCGGCGGCGACATCTTCTCATCCTCGCGGCCGTCCTCGGACGTGGTGCGCATGATCACCCTCATGGGGGACGAAATCGTGACACGCGGTGTCGACCGCGCCCGCGCCGCGGGGGCGGGCAAGGTGGACACCCTGACCGCCGATGACGACCCCGCCGACGGCATCCTCGACATGGCCGAAAAGGCCGGGGCCGACATGATCGTGATCGGCCATCGCGGTCTCGGGCGCATCCGCTCGCTGCTCGCCGGCAGCGTCGCGCAAAAGGTCAACAACAACGCCGAATGCACCGTCGTCACGGTCCGCTAACCGGTCCGCTGACCGGTCCGCTGACAGGGGCACCGCACGGTGCCCCTCCCGAACCTCGCGGTTCGTCGCCTGAACCTACAGGTTCACCCGGCACCCGCCCGCGCCGTCACGAGGCTCACCAGCCGCGCGCGGGCGTCGGGCAGGGGCTTGTCGCCAAGATGCGGCGCAAGGTGGTGACGCAGGAAATACCCCGTCACATCAAGCCCTTGCACGATTTCCGTATCGGGCGCGGGACCGTCGCCCAACAGGCAGGGCGGCAGCGGCAGCAGCCGGTCGGCCCACTCACCCGCCCCCACCCGCGACACCGCTCGCCCGGTTTTCGGGGATATATAGCTGAGATCATTGGCTTTTTCCCCCATCACCGCACAGCGCCGCAGGTCCAGGCCAAAGCCCATCTCCTCCAGCAGCGTCATCTCCCAGTTGAGATAGGCCAGCGGCCAGATCTCCGGCTGATCCAGAAGGTCGAGCAAAATCAGGCTCTTACGGTAGAGTGATCCGTGCGCCTCGCGCTCCGGCAGGGCAAAGCGCAACAGCCCGCAGACCGCGTTGAGCCCGGCCAGCGCGAGCCGATCTCCCATCACCCAAGCCCTTGATTTCAAAGGCTCAACCCGGAATGTGCCAAGGTGATCCTCTAGCCGCGCGCGCCATTCCACGTCCAGTTGCGCGCCGGGTTGCAACACCGGCGCCATCCGCCGCGACGCGCCGCCGCGCACAACGCCCGCGTGCCGCCCGTACTCTGGCGTAAAAACGTCAATGATAACAGAGGTTTCTCCGTGGTGCCGCGTGCTCAGCAATATGCCCTGATCGCGCCAGTCCATCGCTCACCCGCCCAGCCCGTCCGCGTCGAGCAGGTGCCGCCCCGCCCGGTCCTCCACCTCGACCACCCACAGGTCCGGGTCGAAACCCCGCTGCCGGTCGATGGTTGCATCCACCTCCGCCTCGTCTCCCCCGGCCAGGACGACCCAAGCCCGCTCACCCGTCATGAGATCGACAGACCGTTGAAAAAGATGTGCTTTTCCGTCCAGCGTGTTGAGCTTGACCAGCACCGCGCCCGCCGTGTCATCGCCATGCGCCACCACGAAGGCGGGGATATCCGCCAGCCGCAGCCGCGCCAGATAGGCATCGACCCAGAACCGCGCGGTCAGCCGGGCCACGGCATCAGTTCCCGTCCTTGAAATCCAGTCCCATCTCGGAGTAGCGCTCGGATTCCTCCATCCAGCCCGTTCGCACCTTTACCTGCAAAAACAAATGGATACGCCGATCCAGGAACGCCTCCAGCTCCTCGCGCGCGGCCTTGGACACGGCCTTGATGGTCTCGCCGCGATGGCCCAGCACGATCCCCTTGTGACCGTCGCGCGTCACGTAGATCACCTGATCCACCCGCGCCGACCCGTCCTTGCGCTCGTCCCAGCTCTCGGTCTCGACGGTCAGTTGATAGGGCAGTTCCTGATGCAGCCGCAGCGTCAGCTTCTCCCGCGTCATCTCGGCGGCGATCATCCGCATCGGCAGGTCGGCGATCTGATCCTCGGGGTAGAGCCACGGCCCCTCGGGCACCTCGCTCGCCAGCCAGTCGCGCAGATCGCCCGCGCCATGCCCCTTCTCGGCGGAGATGAGGAACGTCCGCTCGAACGCGAACCGGTCGTTCATCTCCTTGGTGAGCGCCAGCAGGACGGGGGCCTCGACGCGGTCTATCTTGTTGATCGCAAGGGCTATCTTGTGTCCCTTTGCGATCTCACCGAGGCGTTCGAGGATGCGCTCCACACCCTCGGTGATCCCGCGATGCGCCTCGATCAGCAGCACCACGATATCGGCATCCGCAGCCCCCCCCCACGCCGCCGTCACCATCGCCCGGTCGAGCCTGCGGCGCGGCTGAAACAGGCCCGGCGTGTCCACGAACACGATCTGGCTGTCGCCCGCCATCGCCACGCCGCGAATACGCGCGCGGGTGGTCTGCACCTTGTGGGTGACAATGCTGACCTTGGCCCCCACCATGCGATTGAGCAGCGTGGATTTGCCCGCGTTGGGCTCTCCGATCAGGGCGACGAATCCGGCGCGGGTGGTGGTCATGTTCCTGTCTCCAATCGCGCCAGCAAGGCCCCCGCCGCCGCCTGTTCCGCCTGCCGCTTCGATCCGGCGGTGGCCTCCGCGCGCTCGCCGCTGTCGAGCCGCGCCTCGATGGTGAATTGCGGCGCGTGATCCGGGCCCGAACGGTCCGTCTCGACATAGGCCGGCGGCGTCAGGCCGCGCGCCTGCGCCCATTCCTGGAGGCTTGTCTTGGCGTCGCGGGCATCCGCCTCCACCGACGCGATCCGCGCGCCCCAGAGCCGCAGCACGACGGCGCGCGCGGCCTCGTAGCCCCCGTCGAGATAGACCGCCGCGATCACCGCCTCCATCGCATCGCCCAGCAGCGCCTCCTTGCGCCGCCCGCCCGAGAGCATCTCGGACCGCCCGAGCTTGAGCACCGCGCCGAGGTCGATCTCGCGCGCCACGGCGGCGCAGGTTTCCTTGCGCACAAGCGCGTTGAAACGCGGTGCAAGCTGGCCCTCGGCGGCGGCACTGTCCGCCTCGAGCAGCGCCTCGGCCATCACGAGGCCGAGCACCCGGTCGCCAAGGAATTCCAGCCGTTGGTTGTCTGTCCGCCCGGGCGAGGAAATAGACGAATGCGTCAACGCCTCGATCAGCAGCGCGGGCCGGGCGAAATCATGCCCGAGCCGCCCGGCAAAGGCCCGCATCTCGCCGGAAAGCTTCACTCCAGCCCCTCGAAGAAGCGATCTCCGCGCCATGTCCAGAAGAACAGCATCGACCGCCCCGCCGAGGAAAAGATCACCCGGTTGGCGCGCCCGATGAGGTTTTCATACGGCACGAAGCCGACGCCCCCCACGGCCTGTGGAAAGCGCGAATCGGTGGAATTGTCGCGGTTGTCGCCCATGAAGAAGTAATGCCCCTCGGGCACCGTGAACACGCCGGTATTGTCGGCGCGCTGCGGCCCGATGTCGAGGAAAGCGTGGCGGGTCCCGCCCGGCAGCGTTTCGGTGAAGCGCTGCTTGATGCAATCCGCCCCCACGCCGACCACACCGTTGGAACAGCGCGGGCGGATGCGCATCGGGCCCTGCGGGGCGAATTCCTCGACGAACGCGCCCGCCGGTTCGATCTCCACCGGCTTGCCATTGATGTGCAGCACGCCGCCGCGCATCTGGATCCGGTCGCCCGGAAGCCCGATCAACCGCTTGATGAAATCGGTGCCGTCGACGGGATGGCGAAACACGATGATATCGCCGCGCTCGGGCTCGCTCCCGAGGATGCGGGTGTTGTCGCCGTCGAGCCAGCCGCAGATATCGGCCGCATCGATATCGAGCCCGCCCAGCCGGATCGACGGGCAGGAGGCGTAGGAATAGCCATAGGCCATCTTGTTGACGAACAGGAAATCGCCAATGAGCAGCGTATCCTTCATCGACCCCGACGGGATCCAGAACGGCTGAAAGAAAAGGGTGCGGAAGATGCCCGCGATGATCAGCGCCCAGAAGACGGTCTTGACCGTCTCCCAGATGGAGCTGCCTTTCTGGGTCTGGGATGCCATGCCTGTCTCCGCCGGGGGTGCCTCGTGGTCCGGCGCTTCATGGGGCGCGGGGGCCGGGGTGTCAAGGCGCGAGCGGGTGTCGGCGCTCAGGCCCCCTGCCGCGCGCCGGAAAACAGTGCCTCGGGGTCGATGCCGCGCTTTCCGGCGCTCTGCCGGACCGCCTCGCGCAGCGCCGCGCTTCGCTGCAACAGGCGGCGGAACCGTGCCTCGTCGAGCACAAGCAGGGTCGACGGCGCGATGGCGCGCGCCTCGGCGACACGGGTCTTGCGCATGAGCACGCCCATCTGGCCGAACATCTCGCCGCGCCCGAGCCGCCATGTCTCGCCCGCGCGTTCCACCTCGACCGCGCCGGAGGCGATGAAAAAGACGCTGTTGGCCTGGGTATCCTTGCGCATCAGAAGATCGCCGGGATTGACATAGCGGGTCGCGAGCGCGCGGCTCAGACGCCGCAGCCCGGCCTCGTCGAGATCGGAAAACAGCGGCAACTGCCGGATCAGTTCGGTGC
This sequence comes from Roseovarius ramblicola, assembly GCF_042430665.1. Classification (NCBI taxonomy): domain Bacteria; kingdom Pseudomonadati; phylum Pseudomonadota; class Alphaproteobacteria; order Rhodobacterales; family Roseobacteraceae; genus Roseovarius; species Roseovarius ramblicola. Next base: position 54,110 of record NZ_JBHMEC010000030.1, on the reverse strand, counting down.
GTTGCGGCGCGATGTCGAGCCGGGGGCGCGCCTCGGTCGCGGCACGACGGCGCGCGATATCGGCCATGAGCGAGGTGTGAACCTCGGCACCGATCAGCCCGTCCTCGCGCATGGTGACGTATTCCCGCTCTTCCAGCCGAAGCGCGGTGCGACGGATGAAGCGGCGCTCGAGCTTCTCGGCGTATCCCGGATATTGCAGGCGCAGCCCGTCGAGGGCGCTCTCCACTCCCTCGATGCGGCGCGCAAGAAGATCGCGCAGCAGCTCGGCCACGCGTCGGCCGTGAATCCGCCGGATGCGCCGGTCGATGAACGCGCCTAGGTCGCGCAGGATCAGGCGCTGCGACAGGAGGTGCTCGAACCGGACGGCCGTCAGATGCGCGAGCGGGGCCGACAGGCCGAGCCGGTTGTTGAGCACGACGGCGGCGCGGAACACGCGGCCATAGGCGATGCTCTGGCGCGCCGCACGCTGATAGCCGCTGCGCCCGGCGGTGCGCGACGCCTCGATCAGCCGCTCGGCATCCGTGATCACCTGCTCTGCCATGCGGGCCGAGATCGTGCGTTCGCGGACGCGGGCAAGGATCGTGTCGCGCTCGTGCCCGGCAAGCGCGATCAGCCCGAGGGTGACGCGGTCGCGCTCGAGGATTTCGGCGCGCGCGTCGGCGTGTTTCACCGCCTGGTCCAGCCGATCGCCGAAACGCTTGGCCTCGGCACGGACGATATCGTGGCTCAGCTCGTAGTTCCCGGTGGTGCGGCCCAGGTCCTCGCGCACGGTCTGAAGCGCGACCGCCACCACCTGCCGCGACAATGCCTCGTCGATCGGCGAGAGCCGGTCCAGACCCAGCCGACAGATCATCGCCCGAAGCGTCGTGCCCTGCACAACCAGGGTAAACAGCGTGAAGCCGGTGGCCAGGATACCCACCACGCGCTGAATGCCGTCGGGCACCCGGAAACTCTCGGTCACCGCGAGCGCGAGGGCGAGCGTGACCGCCCCCCGCAGTCCGCCCCAGAGAATCGCCACCCGGTAGGGCCGTTCGACCGCGGGCGACAGCCTCAGCGCGGTCAGAAGCGGCAGCAGCCCGAACAGGATCACCGCCCGCGCGCCGGCCGCGGCGAGGATCACCACCGCGACAAGGCCGATATCCTCCATCCGGACCTTTTCCAGCAGCCGCGGGATCAGCAGGGCGGCGAGGATGAAGATCAGCGCGCCGGCCCAATGCGCCAGCAGGTCCCAGACCTCGCGCATGTTGGCCCATGCCTGCGGGCGCAGCCGTCCGGGGGCCGCGAGGTTGAGGGTAAGCCCGGCGCTGACCACCGCGATCACACCCGATGCGCCGATGCTCTGCTCGGCCACGATATAGGCGAGATAGGGCAGCGCCACGGAGATCGAGATCTGCGCCCTTTCCCACGCGGCAAAGAGCGCCATCAGCCACAGCGCCGCGCGCGCCGCAAGCCAACCCGTGAGCGCCCCGCCCGCCATCAGCAGGGGAAAGCGCGCCAACGCGTCGACGGGGTTCGGGTCGGGCACGCCCAGCATCACGAACCCCATGAACAGCCCGAAGAGCGCGATCGCGGCGGCATCGTTGAGCAGGCTTTCGCCCTCGATGATCCGGGTCAGGCGGCGCGGGGCCGACAGGGAGCGGAAGATCGACACCACGGCCGACGGGTCGGTCGTCGAGACAATGGCCCCGACGAGCAGGCAGGCCGCCAGCGGCAGCGCGCCGGTCCAAGCAAGCGCATAGCCCACCGACAGCGTCGCCACCACCACCGCGACCACCGCCAGCACGAGGATCGGCACCCAGTCGTCCAGCATCCGCCGCAGGTTCATGCCCAGGGTCACCTGGAAGAGCAGCGTCGGCAGGAAAACGTAGAGGAACACGTTGGATCGGATCGGCAGCGCGAGGATCGCCTCGGCCACCGGGTTGAGCGCATCGGTCAGTTCGGTGCGCAGGAAGAAGCTCGCCGCCACCCCGATCATGATGCCGAGACCCGCGAGGATCACGCTGTAGGGCAGGCGCAGGCGCGTGGCCAGCGGCTCGGCCAGGCCGATCACCAGGAAGAGCGCGGCAATGATCGTGGTGAGAATGACGATATCCATGACCGTCAGTTAGCCCTAAACCCGGGCCATTGGAAATGCGCCGGGCTCAGCGCTCATGCAGCGGCAGCGCCTCGATCACCACAAAGGCCTGCGCCCAGGGGTGATCGTCGGTCAGCGTAACGTGGATGATCGCCTCGTGCCCCGCGGGCGTCATCGCGGCCAGCCGGTCGGCGGCCCAGCCCGTGACGTGCATCACCGGCTGGCCGGTGGGCAGATTTGTCACCGCCATGTCCTTCCACGCGATTCCCATGCGCAGCCCGGTGCCGAGCGCCTTGGAACACGCCTCCTTGGCGGCCCACCTCTTGGCATAGGTGCCCGCCACGTCGGCGCGGCGCTCGGCCTTGGCCTGTTCGATATCGGTAAAGACGCGGTTGCGAAACCGGTCGCCGAACCGCTCCAGCGTACCCGCGATCCGCTCGATATTCGCCAGATCAGTGCCGATACCAAGGATCATCCCTGCCCTCCGGGTGCAAAAAGTGGAAAGCTCACGCCAAGCGCCCAGGCGAGGATCAGGCCGAGTGCCACGCCCGCCGAGACAGCCCCTGCCCGCGCCGCAACCCACCGGCCCATCAACCCGAATATCAGGAAGAAGAGCAGGATCACCGGCGCGATCATGGCGAGAAAGAACAGCCGCTCGGTATCGAGCAGCACGGCAAGTGCGAGCGACAGCAGAAAGCCCAGCCGTGCCGTGATGCGTTGCCAGAGCGCGGCCCCGCGTGCCAGCAGCGCATCGCCCAGCATGAAGGGCAGCGCGCCAAGGCAGAGGGCGGCAATGATGGTCAGACGCTCGGGCGTCGGCCAGAAATTCGCGCCATACCGGTCGAGCGTAAAGCCGAAAACGCCCAAACCCCAGACCAGAAGCGCCAGCACCGCGACGGGCCGCAGCGCCTCGGGCCGCCGACCCAGCCACCAAAGCAGGGACAGTTGGCAAAGGCCATAAATTGCCAGATGCAGCGCAAGGTAATCCGCCACCAGCACCGGCAGGAGCCGCGTTTCCACCTGCACCGCCAGAAGCGGCGCAAGAGCCGCGGGCAGGCCCACGACCAGCGCAAAGCGCCCCGATGAAAGCGCCCCCGGCACCGGCGGCGCACGCTCTGGCAAGAGCCGCGAGAGCGGTGCCGCCAGCGCCACGATGGCGACCATCAGCGCCAGAAACCACGGCCCCGTCGCGCGCACCGCGATATCGCTCTCGCGCCCATAGGCGGCATCGAGCCACGCCACCGCCTCGGCCCGCCCCGCGCGGCTGTGCAGCACCGCCACATGCTCGGCCAACGGGGCCACGACCGCCCGGCGGATCACCTCGCCCGCGCGCGCGGTCTCGCCCTCGCCCGCCTCGGGGTCCACCATCTCCACGGCATCCCGGGCAAAGCCGCGCAGCCCCGGCTCCCACGCGCCGGTGATGAGCAAAAGGTTTTCAGGTGCAGTCGCTGTCACCGCCTTGGAAAAGGCCGAGATTGCCACCACGGGGCCGATCCGGGGATCACTGGTCGCGGTGCGGATGATGATATCGGTGGCCATGGAATGCCCCAGGAGCGCGACCTCGCCCTGCCAGCCCTCCGCCGCCAGCGCCGCATCCACCACGCCCCGCGTCTGCTCGATCAGCATCCGCGTGGTGCCGTCGATGCTGTTCACATCACCCGACATCGGCCCGGGGTGGCGCCCATGCCCGAGAAAGTCGAACGCCCAGACCCGGTAGCCCGCCCGCGCCAGATCCTGCCCATAAGCCTGCATCATCTGCCGCGACCCGGCAAAGCCGTGCGCCAACACCGCCACCGGACCATCCGCACCGGGCAATGCGATGCGCGTCACCGGTGTCTCGCCGACATGCCGCGTGGTGATCTCCAGCCCCGCGCGCTGCGCCTCGAGTTGCCACAGCGCGACCGCGGCCAGCGCAAAACCAAGCAGAAGGACGACCACCCGGCTCATGCGTCACCGCTCTCGTCCTGCGGGCGGTAGAGGGGCAGCACCCGCGCCTCCCCGACGCCGCCAAGATAGGCGAAGGCATGGCCCGAGGCGCGTGCGAGATCACCGATATCCAGCGCGCCGAACTGAAAAAACCCCGCGCCCAGGCTTTCCCTCCGCGCGGCAAAGATCAGCCGGTCGATCCGCGCCCAGCGCATCGCGGCGAGGCACATCTCGCAAGGCTGGCAGGAGGACAGGAGCGTGTGGCCCGACAGGTCGCGCCGGCCAAGCCGCCGGGCCGCCGCGGCGATGGCGACGATCTCGGCATGGCGGCTCGGATCGCAGGTCGCGGCCACCTCGTTGCGCGCCCGCGCGATCTCTGCATCGCCGTGCAGGATGGCCGCGGTGAATTTCGGCGCGCCCTCACCCTCGGCGAGGCGCAACGCCCAGTCGCAGATCTCCGACAGGGCCTGCCGCTCGGGGGCGGTGGGGATCACGGGATCGGGCATCGGCCCCGCATCAGCCCCGCGCCTCATCCATCAGGCGGCGCATCTCGGCAATCGCCGGGGCCAGCCCGAGAAAGATCGCCTCGCCGATCAGGAAATGCCCGATATTGAGCTCGCGCACCTCGGGCAGGGCCGCGATCGGCTGCACCGTGTCGTAGGTCAGGCCATGGCCCGCGTGCACCTCGAGCCCCAGCGAATGGGCATAGGCGGCCATCTCGGTCAGCGACTGCAACTCGCGGTCGCGGACGGCGGTATCGCCCTCGGCATGGGCGTCGCAATAGGCGCCTGTGTGCAATTCGATCACCTCGGCCCCGATCCGGTGGGCGGCGTCGATTTGTCGGCAGTCGGCGGCGATGAAGATCGACACCCGGCAGCCCGCCTCGCGCAGCGGCGCGATGTAATGCGCCAGCCGGTTCTCCTCGCGCGCCACTTCCAGCCCGCCCTCGGTGGTGCGCTCCTCGCGCTTTTCGGGCACGAGGCAGACGGCGTGGGGCTTGTGGCGCAGGGCGATCTTCTGCATCTCCACCGTTGCCGCCATCTCGAAGTTGAGCGGCACCGACAGCACCTCCATCAGCCCGTCGATATCGGCGTCCGAGATATGCCGCCGGTCCTCGCGCAGATGCGCGGTGATGCCGTCGGCCCCCGCCTCTTCGGCGATGCGCGCGGCGCGCAGCGGATCGGGATAGGCGCCACCCCGCGCGTTGCGCACGGTGGCGACGTGGTCGATGTTCACGCCAAGGCGCAGTCCTGTCTCTGCCGTCATCGGTTGCTCCTCGCTCATGGGCGCCTCGCCGGGGAATCGCGCTCGGGCTTGTGGTCCTCTCCGGTGTCACGCGCCGCCTTGTCCTTTGACGCGCGCTTCTCGCGCAGCGCTTCCCACTTGGCACGAAGCGCGCCGCGCCGCCGCTTCTGATAGGCGGCAACCACCGGCAGGCTGATGTAATAGGCGGCGAGCCCGACCACGATCCCGGGCACGATACCGCCGATCATGTAGGGAAAGAACACCTCGTCATAAAAAATTCCGAGTCCATGCCAATCCGCCTGCCGGTCGGTGAACATGGCGATGATGTTGTTCTTCAGATCCTCGCCTGCATCGACAAACTTGCCGCCGAGCGAGCGGCTGATCTCATCCTCGTGGGGGGTATGCCGCCCGAGGATGACATGGCCGGTCTGCAAGGAGACCACCCCGATCGGCAGATAGGTCAGCGGATTGCCAAAAAACGTCCCCAGAAGCGCCGCCGGGATGTTGCCGCGCACCACCAGCGCGATCCCGGCTGCGACGAGGAAATGCAGCCCGTAGAACGGCGTGAAGGTGGTGAATACACCGGCGAAGATGCCCCGCGCGATGCGGTCGGGCGGATCGGGCAGGCGATTGACGCGATGCTTGACATAGGTGAACGCGCGCGCCCAGCCGCCGCGCGGCCAGAGGAAATCCGCCACGATGCGCCACCACGGCCTACGGTCTCGGCGTCTGAAGATCACGCCTACGGCTCCTCGCGCTTGTCCCCCGAACGGGACGGGTCGCGATAGCGCTCCACGGCGGCAACGTCCGCCTCGGCGTCAAGCGCCGACAGGACGCTGTGCAGATGCTCGGCATCGCGCAACTCGACATCGATCAGCAATCGGTAAAAATCTGGTTTCCGGTCGACGAATGTCAAATCCGAGATATTGGCCTTCTGCTCGCCTATCAAGGTGCAAATCCGACCCAGCACGCCGGCGTCGTTGCCAATGGTCAGATCGAGCGTGACGGCATAGACCGCCGGGTGCTTGCCAGTGTGCCAGTGCAGGTCGAGCCAGCGCTCGGGCTGCTGATCGTAGCGCGACAGCGTCTCGCAGTCGATGGCGTGGATCACCACGCCCTGACCGCGATGGGTGATGCCGACAATGCGCTCGCCCGGCAGCGGCTGGCAGCACCGCGCGCGGTCAAAGCCCTGATCCGAGCGCAGACCGATCACCGCCCGCTCGCGCGCCACCTCGGCCTCGCCCACGGGGACGAGATCCGGATAGACGGCGCGCAGCACCTCGCTTGCGGTCAACTCGGCGCTGCCCAGCCGCGCGCGCACCTCGTCGGCATCCTTGAGCCGAAGCGTGCGCGCCGCAGCCTCCAGCGCCTTGTCGGTGGCGCGCTTGCCGACATGCTCGAAGGCCGAGCGGGCAAGCTCGCGGCCCAGCTTGACATAGCGGTCGCGGTCCAGCTCGCGCAGGGCGCGGCGGATGGCGGCGCGCGCCTTGCCGGTGGTGGCGATGTCGAGCCACGCCGCCTGCGGCATCTGCCCGCCCGCGGTGATGATCTCGACCGACTGCCCGTTCTTGATCCGGGTCCAGAGCGGCACGCGCATGCCGTCCACCTTGGCGCCCACGCAGGCATGGCCGATCCTTGTGTGGATGGCATAGGCAAAATCTATCGGCGTGGCCCCGCGCGGCAGCTTGATGACGTCGCCCTTGGGGGTAAAGCAGAACACCTTGTCGGCATACATCTCCAGCTTGACCGCCTCGAGGAAATCCTCGTGATCCTCCTCGGCGTCGAACTGCTCGTTCATCGACGATATCCAGCGCGCCGGATCGACGGCAAACGGGTTCTCGGCGCGCACCCCGTCGCGGTAGGACCAGTGTGCCGCGACCCCGGTCTCGGCCACGTCGTGCATCGCCTGCGTGCGGATCTGCACCTCCACCCGCTTGCCGTCGCGGCCCGACACGGTGGTGTGGATCGAGCGGTAGCCGTTTGATTTCGGTTGGCTGATATAATCCTTGAACCGTCCCGGCACCGCGCGCCAGCGCCGGTGGATCACGCCGAGAACGCCGTAGCAGTTTTCCTCGCTGTCGGTGATGATGCGAAAGCCGTAGATGTCGCTGAGGCGCGAGAAGCCCATCTGCTTTTCCTGCATCTTGCGCCAGATCGAATAGGGCTTCTTGGCGCGACCGAATACCTCGGCGGCAATGCCGGCCTTGTCCAGTTCGGCGCGCATGTCGCCGGTTATGCGTTCGACCACGTCGCCGGTCTCGCGTTGCAAGGTTATGAAACGGCGGATGATCGAGGCGCGCGCCTCGGGGTTCAGCACGCGGAACGCCAGATCCTCGAGCTCCTCGCGCATCCACTGCATCCCCATGCGCCCGGCCAGCGGCGCGTAGATGTCCATCGTCTCGCGCGCCTTCTGCGACTGCTTGTCGGGACGCATCGCCTTGATCGTGCGCATGTTGTGCAGCCGGTCAGCGAGCTTCACGAGGATGACCCGCAGATCGCGCGACATGGCCATGAACAGCTTGCGGAAATTCTCGGCCTGCTTGGTCTCGGAGCTCGACAGTTGCAGGTTGGTGAGCTTGGTCACGCCATCGACCAGCTCGGCGATTTCGGTGCCGAACCGCTCTTCCACCGTGCGGTAGGAGGCCTTGGTGTCCTCTACCGTGTCGTGCAGGAGCGCGGTGACGATGGTCGCGTCGTCCAGCCTCTGTTCGGTCAGGATCGCGGCGACGGCAACGGGATGGGTGAAATAGGGCTCGCCCGAGTGCCGGGTCTGGCCCTCGTGCATCTCGCGCCCGAACGCATAGGCGTCGCGGATGAGCGCCTCGTCCGTCTTCGGATTGTAATGCCGCACCAGCGAGATCAGGTCATCGACGGCGATCATCTGGTGGCACGCCCCGGTTCGCTGGCGGTTGCGACGGGCCTCAGCCCTCGCCCTGCGCTTCCATCAAGGCGCGCAGCAGCTTTTCCTCGGACATGTCGTCCGGCTCCGGCTGATCGGTCTCCGCGCCCATCATCAGCGCCATGGTGTCCTCTTCGGGCTCGTCCACCTCGATCTGCGTTTGCTGCGATTCGATCAGGCGTTCGCGCAGGTCGTCTGCCGACTGCGTCTCTTCGGCGATCTCGCGCAGGGCGACGACCGGGTTCTTGTCGCGGTCGCGATCCACCGTGAGCGGCGCGCCGGCGGCGATTTCGCGCGCGCGATGCGCCGCAAGCATCACCAGATCGAATCGGTTCGGGACCTTGTCGACGCAGTCTTCTGTGGTTACGCGGGCCATGCGACCTCCGGCAGTTGTCGGGCATTTCGATCAGAAGCCATGTATTTAAGGCGTCGGGCCGGGATTTACAAGCGCCGATTCGGCAATGCCTCCACCTCGGCGCGCGCCGCGTCAGGCAGCGCCGCGAGCATCTCGCGCACCGTTTTCCCAAGCAGCGGATGACGCCAGTCGGGGGCCACATCCGCCAGCGGCACCAGCACGAAGGCGCGCTCCTGCATCCGCGGATGCGGCAGGATCAGCCGGTCAGGTACCTGCCCCTGCGCCTCGCGCGTGTCGAGCGCGCGCCAGCGCGCGTGGCCAGCGGCATCGGGCAGGACACGGTCGCCCATGGCCAGCAGGTCGAGATCGAGCGTGCGCGCGCCCCAGCGCGCCGCCCGGCTGCGCCCGAACTCCGCCTCGATGGCGTGCAGCCGCGCCAGCACGTCGCCGGGCGCGCCCGGCATCCGCAGCGCCACCGCGGCGTTGACGAAATCGGGCCCCGATCCCCGCGGAAAGGCGGGCGTGCGGTAGAACGCACTCGCCGTCGGGGGCGTGTCCGCCATCGCCCCGAGATGCCGCAGCGCAGCATCGAGCGTCGCCCCCGGGCCGTCCCCGCCGGTTCCGTCGCGCAACGGCAGGTTTGCGCCCAGTGCGATCAAGCACAGTTGATTCGACGTCATCGCAAAACTATCCTTTTGTGAATTGGTCGTCCCTTGCGGGCGGCACGACCACCCATTAATTCTCGAAAACCATACGGCGCGCCACACCACTCACCACTCACAGACGCGCCGAACCGATTTGAAAGGACATTCCAGGATGTTTTACAAGGATGACCGTCTGGCCTTGTTCATCGACGGATCGAATCTCTATGCCGCAGGCAAGGCGCTTGGCTTCGACATCGACTACAAGCTGCTGCGCAACGAGTTCATGCGCCGGGGCAAGCTGCTTCGCGCTTTCTACTATACCGCGCTGCTTGACAATGACGAGTATTCGCCGATCCGCCCGCTCGTCGACTGGCTGCACTACAACGGCTATTCGATGGTGACCAAACCGGCCAAGGAATACACCGACAGCCAGGGCCGCCGCAAGGTCAAGGGCAACATGGACATCGAACTTGCTGTCGATGCGATGGAGCTTGCGCCGCGCGTCGATCATATCGTGTTGTTCTCGGGCGATGGCGACTTCAAGCCGCTACTCGAGAGCCTGCAGCGCCAGGGTGTGCGCGTGTCGGTGGTCTCGACCATCCGAAGCCAGCCGCCGATGATCTCGGACGAGCTGCGCCGTCAGGCCGACAACTTCATCGAACTGGCCGATCTCAAGGAGGTGATCGGGCGCCCGCCGCGCGAGCCGTCCGAACGCGAGACCGCCTACGCCACCGCACACGAGTGACCGGACCGGGGGGCGTGCGCGGGGATCACTCGCGCGCGCCGTCCGCCTCCGCGTCCGGTGCCGTGGGGCCGCCGCGCCCCACCGAAAGGCCCAAGAGCCGCCACTCGGCGTCTTCCTGCACGAACAGCATGTCGAACAGCACCGCCTCGGGGCGCATCGGGATGCGGCCCTGCAGACGCAGCGTGCCGTCCTCGGCGATCTCGGGCGCGACGCTCAGTTGCGGGGCGTAGAGCACCGCCCGCCCGAGCGGCAGGTCGCGGTTGCGCGCGAACACCCCGGCCAGCCGCGCCGCGTCGTTGGCGGCGCGAAACCCCGATGCCGCCAGATCGCGCAGCACCGTGTAATTACCGGTCCGGTTGGCGTGGCCGAGGGCGGTGAGCGTGCCCCAGATGAGTCGCGCCACCTCCCCCCGGGGCGGTGGCGCCGTCTGTGTCTGGGCGGTCGCGGACGCGGCGAGCACAGCGCTCAGCAGAACCGCGCCCGTCAGCGTCCGAAGGCCTGTTACCATTTGATCGTCACGCCGATCCGGCCACCGACCTTGTTCTCTTCAAAGCCGATGCCGATACCGCCCTCAAGCTGCGCGTTGGGGGCGATCCGCACCGCGCCCGTCGCGGCAAAGGCGCTGCCACCGGCATAGGCCCCGAAGCCGCCCGACAGGCCGAACGTCTCGGCCCCGGCGAGCGAGGGCGTCTTCATCGCCAGCGCCATCGCGACACCATCGGTGTTCTCACGGATATCCTGGGCAGTCCGGCCGCGATCGGAGGCGAGGTTGCCCTGCGCGTCGGTGGTCACGAGTTCGATCGGCCCCGACTGCGCCGCGCGGCTCGCCGCCGAGGTGATGCCGGGCGTGGTGTAGGTGTTGGTGGCGGCGCCGATCACCACCTGGTTGTCGGCGGTGGTCTGCGCGCGGGAGCCCAGCGCCATGGAGTTGTCATGCGTGGCCTGCGTGAATTCGCCCAATGCGGTGCTTCCCGCGCCCGTGGCGCGGCTGGCCTGCCCGATCGCCGTGCTGTCTTCGCCAGAGGCGGTGCTGCCCTGCCCCATCGCCGTGCTTCCCGCGCCCGAGGCCTCGCTGCTCGTCCCGATCGCCGTGCTGGAAAAGCCCGAGGCCTCGCTGTTCATCCCCGTCGCCGTGCTGTTCGCGCCTGTGGCAACGCTGCCCTGCCCCGTCGCCGTGGCGAAAAGGCCCGTTGCGCGGCTGAACTGCCCCGTCGCCGTGCTGCCCAGCCCCGACGCGACGCTCTGCTCGCCCAGCGCGGTCGAATCGTCCCCCGTCGCCGCCGCGTCCTCGCCGAAGGCCGCCGAATTGGCCCCCGTGGCCTGCGAATTGCCTCCCACGGCGGTCGAGCCCGAGGCCACGGCCCCGAGGCCGATGGCCACCGCGTTCACGCTCGTCGCCTCGGCATCGCCGCCGATGGCAATGGCCCCGTCAGCGGTGGCCCGCGCACCGAAAGCGCTGCCGTCCACGTCCGAGCCCATGGCGATGCTGCCCGCGCCGGTGGCCGACGCGCGCGTGCCGGTGGCGATGCTGTCGTCACCCTCGGCGAAGGCCAGCGCGCCGGTCGCCGTGCTCTGCGCGCCCACGGCCCGGGCGGACTGGCCTGTCGCGGTGCTTTCAAGCCCCTGGGCCTGGCTTGACTGCCCTGTTGCGGTGCTGAAATCGCCCGAAGCGGTCGCGGCCTGGCCCGTCGCGGTGCTGGTCGTCCCCGAGGCTACGCTGATATGCCCAACCGCCGTGGAGCCCACGCCCGAGGCGGTGCTTGCCTGACCCAGCGCCGTGCCGTTGATGCCGTCGGCGGTGCTGCCCTGACCCGTGGCCGTCGTGTTCGTGTTCGAGGCCACGCTGCCCGCGCCGCTGGCCGTGCTGTTTTGCCCCGAGGCGGTGCTGAACTGGCCCGTCGCGGTGCTGTTGTCGCCCTGGGCAAGGCTGGCCTGACCCGTCGCGGTGCTCGCGACGCCCGACGCTTCGCTGCCCTGACCGGTGGCCGTGCCCTGCGCGCCCGAGGCGACGCTCGCCTCGCCCGTCGCGGTGCTGGTCACACCCGACGCCTGGCTGCCCGCGCCCGTCGCGGTACTCTGCACCTCAGATGCGGCGCTGAACTGGCCAGTGGCGGTGCTGGCCACACCGGAGGCTTCGCTCGCCTGCCCGGTCGCGGTGCTGAAATCGCCCGACGCCGCGCTGAACTGCCCCGTCGCGGTGCCCTGCAGGCCGGCGGCGCTGCTGCCCTGGCCGGTCGCCGTGCTGAAATCGCCCGTGGCGCTGCTGAAATCGCCCGTGGCCGTGCTCAGGGCACCGAACGCGCTGCTGCCCGCCCCCGTCGCCGTGCTGTTCGTGCCCGACGCGCTGCTGCCCTGACCGGTCGCCGTGCTGAAATCGCCCTCGGCCGTGCTGCCCTCGCCCGTCGCGGTGCTGCCCAGGCCCGACGCGGTGCTGCCCTGGCCCAGCGCCGTCGCGCCGTCATTCGACGCCGTGCTGCCCTGACCGACCGCCGTGCTGTCCACGCCCGAGGCCACGCTCTGCTCGCCCAGCGCGGTGGCGTTATCCAGGGTCGCCGCCGCGTCCTCGCCGAAGGCCGCCGAGTTGGCCCCGGTCGCCTGCGCATTGCCGCCCACGGCGGTCGAGCCCGAGGCCAACGCGCCGCGCCCGATGGCCACCGCGTTCACGCTGCTGGCTTCCGAGTCGGCGCCGATGGCGATGGCCCCTTCGGCACCCGACAGCGCGCCAACGGCGTCGAAATCCATATCGCCGCCGATGGCAATGCCTCCCTCGGCATCCTCCAAGGTCGTCGCGTACTCTCCGGTGGCGATACTTCTAGCCGCCCTGGCTGAACTTCCGAAACCGGCCGCCGTGCTTCTATTGCTCGAGGCATTGCTAAGCATACCGGTCGCCGTACTGTTCGGTCCCGAAGCCGTGCTGTCCGGGCCGACCGCCGTGCTTTGGATACCCGAGGCGGTGCTGCCAGCGCCGACGGCGAGGCTGTCCGTGCCGGAGTCGTCGCCGCCGCCAAGACTCTGCGCATGCGCGCTCGCGGCCCCGAGGCCGGCGAGGAGGGCGATGACGGAGGTGAGGCAGGCGCGGGAGGACAAGTGGGACATGCTGAATGACTCCTTCAAGCAATTTTCTGAAATAGGCGCGCCGTGGCACGCAAGTATATTCCGATGTATAGGCACCGTTCGAGCGCCCGATCAACCCCTGTCTGACACGCCCGGTCTTCGGTCACCCTAGTGTGGCGTTTTCGCCCCAACTGCGGCTTGGAAACGCGGGCGATCCGGCGCAGGGTGCGCCGATGATGACACGCGCGCCCGCATGATGACCCCCGATTTCGCCCTGCTCGGGCAGCTTGCCGGGCTCTTCGCCGCCGCCTTCGGGGCGGCGACGATCCTGCCGTTCCAGTCCGAGGTGGTGTTCGTCGGGCTGCAACTGGCGGGCAGCGCGCCGGTGGCGTGGCTGGTGGCCGTGGCGAGCGTCGGCAACACGCTGGGCGCGGTGGTCAATTACGTGATGGGCCGGGGGATCGAACGGTTCCGCACCCGCCGCTGGTTTCCGGTCAACGCCGCGCAACTGGCGCGCGCGCAGCGGTGGTACGCGCGCTGGGGCGTCTGGACCCTGCTGATGAGCTGGGCCCCGCTGGGCGACGGGTTCACCGTGATTGCGGGGGTGATGCGCACGCCGGTCTGGCTGTTCCTCGTGTTGGTGACGCTGGCCAAGACGGGCCGCTACATCGCGCTCGCGTGGCTCACCGCGCAGGCGGGTGGATGAGAGGCGGGTGAGAGGCTGCACGCACGCCCTTTACCCGCGCCATGCGCTGGCCTATTTCGGTCCCATGCAGGAGAGCGTCATGACAAAGCCCCCCCTCACCCTCTGGCTCGCCGCGCCGCGCGGCTTCTGCGCCGGTGTGGACCGCGCGATCAGGATCGTGGAGATGGCGCTGGAGAAATACGGCGCGCCGGTCTATGTGCGCCACGAGATCGTGCACAACAAATACGTGGTGGACGATCTGCGCGCCAAGGGGGCGGTGTTCGTCGAGGAGTTGGACGACTGCCCCGACGACCGGCCCGTCATCTTTTCGGCGCATGGCGTGCCCAAATCAGTGCCCGCCGAGGCGGCAGCGCGGCAGATGCTCTTTGTCGATGCCACCTGCCCGCTGGTGTCCAAGGTGCATATCGAGGCCGAGCGCCACCACGAGAACGGGTTGCAGATCGTGATGATCGGCCATGCCGGCCACCCCGAAACGGTGGGCACGATGGGGCAATTGCCGCCGGGCGAGGTGCTGCTGGTCGAGACGCCCGGCGATGTGGCGCACCTTAACGCGCGCGACGCGGCGAAACTCGCGTTTGTCACGCAAACCACCCTTTCGGTCGATGACACCGCCGAGATCGTCGCAGCCCTTCAGGCGCGCTTTCCGTCCATCATCGGCCCGCACAAGGAAGACATCTGCTACGCCACCACCAACCGGCAGGAGGCCGTCAAGGCGATGGCGCGCGAGGCCGACGCGATGCTCGTGGTCGGCGCGCCCAATTCGTCCAACTCCAGGCGTCTGGTCGAGGTCGGCGCGCGCGCCGGGTGCACCTATTCGCAACTGGTGCAGCGCGCGGCCGACATCGACTGGCGGGCGCTTGAGGGCATCACCTCCATCGGCATCACCGCCGGGGCGTCAGCGCCCGAAGTGCTGGTGGAGGAGGTGATCGACGCGGTTCGCGCCCGCTATGACGTGACCATCGAGCAGGTCGAGACCGCACAGGAAAACGTCGAGTTCAAGGTGCCGAGGGTGCTGCGCGAGACGGCGTGAATTCTTCTTGGGAAAAATACTCCTGTCCAACGCTTGCAACAGGCCGTCACGCCATGTTCCAGACCATCCCGCGCGCCCCGCTGATCCTTGGCCTTGCCGGTCTCCTCCCCTTTCTCTGGGGGGCGCTGACCGTGCTCATGCCCGATATTGGCCTATGGACGGCGCAAAATATCGGCCCCCGGTTCGCCGGGCCTTACGTCATGCTGTTCTACGGCGCGGTGATCCTGTCGTTCATGTCCGGCGTGCTCTGGGGCTTTGCCGCACGGGCCACCGGCGCACTGGCCACCACCGGCTACGCGCTCTCGGTGATCCCGGCGCTCTGGGCGTTCTTCATGACCGGCGGCGGGCCGGTCTCGGCGGGGATGAACCTGATCTTCGGCTTTGCCGGGCTCCTGCTGCTGGACTGGCAATTCACCCGCTGGGGGCTTGCGCCCGGCTGGTGGATGCCGCTACGGCTCCTGCTCAGCGCCGTGGTGATCGCGTGCCTCGCGGTCGGCACCTTCCTCTGAGGCCCACGACATGACCGATCTCACGCTCTATTCCATGCCCTCCTCGGGCAACAGCTACAAGGTCCGGCTCATGCTGGCGCTCGAAGGGCGGGCCTATACCCATGTGCCGATCGAGACCAACACCCCCGAACTGGCCGAGGCCAGGGCAGCGGGGCATCTGCCACTCGGCAAGCTGCCCGCGCTGCATCTGAAGGGTGGCACGATCCTGACGGAATCGAACGCGATCCTGTGGTATCTCGGACGCGGCACCGG
The DNA here is from genome assembly GCF_042430665.1 of Roseovarius ramblicola. Lineage (NCBI taxonomy): Bacteria > Pseudomonadati > Pseudomonadota > Alphaproteobacteria > Rhodobacterales > Roseobacteraceae > Roseovarius > Roseovarius ramblicola. Next base: position 38,671 of record NZ_JBHMEC010000030.1, on the reverse strand, counting down.
ATGGGTGCCCGAGGACGCGCTGGAACAGGCGCAGATGCTCGCCTGGATGTTCTTCGAGCAGAACCGGCACGAGCCGGTCGTCGCCGTGCGCGCCTCGCTCGCCACCTATCCGCATCTGGCGCATGAGGCCACGCCCGAGCGCATGGCCGAATTGCTCGATCAGGGCCACGCGCTGCTTGGGCTGATGGAGGCGGCACTCGACGGGCAGGACTGGTTCTGCGGCCCCTCCCCCACGCTCGCCGATATCGCGCTCTATGCCTACACCCACACCGCCGGCACACGCGGCGGGTTCGACATGGGCCGCTTTCCGCGCCTCACCGCATGGTGCGCGCGCATGGCGGCGCTGCCGGGTTTCGTTGGGCTCATGGATGGCTGATCTCTTCGCCTATACCGACGGGGCCTGTTCCGGCAATCCCGGCCCCGGCGGCTGGGGCGTGCTGATGCGCGCCATGGCGGGCGACGAGATCGTCAAGGAGCGCGAGCTTTCGGGCGGCGAGGCAGAGACCACCAACAACCGGATGGAGCTTCTGGCGGCGATCCACGCGCTCGAGGCGCTGTCAAAGCCATCGGCCATCACCATCGTCACCGACAGCGCCTATGTGAAGAACGGGATCACCGGGTGGATGCAGGGCTGGAAGCGCAACGGCTGGAAAACCGCCGCGAAAAAGCCGGTCAAGAATGTCGAGCTGTGGCAGCGTCTGGACGAGGCGCAGAAACGCCACAACGTGACCTGGGAATGGGTCAAGGGGCACGCGGGCCACCCCGAGAACGAGCGCGCGGACGAGCTTGCCCGCGCGGGCATGGCCCCGTTCAAGCCGGGCAAATCCGGGGCATGAGCGCGCTCATCCTGCTCGATTACGCCTCGGTGCTGATCTTTGCCCTGACCGGCGCGCTCGTCGCCTCGCGCCGCCAACTCGACATCGTGGGCTTTGCCTTTCTCGCCTGTCTGACGGCGGTGGGCGGCGGCACGCTGCGCGACGTGCTGCTGGATCGCAACCCGGTGTTCTGGATGGGAAACCCGGATTACATCCTGATCGCCTGCGCCGCCGCGCTCACCGTCTTTCTCACCGCGCATCTGGTCGAGAGCCGCTATCGCTGGCTGTTGTGGCTCGACAGTTTCGCCCTCGCCGTAGCCGTGCCCGCAGGCGTCAGCGCCGCCATGGCGATGAGCCAGACCCCGGTGATCGTGGTGCTGATGGGCATGGTCACCGGCTGCATGGGCGGGCTGATGCGCGACGTGGTGGTGGGAGAGGTGCCGCTGGTGCTGAAACAGGGCGAGCTTTACGTCTCGGCGGCCTTTGCAGGGGCACTCGGGGCGGTGGGGGCGCGGGTTTTCACCGATGACCTGCTGCTGATACTCGGGGCCTGCGCCGCCCTCACCTGGGCGCTGCGCGCAGGCTCGCTCGCCTTCGGCTGGCGGCTGCCGGTCTACAAGGCGCGCCCGCCGCGCGGCTGACGCTCTACCGCCGGTCCAGATACACCCGGTAAAGCCAGATCAGCAGCACCGCCCCCAGAACCGCGCCGATCAGCCCGCCCAGAAGGCCCGTCACCGTCAGGATCACCCGAATGAGCACCCCGCCGATGAGCGCGCCCGCGATGCCCAGCAGGACCGTGGGCACCACCCCCGCCTGCACCCCCATCAGCCGCGTCGCGAGAAATCCGGCAGCGGCACCGATGATGATCAGGTAGACCACGCTCATGGCTCACCTCCGCCTGCGCCAATGGGTCGGCACGATGATCAGCGCGCCGACCGACGACAGGACCGCGTCAATCCCCGGCGCGCCGAAGCGGATGCCGAACATGATGCGGATGAAATAGAACAGGAACGCGCCACCGACGCAGATGATGATCGACGGGACAAAGCCGTTGCGCGTGAACCCGCTCCGCTCGCTGGCGTAGCCGACGATACCCGCGATCACCACCGTGCCGAAAAGTTGCAGGAACATCGCGTCACTCCAGTCGCATCCCCGGCGCGAGCGCCATGCCCCGCAGGAACTCGTCCGCATCCTGCGCCGCGCGCCCCGCGCGTTGCAAGCGCAAAAGCCGCACGGCGCCCTGCCCGCAGGCGACGGTCGCCACATCATCGAGCACCACGCCGGGCGCGCCCTGCCCCTCGGCCAGCCGCGAGGCCAGCAGCTTCACCCGCGCGCCGCCGGCCATGCACCAGGCACCGGGAAAGGGCGAGAGCCCCCGGATGAGCCGGTCCACCTCCTGCGCGGGCAGGCCCCAGTCCAGCCGCGCCTCGGCCTTGTCGATCTTGGCGGCATAGGTAACGCCCGTCTCGGACTGCGGTTCGGGCACGAGATCATTCAACTGTCCCAACGCCTCAACGATCAGCCGCGCCCCCAGCGCCGACAGCCGGTCATGCAGCCCCCCTGCCGTCTCCTCGACCCCGATCGTCACTGCCTCACGCATCAGCACCGGCCCGGTATCGAGCCCCGCCTCCATCTGCATGATGCACACCCCGGTCTCGGCATCCCCGGCCATGATCGCGCGCTGTATCGGGGCCGCCCCGCGCCAGCGCGGCAAAAGCGAGGCATGGATGTTCAGGCAGCCCGCGCGCGGCGCATCGAGCACCGCCTGCGGCAGGATGAGGCCGTAAGCCACCACCACCGCCACGTCGGCCTTGTGCGCCGCGAACGCCGCCTGTTCCGCCGCCTCCTTCAGGCTCACCGGGTGGCGCACCGGCAGGCCCAGCATCTCGGCCCTCGCCTGCACCGGGCCGGGGCGGTCCTTCCTGCCGCGTCCCGCCGGGCGCGGCGGCTGGCAATAGACGGCCACCACCTCGTGCCCGGCCCCGACCAGCGCATCGAGCACCGGCACGGAAAACTCCGGCGTTCCCATGAAGATCACGCGCATGACACCTCCCGTAGGGTGGGGTTCACCCCACCTTCCTCGCCCGACGCAACAACATGTCCCGTTTCACGCGGCCCAGCCGGTCGAAATACATCCGCCCCTGCAAATGGTCGATCTGGTGTTGCACGCTCGTCGCCCAGAGGCCGACGAAATCGCGCTCTTCCATTTCTCCGCCCGCGTTCAGGAACCGCACCGTCACCGCGCGCGGCCGCGTCACCATCGCCGAAACACCGGGCAGGCAGGGGCTCGCCTCCTCGTGCGCGCGCAACTCCACGCTCGCATGCAGCACCTCGGGGTTGGCCATCCGCACCGCCTGCCCACGGTCGCGGCCCGCATCCACCACGGCCAGCGCCCGCATCTCGCCAAGCTGCGGTGCGGCGAGGCCCACGCCCGGCATCGCCTCCATCACCGCGATCATCTCGTCCCAGAGCGCGCGCACGCCATCGTCGATCTCCGCCACCGGCGTCGCAGCCCGGCGCAGCCGCGCATCGGGCCAGCGCAGGACGGCCCTCACGCGCGGGCCTTCTCGCGCTTGAGCTTGACCATCCGGCGGGTGATCATCTGCCGCCGCATCGCGCCCAGATAGTCGATGAAGAGCCTGCCGTTGAGGTGGTCGATCTCGTGCTGCACGCAGGTCGCCCACAGCCCGTCAAACCCCTCGCGGTGCTCGGCCCCGTCCGGGTCGGTCCAGCGCACCTCGACCTCCGCGGGCCGCGTCACGTCGGCATATTGATCGGGGATCGACAGGCAGCCCTCCTCGTAGGTGCTGGTCTCGTCCGAGGACGCCACCACCTCGGGGTTGATCATCACCAGCGGGCGCGGTGTCTCGTTTTCACCCTTGACGCAGTCGAGCACGATCAGCCGCGACAGCACCCCCACCTGCGGCGCGGCGAGGCCAATGCCCGGCGCGTCATACATGGTCTCGAGCATGTCACCGGCGAGTTTGCGCAGATCGCCGGTGATTTCCTCGACGGGCGCGCAGACCTTCTTGAGCCGCGGGTCGGGATGGATGAGGATGGGCCGTTTCATGGCGCTGATTTAGGGGATCGGCGCGCGTTCCGCAACGCCCTTGCAGCCGCCGCGCATTCGGCTAGCCTGCGCCCCGGCAACGAGCAGGAGACAGGCATGGATTTCGACGAGATCATCGACCGGCGCGGCACCCATTCCGACAAGTGGGACATGATGCAGGCCAAGTACGGCATCTCGCCGCAGGACGGCATCCCGATGTGGGTGGCCGACATGGATTTCCGCCCGCCCGCCTGCGTGACCGGGGCGGTGGAGGGCATGGCCCGGCACGGCATCTATGGCTATTACGGCGACGACCGGGGCTATCGTGCGGCGATCCGGTGGTGGATGAAGGAACGGCACGGCTGGCAGATCGAGCCGGAATGGATTTTCACCACCCACGGTCTCGTCAACGGCACCGCGATGTGCATCGATACCTTCACCGAACCGGGGGATGCGGTCGTGCTCTTCACCCCCGTCTACCACGCCTTCGCGCGGGTCATAAACGCGGCGGGGCGCGAGGTGCGCGAATGCCCACTGGTGAACAATGATGGCCGCTACGAGATGGATTTCGCGGCTTGTGATGCGTTGATGACCGGCACCGAGCGGATGCTGATCCTGTGTTCGCCGCACAATCCCGGCGGCCGTGTCTGGACCCGCGCGGAATTGCAGGGCGTGGCCGAATTCGCCCGCCGTCACGACCTGATCCTCGTCTCCGACGAGATCCATCACGACCTGCTCATGCCCGGGCAGCGACACATCCCGATGGCCCATATCGACGGCGTTGCCAACCGGCTGGTGATGATGACGGCGACCACCAAGACCTTCAACATCGCCGGCGCGCATCTCGGCAACGTGATCATCGCCGACGACGGGCTGCGTGCGCGCTTTGCCCGGCGCATGGCGGCGATGGGCCTCTCGCCCAATTCCTTTGGCCTGTTCATGGCCGAGGCCGCCTATAGCGAGGAGGGGGCCGAATGGGTCGATGCGCTCTGCGCCTATCTCGACGGCAACCGCGCGCTTTTCGATGCCGGCGTCAACGCCATCCCGGGGCTCAGATCCATGCCGCTCGAGGCCACCTACCTCGCCTGGGTCGATTTCTCGGGAACCGGCATGGACACGGCAGACTTCACCCGCCGGGTGGAGCGCGCAGCACGCATCTGCGTCAATCACGGCCCGACCTTCGGCACCGGCGGCGAGAGCTTTCTGCGCTTCAACATCGCCACGCCCCGCGCGCGGGTGGCCGAGGCGGTAGAGCGGCTACAGGCCGCGTTCGCGGATTTGCAGTAGGGGTGCCCGTCAGCTTCGGGCTTGACCCGAGGACTGTCCCGCCCTCTCACGGAACGCCGCCACAATCTCCTGCGGGTCGCGGTCGGCCTCGATGGCCAGCCGCCGCAATCCGAAATGGACATGCGCCATGTCCTGATAATAGCGCGTGTAGGCGTAATTCGTAGCCGCCCCGGCCGCCGCGCCCAACAGCGGCACGCTTTGCGCCGCCAGCTTCTGGCCCAGCACCACCGCCAGCCTCGGGGCCACCCGCGCGATCAGCGCCCGCAGCGCGGCCCCGGTCAGCGTCACCCGGGCCCCGATGAAACCCAGGTCGGCTCCGTCGTCATCGCGCAGCGGCCCGGCGGTGCCGAACACCTCAACCGAGGCGAAGCGCACCCCCGGCTCGGCGGGGTCGAACCCGTGGGCGGCGGCCTCGTCCTGGATCGCGCGCAACAAAACCGTCACCGTCACCGGCAACTCTGCCAGCGCCGTGGGCAGGCCGCCCGCGCCGCCCGCCGCGCCCATCACCGTGGTCAGCAGCCGCGTGCGCCCCTGCGACATATCGGGCACCGAGCCGCGCGTACCATGCGCCGCCTCCGCCGCGCCCAGCAGCGCGCGCTCCGTGACCGTTCCGAGCCGGGCGCGCGCCTCGGGCGGCAGCCGGTCGAGCAGACCCTCGGCCTGCGCGCCGATCAGGTTGAGCACCTCCATCGCGCCGCTGCCCGCGCGCGCGTGCCGCGCCACCAGCGCGTCGAGCCGCGCCTCGACCGCGGACCCCTCGATCGGCCGTCCAAGGATTTCCATGCCGTCCGTCTCCCAACTCCTGCCACAGAGATGACGGCTGCGAGGCCGCGGATCAAGCAGCAGCTTTGCGCCCGCCGTGCTTTTCAGGATTCGGTGCGCGGGCGTGACGCTTCGGGAAGGGGGGCGGGCTCTGGCCCCGACAGGGCCCTCGGCCCGGCCGTGAGGGGCCGCGCATCCTCTCCGGGACAGGGGGGGCACCTCCCCCGGGTCAGCCGTTCTCGCGCAGGATGCCGCCCGCGAGGTAGAGCGAGCCGCAGATCAGGATCCGCGCGCGGGGCACCCGGGTGGCGATATCCTCCACCGCCGCCAACGCGCTTTCGGCCACGCCCGCCCGCATCCCGACGCCGCGCGCGGCCTGCGCCGTGGCGTCGGCGGGCAGGGTGTTGGCCTCACCGGGGATGGGCACGGCGGTCAGGCCCTGCGCCACCCGCGCCAACGGCCCGAGATAGCCGGCCACGTCCTTGGTGTTGAGCATCCCGCAAACGAGGTAGGTGGGCCGTGGGGCGAGCCCCGCGAGGTGTCGTGCCAGCGCCTGCCCGGCGGCGGGGTTGTGTCCGCCGTCGAGCCACAGTTCCGCACCGCCCGCCGCATCCACCAGCGGCCCCCATGCCAGCCGCTGCATCCGCGCGGGCCATTCGGCGCGTGTCACCGCGCCCTCCGCCGCCGCCTCGCCCAGGCCCAGCGCCCGCAGAGCGGCCAGCGCGGCGCCCGCGTTCTCGATCTGATGCGCGCCGGGCAGGTTCGGCAGCGGCAGGTCGCACAGCCCGTGCTCGTCCTGGTAGACCAGCCGCCCGCGCTCCTCCTGCACATGCCAGTGCTGTCCGTGGGCCAGAAGCGGCGCGCCCAGCCGGGCGGCGCGCGCCTCGATCACGTCCATCGCCGCGTCATCCTGCGGGCCGACGACGCACGGCACCAGACGCTTGATAATCCCCGCCTTCTCGCCCGTGATCGCGGCCAGCGTATCGCCCAGGAAACCCTCGTGATCCATCGACACCGGGGTGATCACCGTCAGTGCCGGCCGGTCGATCACGTTGGTGGCATCCAGCCGCCCGCCAAGCCCCACCTCCAGCAGCGTGTAATCCGCGTCGATCCGCGACATGGCGAGAAGTGCTGCACAGGTGGTGATCTCGAAATAGGTGATCGGCACACCGCCATTGGCGGCCTCGCACTCGTCGAGCACCGCCGTCAGGTGATCCTCTGCGATCAGGTCACCCGCCAGCCGGATACGCTCGTGAAACCGCGCCAGGTGCGGCGAGGTATAGGCGTGGCAGGTCTGCCCCGCCGCCTCGATCCCGGCGCGGATCATGGCGAGCGTCGAGCCCTTGCCGTTGGTGCCCGCGATATGAATCACCGGCGGCAGCCGCTCCTGCGGATTGCCCAGCGCATCAAGAAGCCGCCACATGCGGTCGAGCGTCAGGTCGATGATCTTGGGGTGCAGCGCCATCATCCGCGACAGGATGAGGTCCGATGTGGGCGCGCTCATTTTTCCGCTTTGTCCGCGTCGGCCGCTTCGCCCGCCACTTGCTCCTCGAGCGAGAGCGGCGCGGGGGCGGGCAGATCGCCCTTCACCGCAGGCGGCAGGCCCATCAGCATCCGGGTGATGGTAATGAGTTCATCGCGCATCGCCGTGCGCGGCGTCACCCGGTCGAGCATGCCATGCTCCAACAGGTATTCGGCGCGCTGAAAGCCCTCGGGCAGTTTCTCGCGGATGGTCTGCTCGATCACGCGCGGCCCGGCGAAACAGATGAGCGCGCCGGGCTCGGCGATCTGCACGTCGCCCAGCATCGCATAGGAGGCGGTGACGCCCCCGGTGGTGGGATGCGTGAGCACCACGATATAGGGCAGCCCCGCCTCGCGCAGCATCTGCACCGCCACGGTGGTGCGCGGCATCTGCATGAGCGACAGGATGCCCTCCTGCATCCGCGCGCCGCCCGCCGCGGAAAACAGGATCAGCGGGCGCTTTTGCGCCACCGCTTCCTCGGCGGCGGCGATAATCGCGTTGCCCACATACATGCCCATCGACCCGGCCATGAAGCTGAAATCCTGCGCGGCGGCGACGACGGGCGTGCGCCCCATTTCGCCGGTGGCGACCAGCATCGCCTCTTTCTCGCCGGTGGTCTTCTGTGCTGTGCGCAGCCTGTCGGGGTATTTCTTCTGGTCGCGGAATTGCAGCGGGTCGGGGGTGGGCGCGGGCACCGCCACTTCGGTGAACACGCCGCCGTCGAACAGCGCGGCAAAGCGGGCGCGCGGCGTGATCGCCATGTGGTGGCCGCAACTGGTGCAGACGTTGAGATTGGCCGACAGTTCGCGGTGAAACAGCATGGTCCCGCACTCGTCGCACTTGGTCCACAGGTTCTCTGGCATCTCGCGGCGCGAGAAGATCGAGTTGATGCGCGGGCGGACGTAATTGGTGATCCAGTTCATCGCGGTGCGGGGTCCTGTCGCTGATCTCGCCCTCACTTAAGCCGGGGCTGTGCGAAATGCAATCAGCCGCGCAGGGCCAGACGAATCGCCAGCCAGCTACAGAGCAGCATCATGATATCCGCAGGCAGGATAGCCAGCACCGCGTCTTCGTCGCCCGGCGCGAAGGGAAAGACATAGAGCGCCAACCCATCGAACTGCCCCTTGGGCGCGGCGACGAGGATGGCGCTGAAATTGTTGACGAGATGAAGCGCCGTGGCGGGCCCCAGCGTGCCAAACCGCGCGGTCAGGTCGGCGGCGGCCAGCCCGAAGCCGACGGCCCAGGCCATAACCAGCCAGCCGTTCGCACCGTAGGTGCCGCTGTCGAAATGCAGCAGACCAAAGGCCAGCGCGGGAAGGCCCAGCCACATCACCGGCGAGGGGAAGCGCGCGGCAAGCTGACTTTGCAGATAGCCGCGAAACGCCACCTCCTCGGCAAACACCTGGCAGAGCAGCCCGAGCAGCGCCAGCGGCAGGAAAAACGCCCATGTGCCGGGGGCGAGGTTGCGCTCGGGTGCCATCGCCTCGGGCAGCGGCACGAGCGAGATCACGACATATAGCGCCGCCACCGCCATGAGCGCGCGCCGGAACTGCCGCAGCGCATCCGGCAGCGGCCCGACCACGCTCAGGAGGCCGCGCCGATGCACCGCCCGCAGGCTGAGCGCCAGCGCCGCGATCAGGAGCGCAAAGGTGAACAGGTTGATCAGCACGCCCACGGGCGTCGCCGCCGCCGTCACTCCGGGCATCATCCGCATCCACTGTTCGGCCCCGAAGAGCGCGGGCATCAGCCCCGACCACAGGATGCTCAGCGCCAGAAACAGCGCCATCGTCATGACGATACCCGCCGCCAGCCGCCCCAGCGCGGCGGTGGGACGGGCCGGGGCGACGAGGGTCTCGTGGGCACCATACCGCATGGCGGCCACGCTAGCGGGGGGCCGGGTGGGGTGCAATCGGCTTGCCCCGCGCCGCGCGCTGGCCTAGACCGGATGCCAGCCGAAAACCGCCAGCCAATTCCGAGAGGCCCCAGATGACCCGCTTCGACAAGTCGAAACTGCCCAGCCGTTACGTGACAGAAGGCCCCGCGCGCGCGCCGCACCGGTCCTACTACTACGCGATGGGCATGACCGAGGCCGAGATTCACCAGCCCCTCGTCGGCGTCGCCACCTGCTGGAACGAGGCCGCACCGTGCAATATCGCGCTCAGCCGTCAGGCACAGGCCGTCAAGGGTGGCGTCAAGGAGGCGCACGGCACCCCGCGCGAGTTCACCACCATCACCGTCACCGACGGCATCGCGATGGGCCACGAAGGAATGCGCTCTTCGCTGGCATCCCGCGAGGCGATCGCCGACACGGTGGAACTCACCATGCGCGGCCATTGCTACGACGCGCTCGTCGGGCTGGCGGGCTGCGACAAATCTCTGCCGGGCATGATGATGGCGATGGTGCGGCTCAACGTGCCGTCGGTGTTCATCTATGGCGGCTCGATCCTGCCGGGCCGCGCGCCGCAGGTGGACGAGATCCCCGAGGATTTCCGCTCGCGCGATCTGACCGTGCAGGACATGTTCGAGGCGGTCGGCCGCAACCAGAACGGCACGCTGTCGGATGCCGCGCTGGAAATGCTCGAACGTGTGGCCTGCCCCTCGGCGGGGGCGTGTGGCGGGCAGTTCACCGCCAACACGATGGCCTGCGTTTCCGAGGCGATCGGGCTGGCGCTGATGAACTCGTCGGGCATGCCCGCCCCCTACGAGAGCCGCGATCAGTATGGCGAGGCGTCGGGGCGCGCGGTGATGAACTTGCTGGAGCGCAACATCCGCGCCCGCGACGTGGTCACCCGTCAGAGCCTTGAGAACGCGGCGCGCGTGGTGGCCTGCACCGGCGGCAGCACCAATGCCGGGCTGCACCTGCCCGCCATCGCCCACGAGGCGGGGATCGACTTCTTCCTCGACGACGTTTGCGAGATTTTCCGCGACACGCCCTATTTCGTCGATCTGAAACCGGGCGGGCAATTCGTTGCCAAGGACCTTTACGACGCCGGTGGCATCCCCGTGGTGATGAAGGAATTGCGCAAGGCGGGGCTCATCCACGAGGATTGCATCACCGCCAGCGGTCACAGCATCGGCGAGGAGCTCGACAAGATCGAGCGCGAGGCCGATGGCCGGGTGATCCACACCATCGACACCCCCCTCACGAAAACCGGCGGCGTTGTCGGGCTCAAGGGCAACCTCGCGCCCGAGGGGGCCATCGTCAAGGTTGCGGGCATCGCGCCCGAAAACCAGGTCTTTACCGGTCCCGCGCGCGTATTCGAATGCGAAGAGGACGCCTTTGCCGCCGTCAAGGCGCGCGGCTACGAGGAGGGCGAGGTGATCGTCATCCGCAACGAGGGGCCCGCTGGCGGGCCGGGGATGCGCGAAATGCTCGCCACCACCGCCGCGCTCTCGGGTCAGGGCATGGGCAAGAAGGTCGCGCTCATCACCGACGGCCGTTTCTCTGGGGCGACGCGCGGCTTCTGCGTGGGCCATGTCGGCCCCGAGGCGGCGCAGGGCGGGCCAATCGCGCTGATCGAAACCGGCGATATGATCACCATCGACGCGATCACGGGCACGCTCTCGGTCGATCTGTCGGACGAGGAACTCGCCCGCCGCGGCGCGGCGTGGGGCGGCGCGCGCACCACCATCTACACTGCGGGCGCGCTGTGGAAATACGCGCAGCTCGTGGGGCCCACCTACAAGGGCGCGGTCACCCATCCCGGCGCAAAAGCCGAATCCCATGTCTACATGGATATCTGAGCACGGCATGCAGCGCGCGCTCGCCTGCGCCGCGCTGCTGCTGGCGCTGCCCGCCTGCCTCGCCCTCGGGCCACAAGGCCCGCAACCGCCCCTGACCGAGGCCACGCTCGGACCGGGGCCGGTTCGGGTGAGTGCGCCGCGCGGCTATTGCATCGACAAGAGCAGCCTGCGTCAGCTCGCAGGTGGCGGTGGTTTTGCGCTGCTCGCACCCTGCGCGCAACTCACCGCAACTCCGGGCATCGCCGCGGCCCCTGCGCTGATGACCGTCTCGGTCATGCCGCAGCGCCGCGACGCCGCCCCGCCCGACGCCGAGGCCCTCGCAGCCGCCATCGCCCCCGCGCCGGTCGGCGCACAGGGGCAGGCGGCGGGATTTGTCTACGCTCAGGTGATGCAGGGCGGCGAGGCGGTGCTGCCCGGCGGCGACCCGCGCCACTGGCGCGGCACGCGCGCCGTCGGCGAACACCTCGCCAGCCTCGCGCTTTACGCGCCGGAGGGCAGCCCGCTTGCCGGGCGCGAGGGGCGGCTGCTGATCGGCGACCTCGCCGCCGGGTTATCGGCGCAGCCCGCAACGGCAGACGCGGATGCAGCGTCAGACGCCAGTGCGCAGGATCACGAAGAGGCGGAAGCAAAAGCGCCGGACTCCCCGCAACGAGGGTTTTTCGCGCGATTGTTTCCCCGATCGAATTAATGCTATGCACATTCCGGTCATGGTAACATCGCGGCCACCGCCGCGTGCGACAAGGTTTTCCAAGGTGCGCCCCGCATGAAACTGCTCGACACCGTCCTGCATCGCCGCGCGGTCCGCGTCTGGCGAAGGGCCGCGCAGGAGGCCCCCGGCATGAGCCTCGATGAGCTGCGCCGCCTGCGGTCGCGCAGTGCCCGGCTGTCGCATTTCGTGCAGGAAGCGCGCGCCGTGGCCGAGCATCGCCTCGCCCTGCCGGTCGTGGGGTCGACCGCCTTTCCCCGCCCCCACGGCACCGATTGGTCGTGGCGGCCCGAAATCTGGCGCCTGCCGCTGCCCGTGCCCGGCATGGCCTCGGCACAGTCGCGCGCGATGATGGGCCGCGAGGTGACATTGTTTCACGATTGCTCCCGGTCGGAACTGTCGCTGCGGCAGGTGCGCAACACGCGCGAGGCCGATCTCGCGCCCTACGGGCTGCGCATGGACAGCTTCGCGTTCGACGGCTCGTTCCTGTCGCTGGTGATCGACCTGCCGCAGGAGGCAGTCGAGGGGCTGACCAAACGCCACCTGATCCGCCTCGATACCATCGTCGAACTGGAAAAGCCGCTCGACATCTTTGCCCGCCTCAACATCCGTCACGGCCCGAATACCGAGCAGATCGTCCGCGAGCTGCCGCTCACCACGCAGGAAAATACCGTTGAATTCGACCTCGCCTATTCCAGTATCAACGAGAAGCGAATCGAACGCGGCTGGATTGACCTGATCTTCGAGACTCCGGCGATGAGCCAGGTCACCCTGCGCGACGTTACCTTCAGCCGCCGCCCCCGCGCGGCTCTCTGACAGAGGACACCGCAATGGACGACTGGACCCTGACCAAGACCCGGCTGTTCGAAGGCGTCTGGGAGGGTGTGCTCGCGGGGCCGGGGGCACCGGACACGCCCCCCGCGATCGAGGTCACGCACCAGCAGGAACCGCTCGCCGGGGTCGAAGTGACCGCCCGCCCTGACCGCGGCGACTTCGTGCTGCGCGTGCCGATCCCCGCCGACCGGATATCCGACGGGGTGCAGACCTTCGTTATCCGCGACCGCACCAGCGGCGCGGTGCTCGACAGTTTCGCACTGGTGGCGGGCGATGCGCTCGCCTACGATCTGCGCGCCGAGATCGCACTCCTGCGCGAGGAGCTGGACCTGCTGAAACGTGCGTTCCGGCGGCACTGCCTCGAGACGATGTGAGCCTGCCACAGCACGCCGTGAGGCGGCGCAGGGGCAGCCCCCGACCGTGCTCCGCCGGCTACCCCGCCGTGTCGCCCTCTGCCGTCGCCTCGACCCGGGCGCGCTCGGCGTCGCTCTCGTAGCTGGCCCAGGGCCGGTCGCTGCCGGTGGGCGGCAGGTCGCCCGGGGTGCGGGTCAGGTGCAGATGCGTCTTGGCCACGAAATGCCCGGTGATCGGCGCGGTCAGGAACAGGAACAGCGTCACCATCAACTCGTGGAACGAGAACGTCCCCACGACGAAATGGAAATACAGCATCGACGCGATCAGCGCGCCCCCCACCCCCAGCGTCGTGGCCTTGGTGGGCGCGTGCAGCCGCATCATCGGGTCGGGCAGCTTGATGAGGCCGAAGGATCCCACCAGCCCGAAAATCCCGCTGATCACCAGACAGACCGATATCAATACCTCGGCGAGCATCGGACCCTCCCTATTCGATGATGTCCCCGCGCAGCAGGAAGCGCGTGTAGGACACGGTGGAAATGAAGCCGGTCATGGCGATGATCATCGACGCCTCGAAATACATCGTGGTGCCCTTGAGAATACCGAACAGCGCCAGCAGCGCGATGGCGTTGATCACCATCGTGTCGAGCGCAAGGATGCGGTCGCCCTTGGTGGGGGGCCGCACCACCCTGTAGATGTTGAGCAGCAGGCCGAGGCCGAAACACGCAAAGGCAAAGGTGAGCGCGTATCCGATCATTCGAATATCTCCTTCAGCCGGGCCTCGTAGCGCGCCTTGATCCCGTCGCGAACGGCGTCGGGGTCGGGCGCGTCGAGGCAATGCACCAGCAGGCTGCGGCCGTCCGCACTCACGTCGCTCGACACCGTGCCGGGGGTCATGGTGATGGTGCCTGCCAGCACGGTGATCGCCTCGGGGGTGCGCAGCTCCAGCGGGATGGCGATCCACGCCGGGTGCGTATTGGCGTTGGACTTGAACAGGATCACATAGGCCACCTGCACGTTGGCCACGCAGATATCCCATAGCGCGATGAGAACGTATTCCACGATCCGTGGCACGCTGCGCAGCTTGGGCCGGTTGGGCCAGTAGGGCGCGGTGAAGAGCGGGATGACGAGGCCGAGCATCGCACCGAGCACGAGGTTGCCCACCGTCACCTTGTTGACCAGCATCTGCCAGACCACGATCAACAGCAGCGTCAGGAACGGATGGGGCAGGATCTTGCGCAGCATCGTCTCTCCTCCCTCAGCCCTGTCCCAGAACAGCGGCAATGTAGCCCACGGGCGCGTGCAACTGCGCCGCCGTCGCCTCAAGATAGCCCATCACCGGCCCCGCGAACACCGAAAGCGCCACGATCCCGGCCAGAAGGCCGAAGGCCGCGACCAGCGGCATTGCCGGTTGCGGCCCGGCGTCCACCGCCGCGGCGCGCGGGTCCACCTTCCAGAACAGCACGCTGCCCGCCTGCGCGAATCCCAGCACGGCCACCAGCGAGGTGGCCAGAACCGCCCCCCAGATCAGCCAGACATCGGCCATGTCGCGCGTGGCGTCGAGGATCAGCAGCTTGCCGACAAAGCCCGACAGCGGCGGCAGCCCCGCGGTGGCGATCGCCGCGCCGAACCACAGCGCCGTGACCATCCCGTGCTGCGCCATGCGCGGGCCCGGCACCAGCGCACCCGCGAGCGTCCCGCGCCGCTCGCGCACCAGATCGACCACCACGAACAGCAGAGCACCGCCCAGCGTCGAGTGGATCGCATAATAGAGCGCCGCCGCCGAGGATTGCGGCGTGAACCCGGCCACCGCGATCAAGAGCGTACCCATCGATCCGATCGCGGCGAACGCCGCCAGACGCCCAAGCCGCCGCGCTCCGAGAATGCCGATCATCCCCGCCGCCAGCGTCAGCAGCGCACCAAAGAGCAATACCTCGTCGATCAGGTTGGCAGTGACATCGAGGTCGGGGCCGAAGATCAGCGTGTAGAAGCGCAGGATCGCGTAGGCACCGATCTTGGTCATGATCGCGAACAGGGCGGCCACCGGCGCGGGGGCCTCGGCATAGGTGTTGGGCAGCCAGAAATGCAGCGGCAGCAGCGCCGCCTTGATCGCGAAGACGAGGAACAGAAGCATCGCCCCCACCCGCAACAGCGCACTGTCCTCGACAGGGATTTCCGCCGCGCGCACCGCCAGGTCGGCCATGTTGAGCGTACCGGTCACGGCATAGAGCGTGCCCAGCGCGAACAGGAACAGCGTCGAGCCCAGCAGGTTGTAGATGACGTATTGCACCCCGGCCTTGAGCCTGCGCCCGCCGCCCGCGTGGATCATCAGCCCGTAGGAGGCGATGAGCAGCACCTCGAAGAACACAAAGAGGTTGAAGGCGTCGCCGGTGAGGAACGCGCCGCAGATACCCATGAGCTGAAACTGCCACAGCGCGTGGAAATTGCGCCCGCGCTGATCCCAGCCCGTGCCGATGGCGTACAGCAGCACGACAAGCGCCAGAACCGCCGTCAGCAACACCATCACCGCCGACAGCCGGTCGAGCACCAGCACGATGCCAAATGGCGCGGGCCAGTTGCCCAACTCGTAGACGCCGATGCCGCCACCCGATGCCTGCACCGTCAGTCCCAGCGCGATGGCCAACAGCGCCATGCAGCCCGCCACCGAGAACACCCGTTGCAGCGCCGGGTGATGCCGCATCGACAGGGTCAGGATGGCCGCGAGGATGGCGGGCAGCACGACGGGCGCGATGATCCAGTGGTTCATGCCTCGCCCTCCCGGCTGTCATCCTCGGGCGGCAGGCTCACATCGTCCGAGCGCGACGACAGATACGCCCCCAGCGCCAGCATCACCACCACCGCCGTCATCCCGAAGGAGATCACGATCGCCGTGAGCACCAGTGCCTGCGGCAGCGGGTCGGTATAGGTCTCGACCCCCTTGCGCAGGATCGGCGGCATGTCGACGACAAGCCGCCCGGTGACGAACAGAAAGAGGTTGACCGCGTAGGTCAGCAGCGACAGCCCGACGATTACCGGGAAGGTCCGCAGCCGCAGCACCAGGTAGAGCCCCGCGGCGGTCAGCACACCGATGGCAGATGCCATGAGCAGTTCCATGTCAGGTGTCTCCTCCGCTCTCGCCGCCCTCTTCGCGTGCCGGGTTGACGTCCATCGGGAACACGTTGACCGTCTCGCCGGTGCGACGCGCCATGCTCGACAGGCTCTGCAACGCCAGCATCACCGCGCCCACCACCGTCAGGAACACGCCGAGATCGAAGGCCATCGCCGTCGCCCATTCAAACTCCTCGATCGGCGGGTAATGCAGGTAGCCGTAATCCGAGGTCAGGAATGGCCGGCCGGCGAGCCACGCACCCACCCCGGTCAGTGCCGCGATCAGCACGCCAAGGCCGATGGTGGCGTGATAGGTCACACGCTGCCGCGCTTCCGCCCAGGCAAAGCCCGACGCCATGTACTGCATCAGGAACGCGATCGCCACGATCAGACCGGCGATGAAGCCGCCCCCCGGCTCGTTATGCCCGCGCAGGAAGATATAGGCCCCGACCATCAGCGCGATGGGCATCATCACGCGGGTCGCGACCACCATCATCAGAGGGTGCCGGTCGCCCGCCTGTCCCTCGGGGTTGGTGTCCGGGTCCCAGCTCGCCAGCCAACGCCCGCCCGGCCCCTTGAGCACCGTGTCGGTCAGCGCGAATATCACCAGCGCGGCGATCCCCAGCACGATGATCTCGCCGAACGTGTCGTAGCCGCGGAAATCCACCAGGATCACGTTGACCACGTTGGTGCCGCCGCCGCCCTTGTAGGAATTGGCGAGGTGAAAGGCCGAGATGCTCTCCTGCGCGAAATCGCGCACCAGGATCGCGTAGGTCAGGCCGGTGACCGCCGCGCCGCCCGCCACCGCGATCACCCCGTCACGCAGCCGCCGCGCGCCGCCGCTCTCGGCGGGTGTCTCGCGCGGCAGGAAGTTGAGCGCCAGCAGCAGCAGGATGATCGTGACCACCTCCACCGAGATCTGCGTGAGCGCCAGGTCGGGGGCCGAGAAATAGACAAAGCCCAGCGACACCATCAGCCCGACGATCCCCAGCAGCACGAGCGCCGTAAAGCGTGCGCGGTGGTAGACCACCAGAAGCGCCGTCGCCACCAGAAGGATGATCCAGCCCACCGCCGGAACCAGCGCCACCGGCAGCGGCTCGCGCGTGGGCGGCGCCATCCCGCCCGCGGCAAAGGCGAACCAGCCCAGCACCGGCACCACCACGGCGAACACCGCGGCGTTACGCATCAGGCTGCCGTCATGCACGCCGTCGGTCAGCGCCGTCGCCCCCCGCGTCGCCGCGCGGGTCACGGCGTCGAACATCACCTTCGCCTCCGGGCGCGGCGTGGCATTCCACAGCCGCATCAGGGGGGCGTGCAGCGCCAGCATCACCGCCCCGCCGATGACCGCGACCACGGACATCCAGAAGGCGGGCACAAGCCCGTGCCAGTGATAGATCTTCACATGAGGCTCGCCCCCCGTCACAGCCTGTGCGCTCACCCTGACGAGGTCACCGGCGAAGGTCATCGGCATGAATCCGATCAGCACCACCAACACCGTCAGGAACGCGGGCGCGGCCCACATGCCGAAACCGGGATCGTGGGGGTGCGTCGGGTAATCATGACGCTGCCGCCCGAGAAAGACGTGCGCGATGTAGCGAAACGAATAGGCCACCGAAAAGAGCGCGCCGAGTGTCGCCACCGCCCCCATCATCCACGCCGGACCGATCCAGTGGGTATGGGCCACCTCTTCCAGCATCATTTCCTTGGAGAGGAACCCGTTGAGCGGCGGGATACCGGCCATCGACAGCGCCGCCACCGTGGCGATGGTGAAGGTGATCGGCATGAGGTGCCGCAACCCGCCGAGCCGTTTGATATCGCGGGTATGCGCCTCGTGATCGACGATCCCCGCGGTCATGAACAGCGCCGCCTTGAAGGTCGCGTGATTTATGATGTGGAACATTGCCACCACCGCTGCCGCCTTGGTCCCCAGCCCCAGAAGCAGGGTGATCAGCCCCAGATGGCTGACCGTCGAGAACGCCAGCAGCGCCTTCAGGTCATCCTTGAAGAGCGCGATCTTGGCACCGATCACCATCGTGATGAGGCCCGTGGAGGCCACGATCCAGAACCATTCCGGCGTGCCCGCCAGCACCGGCCACATCCGCGCCATCAGAAAGAGCCCCGCCTTCACCATCGTGGCCGAATGCAGGTAGGCCGAGACCGGCGTCGGCGCCGCCATCGCGTGCGGCAGCCAGAAATGGAACGGGAACTGCGCCGATTTGGTGAAGCACCCCGCCAGGATCAGGATCAGCGCGGGCAGGTACATCGGGCTCGCCTGAATGGCGTCCTTCTGCGTGAGGATCACGCTCAGGTCATAGCTTCCGGCGATGTTGCCCAGGATCAGCATCCCCGCGATCATCGCCAGCCCGCCCATGCCGGTCACGACAAGCGCCATGCGCGCGCCCTGCCGCCCCTCGGGCAGGTGCTTCCAATAGCCGATCAGCAGGAAGGACGACAGCGATGTCAGCTCCCAGAACACCAGCAGAAGCAGGATGTTGTCCGACAGGACGATCCCCACCATCGCGCCCTGAAAGAGCAGCAGGTAGGTAAAGAACTGCCCCATCGGATCCTCGCGCGACAGGTAGAACCGGGCGTAGATGATGATGAGAAATCCGATCCCGAGAATCATCCCGGCAAACAGAAGCCCAAGGCCGTCGAGCATGAAATTGACGTTGAGACCGAGCGACGGCAGCCAGTCGATGTGATAGGTCAGAACCTCGCCGCGCAGCACCGACGGCACACAGAGCATCAGCAGCGCCAGCGCAAGGATCGTCGGCGCGGCGGTAAAGACGGTGCAGGTGTTGCGCCCCGCCTGTATCATTAGCCCCGGAAGCAGCGCGCCCAGAAAGGGCAGCGCCGCGATAATCGGCAAGAACACTCCGGCGCTATCCATGTCCGCCTGCCCCCTGTTCCGTGGTCCGCTCCTCAAGCCGCGCCACATCGTCGGCGCGGGTCGGACCCTCTTGCATTAGCAGAGGAGTATAGGCATGGACCGGCGTGCAACAAGCCGATTCCGACATCGCGGATCGCGGAAGCGGCGCAAATGGCTCAGAGTCTGCCCTCGAATTCGTCGAGCACGGCGGCATAGACCGCGCGCTTGAACGGCACGATATTCGACAGAAGATCGCCCGGCGGCAGCCAGCGCCACTCGGAAAACTCGGGGTGGTCGGTGGCGATGTCAACGTCCGCGTCCTGACCGAGAAAGCGCATCAGCAGCCATTTCTGTGCCTGCCCGCGATAGCGCCCTTTCCAGATGCGCGGCACGAGGTCGTGGGGCAGGTCGTAATGCAGCCAGTCCGCCGTCTCGGCCTCGATGCGAACCTTGTCGCCCGTCACACCGGTTTCCTCCCACAGCTCGCGCAGCGCCGCCTCGCACGCCGTCTCGTCCCCGTCGATGCCGCCCTGCGGCATCTGCCAGGCGGGGGCGTCGTTGTCGATCCGCTGCCCGACGAACACCTCGCCCGCGCGGTTGGCGAGCATCACGCCGACGCAGCGGCGATAGGGCAGGCGGGCGATCTCTTCGGGGGTCATGGCAGTCCTCGGGAGGTGGCGTCGGATCGCAACGTGCGGGGCGTCGCGCCGGAGGTCAAGACACCCCGGTCATCCATCCGTGACTATACACCTGCCGTGCACCGCTCTATTGGGGGGCCATGCGCCTGTTTTTCCTCACCGCCCTCACCATGACCGCCTTCGCCGCCAATTCGGTACTGAACCGGATGGCGCTCGCCGGGGGCAGCATCGACGCGGCCAGCTTCGGCAGCATCCGCCTGATTGCCGGGGCGGTGATGCTCGGCGCACTCAGCCTCGCGCTGCGCGGCGGGCTGCGGCTCGGCGGCGCGGGGCGGGTGATGGGCGTGCTGGCGCTTCTGGTCTACATGTACGGCTTTTCCGCCGCCTATACCGCGCTCGACGCAGGCTTGGGCGCGCTGATCCTGTTCGGGGTGGTGCAGATCACCATGTTCGCGGGCGGTCTGCTGGCAGGCGAGGCCACGCCGCCGCGCCGCTGGATCGGGGCGGCGCTGGCCTTTGCCGGGCTGGCGTGGCTGCTGTGGCCCGGCGCGGGGCCGCAGATCAGCGTGCCTCACGGGCTGTCGATGGCGCTCGCGGGGGTGGGCTGGGGCCTCTACTCGCTGACCGGGCGGCGCGAGCCGGACGCGCTCCAGGCCACGGCGGCGAATTTCATCCTCGCCGCGCCGCTGGGCGTGCTCGTGGGGCTTGCCCTGCCCGCGGGCGCGGGCGGCACCCATGCCGGGGCCGAGGGCATCGCGCTGGCGGTCCTCGCGGGGGCGGTCACGTCCGGTCTGGGCTACGCGCTGTGGTACCGGGTCCTGCCGGGGCTCGATTCGGCGGTGGCGGCGGTGGCGCAACTCACGGTGCCGGTGATCGCCGTGGCGGGGGGGATGATCTTCCTCGGCGAGAGCCTCGGGCTGCAAACCCTTCTGGCCAGCGCGCTGGTGCTGGGCGGTGTGGCGATTTCGGTGCTGCGGCTCAGGGGCTGACGAGACGTTCCAGCGGATCGTACCCCATGCCCAGCGCGAACGCCACGTCGCCAAGGCTGTCGGGCTTGACCCGAAGCGCCGCCATCTCTTGCCGCGTGACCCAGCGGCGGCGGCTCACCACACCTTCGGGATCGCGCCAGTCGTCGCGCAGCGCACCGCCGACCAGACGGCAGCGAAAGAACACCTCCACCTGATGAAAGCCCCGCTCAGGCTCGTGAAACTCGTTGACGAGGCACGGCGCGCCCATGGAGATCTCCAGCCCGGTCTCCTCGTGCACCTCGCGCATCAGGTTCTCGGGCAGCGAGGCATGCGCCTCGGCCCCGCCGCCCGGCGCGCACCACAGCGTGCTGGCAGGATCGGCGAAGGCGTTTACGAGGAGGAGCCGCCCGTCCTCGACGATGACGGCGCGCACGGCGAGGCGGGGGGAGGGCATGGGGCATCTCCGGGTCACAGGGGGCGCGGGGCGTTCGCGCCCGGCCTACCTTCCACGCGCCTTTGGTCTGTGCAAGCCCCGGCCGTGGATCCGGTCAGGCGGTGACGGTCGGCGGGCGCAGGCGCGACCGGCGGCGAGGCGGCGAGGCACCGCCGGCCATGGCGTGACCGGGGACGGGGGGTGGTCCTGGCCTGAAGGGGACGTTCGGGGTGAGCCGCGCCATCGCATGTCCCCGGGCAGGCGATTCCCCGGGCAGGCGATCCAACGGTTTTTCAGCACGCTTTATGTCTGCTTTCCCGCAAAACATGCAATCGGCGCGCTGGCTTGGCCAAATCGCCTGTCCGTCACGCCAAAGGCGTGCCGCCTGTATCGGCGCACCTTCGGTGCGACGGGGCGGACATGCGATGGCGCGGCGGCCTTCGGCCTTGATTCCGCGCCGGCGCCAGGGAGGCGAATGGCAGGTATAGGCCAACTGGTCCCCCCGGCCCGACCTCTCCGTGGTCCCTCGGGGGCTCCGGGCCGCCCGCGCCCCGCGGGCGTCGGGCACGAACGGGCCGGGGCCGCGCGCAAGCAAGGGGGTTGACCCCGGGTGCCGGGTTGCCGACATCTAAGCGGCAGCAAGCCGCGAGACATCCCGATGCCCGATCCCGACCCCGCCGCCCTAGCCTTTCTGCAACGACGCCGCTCGCGGCCCGCCAGGACGCTGGGCCTGCCGGTGCCCGACCGGACCGCGCTGCGCCCGCTGCTAGACATGGCGCTGCGCTGCCCCGATCATGGCAAGCTCGAGCCGTGGCGCCTCGTGGTGCTGGAGCGCGCCGCCCTCGCCCGCGTCGCCGGGCTGGTGGCAGACTGCGGCGCGCGGCTGGGCAAGACCGAGGCCGAGATCGCCAAGCAGCGCGCGCAATTCGCCGACGCGCATCTGGCGGTGGCGGTGATCTTCGCACCCAAACCTTCCGACAAGGTGCCCGGGATCGAGCAGGGGCATTCCGCCGCCTGCGTGGCCTACGGGCTGCTCAATGCTGCTCTGGCGGCGGGCTGGGGGGCCAACTGGCTCTCGGGCTGGGCCAGCCATGACGCCGCCTTCGCGCGCGACGCGCTCGGCCTCGCCGATCACGAGCGGATCACCGGCTTCATCCATATCGGCACCGAATCGGCCACACCGCCCGAACGCCCGCGCCCCGACACCGACGCCCTCACCACCTGGATGGACGCATGATCTTCGCCGCCTTCCTCAAGACCCTCGGTCAGTTGGGCGACCGGCGGTTCCGCCGGGTGCTGCTGCTCGGCGTCGGGCTGACGCTCGCGCTGCTGATCGCGGTCTATGCCGGTGTGCTGTGGCTCATTCAGGCGACGGTGGGCGACACCACCGTGCTGCCCGTGATCGGCGAGGTGACGTGGCTGGGCGATCTGCTCAGCGGGGCGTCGCTCTTCCTGATGGTGGTGCTTTCGGTGTTCCTGATGGTGCCGGTGGCCTCGGCGATCACGTCGCTTTTCCTCGACGAGGTGGCCGCGGCGGTGGAGGACCGCCATTACCGCGAACTGCCGCCGGTCGAGGGCCCCTCCTTCGGCGAGGGGCTCAAGGACACGGTCAATTTCCTCGGGGTCATCATCCTCGCCAACACGCTGGCGCTGATCCTCTACGCGATCTTCACGCCCTTCGCGCTGTTCATCTTCTGGGGCCTCAACGGCTATTTGCTGGGGATGGAATATTTCACGCTGGCCGCCATGCGCCGCGAGGGGCGCATCGCCGCGATCCGCCTGCGCAAGAAGAACCGGCTGACGATCTGGGCGGCGGGGGTGCTGATGGCGATGCCGCTGTCGGTGCCGGTGATGAACCTGCTGATCCCGATCCTCGGGGCCGCCACCTTCACCCATATCTACCACGCTATCCGGCGGAAGGCGGGCCCATCCGGTTGAACATGTCGATATCGCGCACCGAGATCATGCCCGACAGGATGACATAGGCACAGACCGCCCACAGCACGGCGGCGATGCCGGTGGTGATCCACGCCTTCTTTTTCAGGTGGTGATGTTCGGGCGATCCGGCCTGCGTGCCGGGCACGATGCGGCCCAGATCGCCCTGCGTCTGAATGCGCACCGGCAGCACCACGAAGAAGGTCAGGAACCAGATCACGACATAGAGCACGATGGCCGAGGTGATGCCCATCACACCTGCTCCAGCTCGGTCAGCGTGCCGTTCATGTCCTTGGGGTGCAGGAACAGGACCGGCTTGCCATGGGCGCCGATCCGCGGCTCGCCATCGCCCAGCACCCGCAGACCGCTGGCCCTGAGGCGGTCGCGGGCGGCGAGGATGTCCTCGACCTCGTAGCAGACATGGTGGATGCCGCCCGCCGGGTTCTTGTCGAGAAAGCCCTGGATGGGGCTGTCTTCTCCCAACGGATAGAGCAACTCGATCTTGGTGTTGGGCAATTCGATGAACACCACCGTCACGCCATGATCGGGCTCGTCCTGCGGCGCGCCCACCTTGGCACCCAGCGCATCGCGATACTGTGCGCGCGCGGCCTCGAGATCGGGCACGGCGATGGCGACATGGTTGAGACGTCCGATCATGGGGCACTCCTCTGCTGGCAGATCTGGCCACGTTATGGGGCCGACGCGCGCGTGAGGCAAGCAGACGAGCCGCCGCAGCCCGCCGTTAACCTTGCGTTCACCAATGCCGGGCCATGCTCGGGGGCACCGAACAAGGAGGGATCATCGCGATGCGCGATCACGACAGCCTCGCCCCCCGCCCCGCGCGGCGCACGGCGCGCCCGCTTCTGGGCCTGACCATCCTCGTGGTGGAGGACAGCCGCTTCGCCTCCGAGGCACTTCGCCTCATGTGCCTGCGCAGCGGCGCGCGGATCCGCCGCGCCGACAGCCTCGGCGCGGCCTGGCGCCACCTGCAGGTCTATCGCCCGTCGGCGATCATCATCGATGCCGGGCTGCCGGACGGTTCGGGGCTCGATCTCGTCGCGGCGCTCGCCCGTGCGCAGCCCCGCATCGGCACGATTCTCGCGATGAGCGGCACAGTCGGTATGGACGAAGCCGCGCGGGCGGCGGGGGCGGACGGGTTTCTCGCCAAACCGCTGGACAGGCTTGATCTGTTCCAGGCCGAAATGTTGCGCCACCTGCCGCCGGATCAGGGCGTGCCGGGGCTGCGCCCGCTCCCGGCGGACGACGTCGCACCGGACCCGCTCGCCTATCGCGACGATCTCGATCACATGCGCGACCTTCTCGGCACCGACCCCGACGACGCCGTGCTCAGCTATGCCGCGCAATTCCTCTCGGGCGTGGCGCGCGACGCGGGCGACGGCGCACTCGCCCACGCCGCGCGCGGTCTCGGCGGCCCGGGCGCGGCGGCCTGTCTTGATCACGTCATGAGGCTGATCGACCGGCGGCTCGCCCGGCGCGCGGCGCTCTGAGCGAGCGGTGAGCGGCGCGCGGGCACCGGCACCTGCGCGGCGAACGTTACGCCCTCAAGGTCTGGTCCGTCATTTTCGCCTTGCTCTCGGCGGAGGCCGCGACCAGCGCACCCGACGCATCGACCCGCTGCCGGGGCGGAAACCTGCCGCTGTTGAGGCGCGGCTGACCGCCGTGGCTGGGGCGGGTGTGGGTGGGCCGCGGTCGGACCGGTGGCGAACTGTGGTGCCGGTTGCGGGCCGGTGGTTTTCAAGGCGGCCCTCGCGGACGGACCCCTGGCGCGATCCCATCCGAAGGCAGCAACGTCACGCCCGGTCCGGGTTCGGGGAACCCGGCGGCGCGGTCGCCCCGGTCAGTCAAACCCGCGCTCCGGCGCGGTCAATACCGGCACCTTGCGGGCCCAGCAGGCATAATCCCCGGTCGTGGCCCGCCCGTGCAGATCGGCAAGCGCGCCGATCGGGTCGTCCGGATGGTGATCCACGCGAAGTGTCAGCGGCGCGCAATCGGGATGCAGCACCAACAGCGCCGCCGAGAGAAGGCCCCGGCTGTCGCCTCCCGCCGTCTCCGCCGCGCGGAGCGCCGCGATGAGCCGGGTACCGAGCGTGCCGCTGGCGGACCGGAAGGTGCCGGTCATCGCATCCAAAACGTCGAGCCCGGTCAGCATGTTGCCGGAGGCGATCCCGTCGTCAAAGACATGGCTGCCCATCTCGGGCGTGTTCCTGTCGCCAGTGAACGCGCCCGTCCCGCCGTCGAGGTCCAACGCCGCGAGTTGACGGCAGGCACGGCCTGAATCCGCCTGCGTGATCCGTGCCACGGCCGTCGCGGCATCGGTGCCCTGCATGACCTCGAGCACGTCCTCGCCCCAGATGGTCGACGGGGAAGCGCCCTGGCTGGCGCTCATCCCGGCCGAAAGGTTTCCTCGCAACACCCAGCCCCCCACGCAGAGGCTGCCGGTGGCGGCCGCGCCGCCGATGGCACCCGTTTCGCGGTCCCGCGCAAGGATCGAAAAGGTCATGGTGTCGTGCCGATCATCATACTTCTCATTTATCATGAAAAATTGACCGGTGCAATTTATCATGATAATTTCGGTGCCATAAAATCAACAGGGAGATCTTTCATGACATTCTTCAACCGGACCCGGCGAGGCGTGCTGGCAGCGGCGACGGGCGCTATGCTCGCGCTCGGATTCCAGACCCCTTCCGCCAACGCCCAGACACCGCAGGACGTGCTCATCGTCGGCCAGATCGCGGAGCCCAAATCGCTCGACCCGGCCGCCGTGACGGCGGTCAACGATTTCCGGATTCTCGTGAATCTTTACGAAGGTTTGACCCGTTACAAGGACGGCACGTTGCAACCCGAGCCGGCGCTGGCAACCGACTGGGAAATCTCCGGGGACGGCACCGTCTACACCTTCAACCTGCGCGAGGGCGTCACCTTCCATGACGGCACTCCGTTCGACGCCGAGGCGGTGAAGTTCAACTTCGACCGGATGCTCGATGAGAATCACCCTTATCACGATACCGGCCCCTTCCCGCTGTCCTTCTTCTTCGGTGCGGTGGAAAAGACCGAGGCAGTCGATGACATGACGGTGCGTTTCACCCTGAACGCGCCCTATGCGCCGTTCCTGTCCAACCTCGCCTACCCGACGGGCCTGATCGTCTCACCCGAGGCCGTGAAGGCCGACGGCGAGAATTTCGGCCGCAACCCCGTGGGTACCGGGCCGTTCAAGTTCGTCGAATGGCAATCCAACGCGCGCGTCGTGGTTGACCGCTACGAGGGTTACTGGGGCGAGAACGCCGGCACGCAGGCCGTCGTCTTCCGCCCGATCACCGACGCCAACACCCGCGTGGCCGAGATGCTTGCCGGGGGCATCGACATGATGGTCGAGGTGCCGCCCACCTCGATGGGCCAGTTCGAGGGCGCGGAGTACACCGTTCACGAGCAGGCCGGTCCGCATGTGTGGTTCCTGATCCTCAACGCCAAGGAAGGCCCCTTCGCCGACATGAAGGTGCGGCAGGCGGCCAACTACGCGATCAACAAGGAAGCGATCGTCAACGACGTGCTCGAAGGCACGGCCACCGTCGCCGCGGGCCCGACCCCGCCCGCCTTCGCATGGGCCTATAACGAGGAACTCGACCCCTATCCCTACGACCCGGAGAAGGCCAGACAGCTTATCTCCGAGGCTGGCGCGGAGGGCGCGGAGCTGACCTTCTACGTCACCGAGGGCGGCTCGGGAATGCTGGACCCGGTGCCGATGGGCACGGCGATCCAGGCCGATCTCGAGGCGGTGGGCTTCGACGTGACCATCGAGACCTACGAATGGAACACCTTCCTGGGCGAGGTGAACCCCGGCCTCGAAGGCAAGGCCGACATGGCCGAGATGGCGTGGATGACCAACGACCCCGACACGCTGCCCTATCTCGCGCTGCGCTCCGAGGCATGGCCCGACAAGGGTGGGTTCAACTCGGGCTACTACGCCAACGAGACGGTCGACAATCTGCTCGAAAAGGCCCGCACCGCGACCGACCAGGAGGAACGCGCAAAGCTCTACCGCGAGATGCAGGAGATCGTGCAGAAGGAAGCGCCCTGGGTCTTCATCGCCAACTGGAAACAGAACGCGGTGACCAGCGACCGGGTCGCGAACTTCCGGCTTCAGCCCTCCTTTCTGCTGAACCTGCAGGGCGTGACCAAGAACTGACGCCACTGGCCCGGGCGCGGTCCGCGCCCGGGACCCGGCGGAATCAGCAAAGAATTCCGGCCCGTTTTCTGCTCGGGAAAACGTCCCCAACCGGAGGCGCACCATGGGCGGCTACATCCTGAAGAGACTTCTCTCGGCCATCCCGGTGCTGCTGGGAATCACCATCATCGTTTTTCTGATCATGTCGCTTATCCCCGGCGACCCGGCCACCGCGATCCTCGGCTCCTACGCCACACCCGAGAACGTCGAGAAGCTCAACCGCGATCTCGGGCTCGACAAGCCGATGGTGCAGCGATACCTGATCTGGCTCGGCAACATGCTCCAGGGCGATTTCGGCCGCTCGTTTTCACTCAACCGCCCCGTGCTCGACGAGGTGATCGAGCGCTTCAATGCCACGCTGGTACTGGCCGGCAGCAGTTTCGTGCTCTGCTCCGTCCTGGGCATCCTCGCCGGCGTCGTCTCGGCCGCGCGGCAATACGGACTGGCCGACAAGGCCATCACCTTCACCGTGCTGATCGGCATCTCGGTGCCGTCCTTTTTCCTCGGCATGATGATGATCCTGCTCTTCGCGGTGGACCTGAAGTGGCTGCCTGTCTCGGGCATGTACGCCATCTATGGCGGCGGTGACATGCCCGACCTGATCCGCCACCTCATCATGCCGGCGCTGGCGCTGTCGGCGGTGGCCACCGGCGTCATCGCGCGGCTGTCGCGCTCGGCCATGCTGGAAGTGCTGCGGCAGGACTACATCCGCACCGCCCGCGCCAAGGGCGTGCACGAGCGCCGCGTGATCATGGGCCACGCGCTGCGCGCCGCGATGGTCTCGATCATCCCGGTCCTGGGCATCCAGGCGGGGTTCGTGCTGTCCGGCGCGGTCTATATCGAGATCGTCTTCCAGTGGCCGGGCGTGGGCCGGATGCTGGTCGACGCCATCCTCACCCGCGACCTGCTGCTGGTGCAGGGCGGCGTCGTCTTCGTCGCGGCCTGTTACGTGCTGTTCAACATCGCCGTCGACGTCGCGCAGAGCCTCCTCGACCCGAGAATCAAGACATGATCGCGTTCCTGAAACTTCTCTTCCGCAACAAGCTGGCGACTCTGGGAGCGGTCGTTCTTACCGTCATCGTGATACTGGTTCTGATGACCCCCCTCCTTCCCCTGCCGGACCCGGACGTGACCGCAACGGCCGACCGGTTCAAGCGACCGCTCACCGGCGGGCATCTGCTGGGGACCGATCATCTGGGACGGGACCTGCTGAGCCGGCTGCTCTGGGGCACGCGCCTGTCGCTGGCCGTGGGCGTCGCGGCAGCGGTCATCGCGGCCTTCCTGGGCTCGGCGATCGGCATCACCGCAGGCTATTTCGGCGGGAAGGTGGACAACATCTTCATGCGCGGCGTCGACATGCTGATGGCGTTTCCCTACATCCTGCTGGCGCTGGCGATCGTCGCGGCGCTCGGCCCCGGGCTGATGAACGCGCTGATCGCGGTGGCGGCGGTCAACGTGCCGTTCTTCGCCCGCAACATCCGCGGCATCACGGTCGGTCTCGCCGGGCGCGAATTCATCGACGCGGCGCGGCTTGCGGGGATGGGGCACACCCGCATCATCCTGACCGAGCTTCTGCCCAACGTGCTGCCGGTCATCATCATCGCCATGTCCACCACCGTGGGCTGGATGATCCTGGAAACCGCGGGCCTTTCCTTCCTCGGGCTGGGCTCCCAGCCGCCTCAGGCCGACCTGGGCTCCATGCTGGGCGAGGCGCGCTCGGCGCTCATCTCGCACCCGCATACCTCGGTGGTGCCCGGCATCATGATCTTCCTGATCGTCATGTCCATCAACCTGCTGGGCGACGGCGTGCGCGACGCGCTCGATCCGCGCCTGCGCTCGGGCGCGCTGTCGCGGCCGCTGCCCACCACCCTGGTGGACCGCAAGGGGGAGGTTCCGCCGGCAACCGACGATCTGCTGGCCATCCAGGAGCTGGCGACTCAGTTTCACGTCGGCAAGCGTATCTACAGGGCCGTGGACGGTGTCTCTCTCGCCGTGAAGCCGGGTGAATGTCTCGGCGTCATCGGCGAGTCCGGCTCGGGCAAATCCGTCACAGCGCTGTCGGTGATGGGGCTGGTCGCCTCTCCTCCGGGGGTGATCACGGGCGGTGCGGTGCGCTTTCAGGGCGAGGACCTGGTCGGTGCGCCCTACGAGACGCTGCGGCGGCGACGCGGTGATCGCGTCGCCTACATCTTCCAGGACCCGCTTTCGACTCTTCACCCGCTCTACACGGTGGGCCATCAACTGGCGGAATCGATTCAGTCGCACCACGATGTGTCCAGTTCCGAGGCCCGCAACCGCGCGATCCAGCTTCTGAAAGATGTGCGCATTCCCAACGTCGAAAGCCGGCTGGACAATTACCCGCACGAGATGTCCGGCGGGATGCGCCAGCGCGTCGGCATCGCCATGGCTATGGCCAACGAGCCGGACGTGATCATCGCCGACGAACCGACCACGGCGCTCGACGTCACCGTGCAGGCACAGATCCTCGCCCTGCTCAACGATCTGCGGCGCGAGCGGGGGCTGGCGATCATCTTCATCACCCATGATTTCGGCGTGGTCGCCCAACTCTGCGACCGGATGGCGGTGATGTATGCCGGCCGCATCGTCGAGGAAGGGCCGACCGGGGACGTGCTGGCACATCCGCTGCATCCCTACACGAAGCGGCTGATCGCGTGCGTGCCGGAACTGGGCGAAGGCCGCCGCGAGTTGGCCGCCATCCCCGGTCTGCCGCCGGTGGTGGACGACCTGCCGCCGGGTTGCAGCTTCGCGCCGCGCTGCGACAAGGCGCAGGATCGCTGCCGCGCCGGTGACGTCAGCCTCGACCGCTCGGGCGTGCGCGCGGTGCGCTGCCTCTACCCCGAGGAGGCGCTATGACGGTCAGACATCCCGACGTGATACCGACAGAATACCGACGTGATACAGACACGCCTTTTCACCCCGTTCCGGAGGGTGCCGCATGACCGCGCTGAAAGTCGAGACCCTCGCCAAGACCTTCCCCCTGAAGGGCGGGTTCTTCCGCCCCGCGAAAGACGGCGTGCGCGCTGTCCGGCCGATGAGCTTCTCGGTCGAACCGGGCGAAACGCTGGGCGTGGTGGGCGAATCCGGCTGCGGAAAATCGACCTTGGCGCGGATGCTGGTGGGGCTCCTGGAGCCCACCGAAGGCACGATCGAGATCGAGGGCCGCGCGCTGGACAATGCCGACCCGGCCGAATTCGGCAAGCTGATCCAGTATGTGTTTCAAGACCCCAACAGCAGCCTGAACCCCCGCAAATCGATTCGCCAGGTTATGGAAGCGCCGCTTAAGCGACTGTACAATATGCGAAAATCGGAGCGCGACGCGCGTATCCGCGAGATATTCGACTCGGTCAACCTGCGCGAGGAGTTTCTCGAGCGCTACCCGCACGAGTTCTCGGGCGGGCAGGCACAGCGCATCGGCATCGCCCGGGCACTGGCCGCCAACCCGCGGATCATCATCCTCGACGAACCGGTTTCGGCGCTCGATGTGTCGGTGCAGGCGCAGGTGCTCAACCTGCTGGGTCGGCTGAAGGAAGAGTTTGGCCTGACCTATCTCTTTATCACCCACGATCTGGCGGTGGTCGAAGCCGTCAGCGACCGGATCATGGTGCTTTACTTCGGTTCGGTCGTCGAGCTGGGAAAAGCCGAGAATATCTTTGCAGCACCGCGGCATCCGTATACGAAGTTGCTGGCCGACAGCGCCCCGGCGGTGGGCCGCGCGCTAACCGCGCCGGAGCAGAAGGGCACCGAGCTTCCCGATCCCCTCGACCCGCCCCCGGGCTGCGCCTTCGCCGGCCGCTGCCCGCGCGCGACCGAGCGGTGCCGGACCGACGAGCCGCGGCTCAGACCAATGGGAGAAGATCAACTTGCCGCCTGCCACCACCCGATCGAACCGCCCGAAGGCTGACGCCAGGCCCAGCCGCCCCGTCCAGGTCGCGGAGGCGATCAAGGATTGGGTCGTGGACGAGGGCCTGCAGCCAGGCGACCGCCTGCCCGGCGAGACCGATCTCATCGCCCGGTTTGGCATGTCCAAGGGCACGGTCCGCGAGGCCATGCGCATTCTCGAAGCGCAGGGGATCATCAAGACCCGCACCGGACCGGGCGGCGGCAGCTTCGTGCACGAGGTCAGCCGACAGCGGGCCAAGGCGCTCCTGGGCAACTACTTCTACTTCAAGAACCTGACGATCGGAGACATCTACCAGCTCCGCCTCGCGCTGGAGCCGGAGCTTTCGGCCTCCCTCGCGGGGAAACTCGGCGAAGACGTCCTGCAGGAGCTCGAGGCCAATATCGCGGAGTATTCAGAGCCGGCCACGACGCTGGAAGAGGAACGCGAACAGCATGTGGCATCGCTGCGATTCCATGCCATCCTTGCAGAACAGTCGGAGAACCCGCTCCTGGGGTTCGCGATAGACTTCATGGTGAACCTGCTCACCGACCTGACAGTCTACCGCCGCCTCTATTCGCCACCGAACCGCGAACTTTGGCAGCAGGGCCGCGACCACCAGCAGTATCTGGTAAAGGCCCTCAGGGTCGGAGACGCGGAGCGCGCGCGTGCGGTCATGACGGACCACATGAAAACCGCCTGGGCCTTGATGCGGCAGCAGGAAGTGGAAATGCGCAAACGGTTCATTTCCGAATAGACGCGGGTGCAGCCGCCGTTGATGCACTATGTGCGGTTCGGGACGCGCGTTCCGGCGGGGTCGCGCGGCTCACGCCACGCCAGATGGCTCCACGCGCGGCCTCTGTCATCACCTGCCGGGGCGCGACCGCGTAGCGTGCCAAGCAGAGGGGCGATCATGGCGTTGGACATCCTGAAGATCCTTTTGTCGAGAATCTCCAAACCGACTCCATTTCGCCCCCCACCGCAACACCGTCGTGTATTCCGGTATTTATTGGCTCTGGGTCCTGATCTCCATCCCGGCAGACTGCGATGCCGTCCGCGGAGGGTGATCACGGTCCCTTTTGCCTCCGTTGTCACATTCCAGCCGTGTGCGCAGCCGAATGCGGTAGCGTCACAAGGCGTGACGCCCGAGACCCGCACACCGCACCGGATGACCATTTGCGTTGAATCGGTATCGCGGCATGCTTGACCCGGCGCGTGCGATCGACCCGCAACTTGTAGCCGACTCCGTAGATCGTCTCCACTCCATCGAAATAGCTGTCGACCTTTCGAAACTTGTTGCGAACCCGCTTGATATGACTGTCTATATTGCGGTCATTGACGTCGGATTGCTGGCTGTGATCATAGACGGCGTCAATCAGTTGTTCGCGCGATTTCACAAGCCCGTCATGACGCGCCAAAGCAAACAGGATCTCGAATTCCGTCTTGGTCAGGACCAGTTCGGACTCCATCCAGAATGACTGGAAGCGGCTTTTGTCCAGGACGAGCGTACCACGCTTTCCCTTGACCTCGAGGGTCTGCTCCACCGCGCAAGCATGAGAGTCTTCGTTCAAACCCGCACGAAACGTTATGCGCGCAAACAGCACTTCGGGCGAAATCGGCAAACGGATATAGTCTTGCGCACCAAGGCGCAGGACCGTCAATTCCTGAGACGCGTCACCATGGGCCGTTACCGCAATGACCCGTGCCCCGCCATTGAAGCCATGCCGGAACATGAACTTCCAGCCGCTGGCCTCAGTGTCATCGAGCGAGACCACGATCATTTCGGGCCGAAACCTCGCAATTTCCTTCTCTGCACGTTCGACATCGGCGACGACCAATGCCTGATCCCCGGCTTCACGCAGCAAATCCGCCGTTTCGTTGAAGAGTGCACGGTCGGCACCAACGAGCATCGTTCTGGTCATTTTTCTACCCCCAAGTAAGTGCGTCGGCCCATTTGCCGACGACACCTGTATGCAGCCCGTCTTTCGCCATTTTTTGGTCCTGATCCACGAAAACGTGCGAGGCATGTGCAAAAATGTACGGGGCCTGTGTGACCTTTTTCGACCGCGATACCCGTGAAAACGCAGGAGCCTGAAAATGTGTCACCCCCGCGGTGTGCGGTCCGTCAGAACGGAATGCAGCTTCTGCGCGAGATCCTGGCTGCGATAGGGTTTTGACAAGAGGTCCACCCCGGGATCGAGACGCCCCTGATGGACGATCGCGTTCTTGGTGTAGCCAGAGGTATAAAGCACGCGCAGGTCGGGGCGGCGCTCGCGAGCGGCCAGGGCCAGTTCGTGGCCGTTCATGCCGCCGGGCATGACGATATCCGTGAACAACAGCGCGATGTCGTCGCTGCCCTCCAGGACGTCGAGCGCCTCGCCGGCGTTCGTGGCTGCGGTCACCCGGTAGCCGAGGCTGGCGACCATGGTCACGACATTCTGCCGCACATGCGGATCGTCCTCGACGACTAGTATGTGTTCGCCCTGGCCCGCGGGCACCTCCGTGATCCCCGGAGCGCCTGACATGTCGGCCTCCCGGGCAGCGGATCGCGGGAAAAAGAGCTTTATCGTCGTGCCCTCGCCCTGCTCGGAATACACCTTGAGATGCCCGTGCGACTGCCTGGTGAAGCCGAACACCATCGGCAATCCGAGCCCGCTCCCCTCGGCTTTGGTGGTAAAGAACGGCTCCAGCACGCGGTCCCTGACTTGCGACGACATGCCGACACCGGTATCGGTCACGGCGACGACCGCAAACGGCCCCTCTTCCATATCGATCAGGCTGGCGGTTCCGGCGTCGATCCAGGCGTTGGCGGTCTCGACGGTCAGCTTGCCGCCTGACGGCATGGCATCGCGGGCATTGAGCGTGAGGTTGAGCAACGCCCCCTCGAGCTGACCGGGGTCGATTTCGACGAGCCAGAGGTCATCGGTCAGCATGACCTCCATTTCCATGTCCTCGCCGAGGGTGCGGCGCAGCAGCGGTTCTATCGAGCGCACCACTTCGTTCAGGTCGGTTACCTGCGGCGAGAGCGGCTGCTGCCGGGCGACTGCGAGCAACCGGGCGGTCAACTCGGCGCCGCGCTCGGCGGCACCGACGATCTGCTCTGCCATGGCACGCAGATCCTCGCGCTCTGTCAGTTTTTCAACGAGAAAATCGCCGTTGTTCAGCATGACGGTCAGAAGATTGTTGAAATCGTGCGCCACCCCGCCCGTCAACTGGCCGATAGCGTCGAGCTTCTGGGAGTGGCGCAGGATAGCCTCTCTTTCGCGCTCCTGCGTCACATCGACCATGCTGCCGATCACGCGCATGGCCGCGCCGTCGTCATCCCGCAGGACGATAGCACGATCACGGATATAGGCGACGCGCCCGTCCGCCCGCAGGAAACGGTATTCCTCCTGCCACACGTCTTTCCGGCCCTCAACGAGGCGACCGAGCCCGGACCTCACCTTTTCGGCGTCATCGGGGTGCACACAAGCCGTGATATCGCTCGCGAGGGCGGGGGTTGTTCCCGGGTCGTACCCGAACACCGTGCGCAGCTTGTCGCTCCACCACAGCGATCCGGTGCGAACGTCCCAGTCCCAGATCACATCCTTGCTGGCATTCGTGACCAGCCGGAAGCGTTCTTCGCTGACCCGGAGATCTTCAATCCATTTTCGCCCCTCGGTGACGTCGCGCTGCAGGGCGACGTAATGCGTGGTCTTGCCCGCCGCATCGGTGAGCGGGGTTATGTCCATCTCGATCCAGTACTTTTGACCGTCACGCGCATAGTTGATGATCTCGGCGCGCACGTGTTCCTGCTGTTCGAGGGCGGCGCGGATACGATCCAGTTCGTCCTTTTGAGTCTCGGGCCCTTGCAGGAAACGCGGGGTCTGGCCGATCGCCTCTTCCGCGCTGTAGCCGGTCAGCCGTTCGAACGCGCTGTTGACATAGGTGATCCGTGGTCCGTCCGGGGCGTCTATCGGGCTCGCCTCGGTAATCAACAGAATATCGTCCATCCGCGTGACCGCGGCATTGAGCATGCGCAGGCTCTGGTCGCGGAGGCGGTCGCGGGTCACGTCGCGAAAATATACGGCCAGACCGTCGGACGAGGGATGGGCGGTCACCCGGAACCAGGTGTCGAGCGGGGGGAAATATTCCGAGAACTCGACCGATTCACCCGACTCGACGGCGTGGTGATACTCGGTTTCGAAGCGGCTTCCGGCGGCCTCGGGGAATTCCGACCATACATTCCTGCCCAGAAGCTCCGCGCGCGTGCGCCGCAGCAGCGCCTCGCATTGCTGGTTCACGTAAGTGAAGCGCCACTTCGGGTCGAGCGTGAAAAAGGCGTCCCCCATGCGCTCGAGCGTTCGGCCCAGCCGATCGCGCAGCGCTTGGCGCTCCTCGTCGATCCGGACAACTTCGGACAGATCCTGAAACGCGCCGATCACGGCAACGATGCGCCCCCCCGCATCGCGATCGGCCTCGCCGACAACCCGGATCCATACCCGATTGCCGCGGGCCGTGACGATCTGCAGTATCTCATCGAACGGGGTGCCGTCTTCGGCGCAGGCGTTGAACCGCTCGGCTATTCGGTCCCGGTACTCTGGCGGATAGAAATCCAGCCCGCGTTGCAGACCCACCTGCCGGGTTTCCGGAATTTCGTGGATACGGGCGACCTCGGGGGACCATTCCACAATCCTGCTTTCCAGATCGACACGCCAGCCACCGATATTGCCGAGCCCGCCGGCAACACGGACCAGGTAATCCCGGCGTTCCGCCTTGGCGCGGGTCCGTGCCTCTTCGGTGACATCCTGCACGACGCCGCTCAACACGGTGCGCCCGTTCTCGAACATCCGTTCGGCGGCCCCCTTCAGGTAAATGACCTGCCCGTCGGGGCGCACGATCCGGTGAGCAAAGGCGAACTCCTGATCCGGGCTTGCCATGAACGCCTCGAAATTGGCGATCATCGCATCGCGGTCCTCGGGGTGGACCATCGCCACGTAGGCGTCGAAGGTGGGGGCCTCGGTGTCGAGCGGAAGGCCGAACAACGCGAACAGATCATCCGTCCATTCAAGCCGCTGCCTGTCGACGTCGAAACGCCAGACATGTACTTTCAGTAGCCGCCTGGTCGTGCGCAGGAGCGCCTCGCGTTCGGCCAGTCGCTGCGACAGCTTGGCCGCTTCCAGCCCATGCAGATTGTCTGAAAGGGCACGGTGCAATTCGCGCGCATCGGCGTCTTCGGGTGTTCCGGTATCGCTCTCGGGGTCCGCCAACAGGCAGTGCAGCACGAATTCGACCACCCCGTCAGGCCCCTTGAGCGGCATGTGCACCACGCTCCAGTCCGGAGCAGAGCCGTTACCGGCGGCCGGCAGGTCGAAAGCCAGCCCGGTGGTCTCGATGACGTCATCCTGCCCGGTCCGGGCGGCCCGGTCCAGCGACTCGCGCACGCGCCCGGCGGGGTCGTCCCCGGTCTCCGGGGCAAGGCCAGCCAACAGCCCGAGCAGTGGTTGCCCGATCACCCCGGCACGCTGCATTCCCACCGCGTCCAGGTAGCGGTCGCTGACCGCGACCACCTCGAAACTCCCGGGGGTGACGATGGCGCAGCGCCCGGGGGCCAGGTTGAACAACTCGG
Organism: Roseovarius ramblicola; assembly: GCF_042430665.1. Taxonomy (NCBI): domain Bacteria; kingdom Pseudomonadati; phylum Pseudomonadota; class Alphaproteobacteria; order Rhodobacterales; family Roseobacteraceae; genus Roseovarius; species Roseovarius ramblicola. The sequence continues at coordinate 1,901 of NZ_JBHMEC010000030.1, read as the reverse complement.
CAAAATGCCGCGCCGTCGCGTCGGCCTCGCGGCTGCGCTGCGTCGCCGCGACCGACAGCGCGTGCGCCTTCTCTTCCTGTTCGACCTGCTGCGTCACGTCGTGGATGACCGCCAGCTTGCAAAGCCGCCCGTTCATCTCCACCACCTGTGTGGTCACCTCTGTGATGAACTCCTCGCCCTCGCTGTTCAAATGCCGCGACCGGCCCGCGGCGTCCGGACCGTCCATAATCCGGCTGGCCAGGGCGGCGATCCTCGGCACCTCTTCCGGCGGCCGCAGATCCATGATCGTCATGGTTGAGAGGTCTTCTTTGGAGTAACCGTATTGCCGGGCCGCTGCGGCGTTCGCTGCGACGATCCCGAAGTTCTCTATCTCGAACACGAGAATCGCCGTCGGGCAGAGGTCGAAGGTCCCGACCATGTCCTGCGTCAGGGTCGGAGGTGCCACCATGTTACCCGCGCCTTTCCGAAGCAGGGCGCAGTTGCCACCTGCAAAGGCGGCGGACCAAGCTCCGCACCGTTTCTGTGCACGCTGCACCCATGCCGAATTTGTAAGCGATTTTCCGACAGCTTTCCATATTTCGTTTCGCGGGTGCGGCACGGGCGAGATCGTATGCCGGGCACCGGATGCCATCGGCTGCCGGATGCGTCCTCGCATAAAAATTGCCAAACACGTCGGGATTTCCGGGGGCCTGGCAATGGCGCTCCCTCCCATGCATGAGAGCAGGAACCGCCCGGGCAACCAACCGGACGCTCCGCTCCGCGCCGATCTGAATATCTTGACCATACCGAACAGCCTCCAGCACAGGTTAGAGATCACGCAGGAATCATCGTGGCGTCCACAGGCCGGGACCGTACAGGCCCGCGTGTCGGGCATGAGACGCGGACGCACAGGCAGGCGGAACAGGCCCACAGGCGAGACGGGTCGAACGGGATCGGTGGCACGCGACCATACATGAGAACCTCCCCTTACCAACCGGACAGGACGCCGTCGGCCGGTCCGCCCCCCGGCGCCGTGTCATACGCGACAGGATCGGACAGGAATTCATCGCCCGGATAATCATATGCGGTGGCTGTCACGTATGCGGGATCTTGCGCCGCACCGCCCTGACCGGAAAAGATCGTTCCGGTGTCGGTCAGCATCTCCACGTCGCTGCTGTCGAAATCGAGAAGGGCGACGCCGCTGCCGCCAGGTTCCCGGATCAACACACGATCATCCTGCACCTCGACAACCAAATCCGCCGCAGACCTTGCTCCACTGAACGACAGGTCAAGGACATCCTCTCCGAGCGTGAAGTCCCGGATCACATCCAGCCCGTCGTTGTCGGTGAGGACCACAAAGCGATCCGCCCCTTCTCCACCGGTCAGGATGTCGTTACCGCCTTCGCCGGAAAGGAGATCATCGCCGGCATCACCCATCAGTTGATCATCACCGCCTCCGCCGATGAGCGTGTCATGTCCCTTGCCACCCGAAATCTCGTCCTGTCCCTGATTGCCGAACAGCCAATCATCGCCGTTGACCCCCTTGATCGTGTCATCGCCGCTGCCGCCGAATACGGTGTCATCCCCCCAGACGCCGCTCAGATGGTTGTCGCCGGTGTTGCCCGTGAGCACGTTGTCGGCGGAGTTGCCGACACCGACGAGGTCCGCGTCCCCCGCGAGCACGAGGTTGTCGAGGTCATCACCGTCCGAATGCCGCCGCAGGGTGAAATTGACGGTGGTCTCGACGGTGTCCGTTCCGGTTCCCGCGTTCTCGATCGTATCGCGGGTGCTGTGGACCCGGAACAGGTCGTCACCGTCGGTGCCGAGGTGGGTGACACCCTCATCCGGTATCGGTTCCGGTATCGGCTCGGGTGCCGGCTCGGGTATCGGTTCCGGCGTCGGCTCCGGTGTGGGGTCGGCAA
>NZ_JBHMEC010000029.1:0-1116 GCF_042430665.1 Roseovarius ramblicola | reverse complement strand
CGTCATCGTCGCTGTCGGCATCGGAGCCGAGGGTGGCGAGGTCCACGCCGACGGCCGGCCCGTCCTCATCCGCCGCGAGAGTGTCGGCGGCGAGCGCTGGCCCATCGTTGGCACCTGTAACGGTGACGGTGACGTCATTGGTGGCGGTGTCGCCATGGGCGTCGGTGGCGGTGACGGTGATGGTGACGTCGCGGGTCTCGCCCTGGGCGAGGTCCTGGAAGGCCGCGCCGGGGGCGAAGCTGAGGGTGGTGCCGGTAATGCTGGCGGTGCCCTCGGCGGGGTCGCCGGTGATGGCGTATGCGAGGGTGGTGCCGGTGTTGTCGCTGTCGATATCGGCACCGAGCGTCGCGAGGTCCACGTCGAAGGACGGCCCGTCCTCGACCGCCGCGAGAGTGTCGGCGGCGAGCGCTGGCCCATCGTTGGCACCTGTAACGGTGACGGTGACGTCATTGGTGGCGGTGTCGCCATGGGCGTCGGTGGCGGTGACGGTGATGGTGACGTCGCGGGTCTCGCCCTGGGCGAGGTTCTGGAAGTCTTCGCCGGGGGCGAAGCTGAGCGTGGTGCCGGTAATGCTGGCGGTGCCTTCGGCGGGCTGTCCGGTGATGGCGTAGCCGAGGCTGGTGCCGTCATCGTCGCTGTCGGGGTCGGCACCGAGCGCCGCGAGGTCCACGTCGACGGACGGCCCGTCCTCCTCCGCCGCGAGGGCGGCGGCGGCGAGGGTGGGGGCATCGTTGGTGCCGGTGACGGTGACGGTGACGTCGTTGGTGGCGGTGTCGCCATGGGCGTCGGTGGCGGTGACGGTGATGGTGACGTCGCGGGTCTCGCCGTCGGCGAGGTCCTGGAAATCCTCGCCGGGGGCGAAGCTGAGGGTGGTGCCGGAGATGGTGGCGGTGCCCTCGGCGGGGTCGCCGGTGATGGCGTAGGCGAGGGTGGTGCCGTCATCGTCGCTGTCGATATCGGCACCGAGCGCCGCGAGGTCCACGTCGACGGACGGCCCGTCCTCGACCGCCGCGAGAGTGTCGGCGGCGAGCGCTGGCCCATCGTTGGTTCCGGTGACGGTGACGGTGACGTCATTGGTGGCGGTGTCGCCATGGGCGTCGGTGGCGGTGATCCCGA